>JBBIJC010000004.1:18360-40703 GCA_037446165.1 Hydrogenophilales bacterium | reverse complement strand
GGTTTAGATGCAGCCGGTTTAGATGCAGCCGGCTTCAGTGCAGCTGGCGGATTCGGCGTAGCCGCTGGAGAAGCTGGCGCCGCGGCTGGCTGAACCGGTAATGCGACCGGCTTGGCAATGACCGGCGCATGACTTCTGCCTGCGAAGTAGGTCAAGCTCATGCTGGTCAGGAAAAACAGGGCCGCCAGAGCGGCTGTAGTCCGACTAAGAAAGTTGGCCGAACCGCTGGCACCAAACAGGCTGCCCGAGGCACCGCTGCCGAATGCGGCACCCATGTCAGCACCTTTGCCATGCTGAAGCAGCACCAAACCAACCAGTGCCATCGCCACCAACACATGCACAACCCAGATTGCAAATTCCATATCGTCCTCAACCTGCCTTGCAGATGGCCAGAAACTCTTCGGCGTTGAGCGCAGCGCCGCCGATCAAGCCACCGTCGATATCCGGCTGGGAGAACAAGACAGCTGCATTGGCTGCCTTGACGCTACCACCGTATTGAATGATCAAATTATCCGCCACAGCCGCGTCCAGACTGCGAATCTTGGTCCGGATGTAGGCATGGACAGCCTGCGCCTGTTCAGGAGAGGCAGTCACACCGGTTCCAATGGCCCAGACCGGCTCATACGCGATCACCGCCTTGGCCAGCGACGCAACCCCGTACTTGCTCAACACGGCATCGATCTGACGACCAACGACTTGCTCTGTGACATTGGCCTCACGCTCAGCCAAAGTCTCGCCCACGCACAGGATGGGGATCAGGCCCGCCGCTTGGGCGACAGCATATTTCTCGGCAACCAGTTCATCCGACTCGCCATACAGGGCGCGCCGCTCTGAGTGACCAACGATAACGTACTTGCAGCCGAAATCATTGAGCATGGTGGCGGACACTTCACCGGTGTATGCGCCCTTACCATACTGACTGAGGTTTTGCGCCCCCCAGGCAACGGTAGTGCCGGTCAGTTTGGACTGCGCCTGAGCAAGGTATGGATATGGAACACATACTGCCACTTGAGCCTTGGCGTCGACCATACCGGCCAGGATAGCCGTCATTAGAGCCTCGTTCTCGGCCAAGGTGCCGTGCATTTTCCAATTGCCGGCAACAAGTGTGCGTCGCATGAGTTTTCCCTATCAAGAAAGGCGGCGATGTTAGCTGTTTAGCCCGGTATGGTCAATCCTACGGGCTATGGCTTATCGGTGTTTGATGCCGAAAGATCTCCGGCAAAATGATGCGGATCAGTCTTCGTCCCGGTCCAGGTATTTCTGCAACCGGCGTTCGGCGACGTGCCGATCAAACTTCCATTCATCCAGCAAGGCCAGGGCCAGTTCAAATGGTTTGGACTTCATGCCGAACAGGCGCTCCATTTCGAACGAGGATTTCTGTTCGAGAGCACTGCAGAAATCGCGCAACACCGTGACGTCATCGTCGCCCGGATTGCGCTTTATATATTTCGCTATGCATTTGATTGCGTTAGCCATCTTGCTCTTCCGTGGTTATGCGGCAACTCCACCGCTCTATAAGCGGAGGAATGATACCCATAAACGGAACAACAGACGGTTACAATTTTATGACGACCGCGACAACTTATTATTAACCGAATCGACCTGTGATGTAGTCCTCGGTCTGCTTGACCTTGGGCTTAACGAATAGCTCATCGGTCTTGCCGAATTCGATCAGTTCCCCCAGATACATGAAGGCCGTGTAGTCGGAGATACGCGCCGCCTGCTGCATGTTATGGGTCACGATTGCAATCGTGTATTCGGACTTGAGCTCATTGACCAGTTCTTCAACCTTGGCGGTAGAGATCGGGTCCAGAGCTGAGGTAGGCTCGTCGAGCAGAACGATTTCAGGCTTGACCGCAACGCCCCGGGCAATGCACAGACGCTGTTGCTGGCCGCCGGACAATGACAGGCCACTTTGACCCAGTTTATCCTTGACCTCGTCCCAAAGTGCCGCCTTACGCAAGGCCCATTCGACCCGGTCGTTCATTTCCGAATTGGAGAGTCTCTCGTACAGACGAACGCCGAAGGCGATGTTTTCATAAATGGTCATCGGAAACGGAGTCGGCTTCTGGAACACCATGCCGATCTTGGCCCGCATCATGTTCACGTCCTGCTTCTTGTCGAGCAGATTCTTGCCGTGGAAGTTGATCTGGCCTTCGGCGCGCTGACCTGGGTACAGGTCATACATGCGGTTGAAGGTCCGCAGCAGGGTCGACTTGCCGCAGCCGGACGGGCCGATGAAAGCGGTCACCTTGTTCTTGGCGATGTCCAGGTTGACTTCCTTCAAACCCTTGAAGGTTCCGTAATAGAAATCCAGATTTCTGATTTCCAGGGCGATTTCCTCGCCGGGCAGGGTGAATTGTTGAGACATTAACTGTGCTCCGGAGGGTGAAATTAATGGGATGTTGATTTCTGGCGGAACATGATGCGTGCCCCAACGTTTACGGCCAGCACGAACAGCGCAATTAGCAGCGAGCCGCCCCAGGCAAGATTGACCCATCGATCGTAGGGACTCATACCGAACTGGAAGATCAAAACCGGGAGGTTACCGATCGGTTTGGCCATATTGGTACTGAAGAACTGATTGTTCAGTGCCGTGAACAGCAGCGGCGCGGTTTCACCCGTAACCCTCGCGATGGACAGCAATACACCAGTTACCACGCCCGCCTTGACCGCACGCAAGGTGATCTTGAGCGAGACCTGCCAGTGGGGAGCACCCAAGGCAAACGCGGCTTCACGTAGACTGGTGGGCACCAGCCTGAGCATGTTCTCGGTAGTGCGGACCACAACCGGGATGGCGATCAACGACAGTGCGATCGAGCCCGCCCAGCCTGAAAACCCTCCAGAGTTGACGACCACCAGCGCGTAGACAAACAAGCCGATGACGATGGAGGGCGCCGACAGCATGATGTCGGTCACGAAGCGGGTGATCGCGGCGAACTTGGATTTGTCGCCAAATTCGGCCAGATAGACTCCGGCCAGAATACCGAAGGGGGTCGAAACGAAAGTGGTAACCAGAAGGATCAGGCCGCTGCCGACGATGGCATTGCGCAGGCCGCCGCCAGGGGTGCCGGGACCAGGCGCATCTTCAGTAAAAAAGCCCCAGTCGAGTGCTGAAATGCCCTTGGAAAAAAGCGTCCAGAGAATCCAGAGCAAGGCTACCAAACCAAGGGCCATGGCCAGCAAGGACAAACTAATACCGATGCGATTCATCCAGGTGCGACGGGTATATAAATCCATTCCAGAGACTCCTACTTGCCTTGTTTCTTGGTGCCGCTGTGGATCAACCAGCGTGACAGAGCCAGCACGAAGAAGGTGATGACGAACAGCAGCAGACCAAGCGCGAACAAGGACGAGATATGCAGCCCGGGCTCGGCCTCGCCGAATTCATTGGCCAGGGTCGATGCAATCGAACTGCCAGGCGCGAACAGGCTGCCCGGCATCCGGTTGGAGTTGCCGATCACGAAGGTGACCGCCATGGTCTCGCCCAAGGCACGCCCCAGTCCAAGCATGATGCCGCCGATCACGCCGACCCGGGTGTAGGGTAAGACGATGTTGGTGACTACTTCCCAGGTCGTACAACCGATGCCGTAGGCCGACTCTTTCAGCACCGGCGGAACGGTCTCGAACACGTCGCGCATCACCGAGGCGATGAACGGGATCACCATCAGGGCCAATACGATACTGGCAGTCAGGATGCCGATACCGATGGGTGGCCCGGAAAACAGACCGCCAATGACTGGAATCTTGCCCAGCGTATTCTGGAGAAAGGGCTGTATGTGTTCTGAAAACAGCGGTGCGAAGATAAACAGGCCCCAGATACCGAACACGATCGACGGCACGCCGGCCAGCAATTCGATTGCCGTACCCAGCGGCCGACGCAGCCAGGCCGGGCAGGTCTCGGTCAGAAACAGGGCGATGCCGAAGCTGATCGGCACCGCGAACAGCAGGGCGATGAACGAGGTCACCAATGTCCCGTAGATGGCAATCCGGGCGCCGAACTTCTCGTCCGGAACGCTCCAGACATTACCCCAGATGAAACCCCAGCCGAACTCCTTGAACGCCGGGGTAGCCTGATGACCCAGCGATACCAGGATACCGACCAACACCGCCAGCACGATCATGGCAAACAGCATCGTAACCTGATGGAAAGCCAGATCTTGCAGCTTGAACATCCGGACCCGTTTGGCCTGCTCATCCGGAGCCTGGGTGTGAGTCGATACGTCACTCATTTTGATATCGTCCATATCCTTGTTTCGGGTTCTACGGTAGCAGTCTGCAAGTTGGCAGACTACTACCGTAGAAAATCCGGGAATGCCAGGCACTCCCGGATTGCAATACGACTACCGAATTACTTCATTTCAGCCATGCGGACTTCAACCAGCTTCACAACCGAAGCGGGCAGAGCAACATAGCCCAGATCCTCGGCCAGCTTCTGGCCATGGTTCAGGGACCAGGTGAAGAAATCCTTGACGGCCTTCTGCTTGGCGGGATCGCCCTGCTCATAGCTCAGCACATAGGTCGCGCTGACGATGGGCCAGGAATCCTTGCCGGGCATGTCCAGCAGATCGGGGGCCATGGTCTTGGTCTTGAAATCGGCATGGGTCGCGGCGGCGGCCATGGCCTTCTGGGTCGGGGCAATGAAATGGCCGTCCTTGTTCTTCAGGGAAACGAAGGTCAGGCCGGATTTCTTGGCATCCGGATAGTCGGCATAACCGATGGCACCAGCGATTTTCTGCACGTTGGCAGCCACGCCAGGGTTGCCCTTGCCACCCACGCCGTTGGCGGGCCAATTGACGGAGGTGCCGGCGCCGACATCCTTCTTGAAGGCTTCGGATTGCTTGGCCAGATAGTTCGAGGTCATGAAGGTGGTGCCGGACGCATCGGAACGGTAGCAAACGGTGATGGCCAGGTCAGGCAGCTTGACGCCCTTGTTCAGCTTGGCGATAGCCGGGTCGTTCCACTTGGTGATGGCACCGCGGAAGATGTCAGCGGTGGTCGCGCCGTCCAGCTTCAGTTGGTCGGACTTGACGCCGGGAATGTTCACCACGATGGTGGCGCCACCCATTTCGCTGGGGAACTGGACCAGATGCGATGCATCAAGGTCGGCTTCAGTCAGAGGCGCATCGGTACCGGCGAAGTCGACGGTCTTGGCCTTGATCTGCTTGATGCCACCGCCAGAGCCAATGCCCTGATAGTTGACGTTGACGTTGCCGATCGTCTTGTAGGCTTCGGCCCACTTGGTGTAGGAGGGAAGCGCGAAGGATGAGCCGGCCCCGGTGATGTCGGTAGCGAAAGCGGCGGCACTGACGGCCATGGCGGCGGCCACGCCAGCCAGCTTGAAGAAAGCGCGTTTGGAAGCAAACATATTTGAAATCCTCATAGATAGAAACGGGATATGACGCAGCAGTTGCGACAGTCGATCATCCTAGAGGCGGTATATTACGAAATTATTAATTTTGTAATAAATTCACCCATTCAAGACCAGGGGCAACCCGCGTAGAACTGGCGCAACATACCTGTCCGGACATCGATTCAAAAACCCGCATGTCATGCGTTTGTCACGTTACAGCGGCATCGTGTCGTTCCATGCATGCTGCCGACCTCCTGCTGGAACAACTCCCTGTCAACCGCCGCCGCTTGCGGGTGGCTCTGGTCACGGAAACCTATCCCCCGGAAATCAACGGCGTGGCCATGACCATCGGCCAGATCGTCGCCGCCCTGCAAACCCGTGATCATCAGGTCCAGCTGATCCGGCCCCGCCAGGGCAACGAACCGCTGCCGGAAGATGTGGCCAATCTCGAACAGATACTTCGACCGGGCATCCCGATCCCCAATTACTCCGGGCTCAACATCGGCCTGCCAGCCAAGCGACTGCTATCCAAGTTATGGACCCTGCGTCGCCCGGACGTGGTTCACATTGCTACCGAAGGCCCGCTGGGCTGGTCCGCACTGGCCGCCGCCACCAAGCTGCGCATCCCGGTGCTGGCCGGATTTCATACCAATTTTCACAGTTACAGCAGTCACTATGGTTTCAGCTGGCTGAAGAAGCCGATCTATGCCTACCTGCGCAAGTTTCATAACCAGGCCCGGCTGACCCTGGTGCCCACCCTCAAGCTGCGCGATGAACTGGCGCTGGCAGGTTACCGTAACGTCGAAGTGCTGGCTCGCGGCGTCAACAACCAGTTATTCAACCCGACCCGGCGCAGCCAGGACATGCGCAAACAATGGGGCGTAGCCGAAACCGGTTTCGCCGCGGTCTATGTCGGCCGCATCGCGCCGGAGAAAAATCTGGGCCTGCTGGTTCGGGCCTTCGAAGCCATCGAGCGTATCCGCCCCGATGCCCGGCTGGTCCTGGTTGGCGACGGGCCGGAACTGGCACAGCTGCGCTCGACCTATCCGCGTTTCGTGTTTTGCGGTCCGCGCAGCGGCGAAGATCTGGCGCAGCATTACGCCTCGGCCGACACCTTCCTGTTTCCCAGCACCACCGAAACCTTCGGCAATGTCCTGATCGAGGCCATGGCCAGCGGCCTGCCGGTGCTGGGCTACGATTATGCCGCTGCGGCAGAGTTCATCCGCCATGGCGACAACGGTCTGAAGGTCGGGTTCGAGCGCGAAGCCGATTTCATCCGCGAGGCAGAATGGCTGGCCGCGCATCCCGAGGCCCTCGTCCGCATCGGCCAGCAGGCGCGGGAAACGGCATTGAGCATTTCCTGGGATGAAATCTTTCAGCGTCTGGAGGGGTTTTATCAGCGCGTGGTCAGCGAGCGCGAGGCGGCGCAGGAAGCCTCGATCCGCAAGCTGGGCTTCAACTGAGGCTGCGGTACAGCGTCGCCAGCCGGGCGGCCATCCGGTCGTCGGCCCATTCCAGGGCATAGTCCCGCGCCTCCACCGACAACCGCTGCCTCAGCACCGGATCCTGCATCAGGCGGCTGATGGCCTGGGCGAATTCGGCCACATCGTCAGCCGGCGCGATCGCGCCCCGACCCGGGCCGAGAATATCCTTGGTACCCATGGCCGCCAGCGCCACCACCGGCAGCCCCATCGCCATCGCTTCCAGCAACACCAGGCCCTGAGTTTCGGTCCGCGAGGCAAAAACAAAGGCATCTGCCGCCGCATAGCAGTCAGGCAGTTCGTGCTGGCGATCCATGTAACCCAGGAAGCGCACGTTATCAGCAATGCCCAGCGACTCTGCCTTGCGCCGCAGGGCCTTCTCGGCCGGCCCCTCACCAGTGATCAGAAACAGCAGTTCCGGCACCGTCCGGCGGGCCTCGGCCACGGCATCGATCAGGAAGTCGATATTCTTTTCATGTGCCACCCGCCCGACGAACAGGACCACCGGCCGGGCCTCCGGGATGCCGTGCAGTTCCCGGAACCGGGCACGGTCGCCCTCGGCGAAGCGCGACAACGGAATCCCGGTCGGCAGCACATGCATGGGCACAGTGACGCCGTACTCGGTCAGCCGGTCGCGCATCGCGGTCGACGGCACGATGACGGCATCCAGGTCATTGCATTGAGTCCGGGAAAAACGCCGGGCCGCGCCCCTGAGCCACTCCCTGGGCAGAAACGGCGCGTAATGGAACAGGTATTCCTCGAACAGGGTGTGATAAGTGGCAATCACTGGCTTGTCCAGCCGCCGCGCTGCCTTGTGCCCGGCATAGTGGGCGACGAAGGGGGTCTGGACATGGATCAAGTCACAGTTCCGGGCCTGGTCCAGTACCGTTTTGTGGGTCTCGCTCCAGGCCAGAAGACGGTCCTCCGGATCACGTGGAATCGATCGCGCACCGACCCGGATGATGCCTTTCTGTTCCGCCTCCTCGCCATAACGCGGCACCACCAACTGCATGGTCACGTCATGGTCAGTCAGTACCTGACGGAAGGTTTCGATGGAAGTGGAAACACCGTTGACCCGGGGAAAATAGACATCGGAAACCGTCAGGACACGAAACGTCACGCTGCCTCGCGCTCCTGCAATGCTGCCTCGTCCCGCATGGCCTGACCTGCCACCGCCAGACTGCGCGATATGCCATCCCAGTCGACCAGCTCAAGACGGCCATCAAAATGCTCGACGATGGCAGTGCAGGAATCGACCCAGTCGCCGCAATTGATATAGGTCAGGCCATCGACTTCCTTGATCGCTGCCCAGTGGATATGGCCGCAGATCACGCCGTCCAGGCCGCGGTCCCGAACGTTTCGGATCACCGAATGCTCGAAATCGAAGATGAACTCCAGCGCGCTCTTGACCTTGCGCTTGGCATAGCCGGCCAGCGACCAGTAGCCTGGCTTGCCCAGGTGGCGGCGGATCCACGACAGCCAGCCGTTGATCCGGACCAGGATGTTGTAGGCCATGTCGCCCAGCACCGCCACCCACTTGTGATAGCGGGTCACCTGGTCGAACTCGTCACCATGGATCAACAGGAAACGCTTGCCATCGGCCGTGACGTGGATGTACTCCTGTTCCACCAGGATGTCGCCAAAGGCCACCCCGCCGTATTCGCGCAGGGCCTCGTCGTGGTTGCCGGGGATGAACACCACCTTGTCGCCATGTCGGGCCCGGCGCAGCACCTTCTGGATTACCGTATTCTGGGCCGAGCTCCATTGCACGCTGCGGCTCATGGACCAGAAATCGATGATATCGCCGACCAGAAACAGGTGTTCGGAAGAGTATTCGCGCAGGAAATCCAGCAGTCGGTCGGCCTGACAGGCGCGGGTGCCCAGATGGATGTCGGAAAGAAAGATGGAGCGGACATTCGGCATGGGCCAAATGCTGACGCCGAAATATGACAGAACAATGAATGCGGCCGATCAATTTCATCAAACCGTCAAATTCATCGTCTAGGGTCGGGGCTGATACAACACTACTAGAAACCGGCCATGGATAAGATCGTCCGCGATATCCTGCTCCACCGTCGCCTGCAATCGCTGTTCCAGCCGATACTGGATCTGGACACCGGCCATATCCATGGCTACGAAGGCCTGATTCGCGGTCCGTCGGACAGCATGCAGCATTCGCCCCTCGCCCTGCTCAAGGCTGCGGACCTGGCCGGCCTGAGGGCCGAGATGGAGATCCTGTGCATCGAGGTGATCATCGGGGACTTCTCCCGCCTGAAACTCGATGCCAATCTGTTCATCAACCTCTCGCCGCGCTTCGTAAGCTGCAGCACTCCTACGCTGGACCGGCTGTTGCTCATCCTGAAGACGCATCAGTTGCCGCCGGAACGGGTGGTCATCGAGCTGACCGAGGACAGCAATCCGGACGAGATGAGCGATCAGGGCGACTGTCTGAACCGATACCGGGAACACGGCTTCCGCTTTGCCCTGGACGACTTGGGCGAAGGCTATTCCAGCCTGCGCCGCTGGTCCGAGCACCGCCCCAATTACGTCAAGATCGACAAGCACTTCACCTCGGGCATCAACCAGGACCCGGTCAAGTTGCAGTTCGTCCGCTCATTGCAGCAGATCGCGGTCAATTCAGGCGCCAGACTGATTGCCGAGGGGATCGAAACCCGGGCCGAATTCGTCGTCATGCGCGACCTCGGGATCAGTCTTGGCCAGGGTTATTTCATCGCCCGGCCAAGCAACCCGGCCCCTGGAGTCAGCATCGACGCCATCGACGCCATCAAGTCATCCGCATCAGGCCGCGGCCAGGCCACCTCATCATTCCTGATCCAGACCAACAAGCTGCTGATCGATGCGCCCAGCCTGCATCCCAGCGTCAACAATGAAATCGCCCTCGACCTGTTCAAGTCCTATCCCCTGCTGCATGCGCTGGCCGTGGTCGAGAACGGCCGTCCCATCGGCCTGATCAACCGCTATGCCCTGGTCGACCACTTCTCCCGCGTGTTCGTGCGCGAGCTGCACGGTCGGCGCACCTGCACCCAGTTCATGGACCCCAATCCGCTGATCGTGGACAAGTCGACGCCGGTGGAGGAACTCAGCAAACTGGTCATCGGCAAGGGCAAGGCCACTTTCACCGACGGCTTCATCATCACTGAAAACGGCCTATATATCGGACTGGGCTCGGGCTACGACCTGATGGAAGTGATCATGCAATTGCAGGTCACCGCCGCACGCTATTCCAATCCACTGACCCTGTTGCCGGGCAATGTCCCGATAAGCAACCATATCCAGCAACTGCTGGACGACGGCACTCCCTTTTGCGCCGCCTATTTCGACCTGGACAACTTCAAGCCCTTCAACGACATCTACGGCTATGACCGTGGCGACGAAATCATCCTGTTGCTAGCCGGCATACTCAAGGATGAGATCAATACCAGCTGCGACTTCCTGGGCCACATTGGCGGCGACGATTTTTTCATCCTGTTCCGCAGCGAAGACTGGGAACAGCGCTGTCAGGCCATCCTGGACCGATTCGCCAGCACCAGCCGCAATGGCTTCGAGCAACGTCATCTGGCGGACGGCGGCTACTTCAGCGAGGACCGCTGCGGTCGCACCGTGTTTCATCCCCTGCCCAGCCTGTCCATTGGCGTGGTCCCCGTCAACCCGGATGAATACGGCTCCCATCATGAAGTCGCAGGCGCTGCCAGCATGGCCAAGAAGCAGGCCAAGAAGCTACCCGGCAACAGCCTGTTCGTGGAGCGGCGCCAGGCACAGCAAGCCTTCGCCGGTCCCCGGGCGGAAGCCGCCTGATTACAAAACCCTCCCGCAGTAACCAATTTTTCATCATCGTTTCACGCAACTGTCACGGCCAAGACCTAGATTTGTCAGCATTGATGACCGAGAAGGAAATGACGATGATGCAATCTGGACTACAGGTTGAAGAAGGACGCCGCAAGCGCCATTTTCAAGTCAGCCTGGCCACCAGCCGGAGCGAAATCCGCGAGGCCCAGCGCCTGCGCTGGCAGGTCTTCGCCGAGGAGATGGGCGCCCGTCTGGACACGCCTGAGCCCGGCCTGGACATCGACCTGTACGACGCCTGGTGCGAGCACCTCCTGGTGCGCGACATGGACAGCGGCGAAGTGGTTGGCACCTACCGCATCCTGAGCCCGGACGCCGCCAAAAAACTGGGCAGCTTCTATTCCGACCATGAATTCGATCTGACCCGCCTGGGCCATCTGCGCGAGCGCATGGTCGAGATCGGCCGCTCCTGCGTGCATCCCGACTACCGCAGCGGCGGCGCCATCACCCTGCTCTGGTCCGGCCTGGCCAGCTACATGATGGAAAACGGCTACGACTACCTGATGGGCTGCGCCAGCATCGCCATGCAGGATGGTGGCCACAACGCCGCCGGCGTCTGGCACGCGGTCAGGGAAAAACACCTGGCACCGGTGGAATGGCGGGTCTTCCCGCGCTGCCCGCTGCCGCTCGAAGCGCTGAGCAATGAAGCCGCGCCCATCATCCCGCCGCTGATCAAGGGCTACCTGCGCGCCGGTGCCTATGTCTGCGGCGAACCGGCCTGGGACCCCGACTTCAACACTGCCGACATCCTGATCCTGCTGCCGATGCAGAAGGTCAGTCCGGCCTATGCCAAGCACTTTCTGAACGGCCAGGCTGGCTGAACCCGTTCACCCCGGAGGCACGTTTCCGGAGTGAACCCGGCAGTTCCAATTGTTACAACTGTCATCTCCCGTACATATTGGGGTGCTATCTTGCTGGTCGAAAATATCGATCCATATTTCGACCGCCGGCCCCAATAGATGCCAACTACCCAAGCTATCGCCTCCCGACTGATCCCGGTCCTTGCCGGCATACGCCAGTACGCCCTCGAACTGGAACGCAGCCATATCGATGCCATCGAGGCCATTCCGGAAAGTCACCGCAACAGTGCCCGCAACCTCCTGCATTACCTGTCGCTCAGGCAGCACGACATCCGCGAACTGCAACAGCAACTGGCCCTGATCGGCCTGAGCCGGCTGGCCCGCTCCGAGGCGCATACCCTGGCCAGCCTGGATGCCGTCCTCCACGCTTTGCATGCCCTGGCCGGAAAACCGGCACCAGACCAGACCAGTCATGACGGCGTAAACATCCATGCTGGCGACGCCCTGCTGAGAGCCCATGCCAGAACCCTCCTTGGCACCCCCTCCGAGGCCCACAGCAGCCACATCATGGTCACCCTGCCCTCAGAGGCGGCGAGCCAGCCCCAATTGCTGCGCGATCTGCTGGATGCGGGCATGGACATCGTCCGCATCAATTGCGCCCACGACGGCCCGGACCAATGGCTGGCGATGATCCACAACCTGCGCGCTGCAGAACAGGCCACCAATCGCAAGTGCCGGATTCACGCCGACCTGCCAGGCCCCAAGTTGCGCACCGGCGAGATCGAACCCATCGGCCGCCTGGTGGAATTCAAGACCCAGCGCGACGCCTGGGGCCGGGTCACCGCCCCGGCCCGGATCTGGCTGACGCCACGCGACCATCCGGAAGCGCCGATCCTGGATGTGGATGCCACCCTGCCGATGGAAGACCGCCTGATCCAGGCCGCCAATGCCAAGGACATCATGGAAGTGGAAGACAGCCGCGGTGCCCGTCGGCAGCTGCGCCTGAAGGAACGTTTCGGCAATTCCTGGCTGGCCCACTGCTTCCAGCGCGGATTTATCCCCGATGACAGCGAGGCCCAGCTTTACCGGGGCGACGAGCTCATCGCATCGGGCACGGTAGGTCCCTTGCCGGATGTATGTCTGCCCATCCTGCTCCAAATCGGCGACAAGCTGCTGGTCACCACCGAAACTCAGCCTGGCGCCATGGCCCAGCATGACGAGGCCGGCCGGTTGATCCGGGCCGCGTCCATCCCCTGCACCCTGGACGCGGTATTCGACGCGGCCCTGCCGGGCCAGGCCATCTGGTTCGATGATGGCCGGATTGGCGGCCGCATCCTGGAGAATCGCGACCATGTCATCACCGTGGAAATCAGCCATGCCTCGCCGCAGGGGAGCAAGTTGCGCCCCGAGAAGGGCATCAACCTGCCGGACACCGATCTCGCGATTCCCGCCCTGACCGACAAGGACAAGGCCGATTTGGCGATCCTGGCGCCGCATGTGGATACGGTCGGCCTATCCTTCGTGCGTTGCCCCGAAGACCTGACCGATCTGCACCATGAGCTGCAGGCGCTCAAGACCACCCATCTCGGCACCATCGTCAAGATCGAGACCCGTCAGGGCTTCGAGCATCTGCCGGAAATCCTGCTCGCGGGCCTGCGCAACCCGCCTCTGGGAGTGATGGTGGCGCGGGGCGATCTGGCCGTGGAGGTCGGTTTCGAACGACTGTCCGAAGTCCAGGAAGAGATACTCTGGCTATGCGAGGCGGCGCATGTGCCGGTGATCTGGGCGACGCAGGTGCTGGAAACCATGGCCAAGCGGGGTATTCCCTCGCGCGCCGAGGTTTCCGATGCGGCGCTGTCGGCCCGGGCCGAATGCGTCATGCTCAACAAGGGGCCTTACATCGTCGAAACCACCCGCTTCCTGAGCGGGGTGCTGACCCGGATGGGCGGTCACAACACCAAGCGTGCGCCGATCATGCGTCGCCTGGCGGTGTCCGATCTGCCTGACACTGCGCCGTAGCGCCTTACCCCACTGCCACGGCGCGCACCGCATCGGCGATGCGCTCGGCACAGCGCTGGACCTGAACATCATCTCGGCCCTCGACCATGACCCGGATCAGCGGTTCGGTGCCGGAAGCGCGCAACACCACCCGGCCGCTGTCGCCAAGTTCGTTCTCTACTTCCAGCACCGACTGGCTGATCTCGGGCTGGCCATTCAGCTTGAACCCCTTGGTCACCTGCACATTGATCATGACCTGAGGGAAGATGGGGCAGTCGCGCATGGTGTCGGCGAGCGTGCGTCCCGAACGGCGCAAGGCTTCCAGCACCTGGAGCGCGGAGACGATGCCATCGCCCGTGGTGTGCTTGTCCAGGCACAGGATGTGGCCCGAGGTCTCGCCGCCCAGCTGCCAACCGTGTTCCTTGAGCATTTCCAGCACGTAGCGGTCGCCCACCTTGGCGCGCCGGAAATCGCAGCCGAGCGCGCGCAAGGCCGTCTCGGTGCCGAGGTTGGTCATCAGGGTGCCAACCACTCCGCCCTTCAACCAGCTGTGTTCCTTCAGATGACGGGCAATGGCGTACAGGAGACGGTCGCCGTCGGCGATTTGGCCGTTGGCATCAACCATCATCAGCCGGTCACCGTCACCGTCCAGGGCAATCCCGATGTCGGCCTTGTGCTTGAGCACCGCCTTGGCCAGGTTAGCCGGATGGGTCGCACCACAGGCGTGATTGATGTTGAAGCCATCCGGATGGTTGCCGATGGCGATCACGTCGGCCCCCAGTTCATGCAATACCGGCGGGGCAACGTGATAGGCCGCGCCGTTGGCGCAGTCGACCACGATGCGCATGCCGCGCAGGTCCATGTCATTGGGAAACGTGCTCTTGCAGAATTCGATATAGCGGCCGGCCGCATCGTCGAGCCGCTTGACCTTGCCCAGCCCCTTGGACGGCGCGGTCACCATCGGCTCATCCAGGGCCGCCTCGATGGCCAGTTCGATCTCGTCCGGCAACTTGGTGCCGGCGGCGGAAAAGAACTTGATCCCGTTGTCGTCATAGGGATTGTGCGAGGCGGATATGACCACCCCGGCCTGCAGGCGTAGCGCACGGGTCAGGTAGGCGATGCCGGGCGTCGGCATCGGGCCGGTCAGGCGCACATCGACGCCCGCTGCGGTAAGCCCGGCCTCGAGCGCCGACTCAAGCATGTAGCCGGATACCCGGGTGTCCTTGCCGATCAGTACGGCCGGCCGATCACCATGCATCGACTCATGTTCAGCCGCAACCAGCACCTTGCCGGCCGCATAGCCCAGGCGCATGACGAAATCGGGGGTAATCGGGGCCTCGCCCACCTTGCCGCGCACGCCATCGGTGCCGAAATACTTTCTGCTCATTTGCTCGCCTCCCACACTTTCAATGCATCAACCGTTTCTTTGACATCGTGCACCCGCACGATCCGGGCGCCATTCTCCACTGCCCGGATCGCCGCCGCCAGACTGCCGGCCATGCGGTCCTGGAGATCCCGTCCGGTCAACGCGCCGATCATCCGTTTCCTCGACAGCCCGACCAGCACCGGGCCCAATCTGGCCAGACTGGACAAGGCGCGCAGCAGGGCGAGATTATGGCCCAGGGTCTTGCCAAAACCGAAACCGGGATCGATATAAACCCGCTCATGGGCGATGCCCGCCGCCTTCGCCGAGGCGAGCCGATCAAGTAGAAACGATTCCACCTCTGCCACCACATCGTCGTAATGGGGGTCATCCTGCATGGTGCGGGGCTCGCCCCGCATGTGCATGATGCACAGGGCGCAAGCGCTGTCCTTGACTGCCGCCCACGCACCCGGCGCGCGAAAACCGTAGACGTCATTGATCATGGCCGCGCCAGCTTCGATCGCCGCACGCATGACGGCCGGCTTCATGGTGTCGACCGACACCGGCACGCCCAGGCCACGCACGCCCTCCAGCACCGGCATGACCCGGTCGAGTTCTTCCTGCGGTGAAACCGGCTGCGCGCCGGGGCGGGTCGATTCGCCGCCGATATCGAGGATATCAGCCCCCTCCTCGACCAGCCGGTGAGCATGAGCGACAGCAAACCTGGGATCGATGAAACAGCCACCGTCAGAGAAGGAGTCCGGGGTCACGTTGACGATACCCATGACCAGTGGACGATCGGTGGAAGCAAGCACGGGACGGGGAATCGGCGCGACGAGCGGGCTGGTGTTACCCGTCACTCGTCACGCCTCACGGTCACTGAATTGATCAGGCCTCTTCCGCTGGTTTCCCGGTTGGCGCCGCCGGTGCCCCAGGGGCATCACCGCCGCTGGAACGAACCGGCGGTTGCGAAGACGGCTTGGGCGGACGCGGCGAAAGGCCATTCATGATGTCGTCGATCTGCTCGGCGTCGATGGTTTCCCATTCCAGCAGGGCATGGGTCATGGCCTCGATCTTGTCCCGGTTGTCCTCGATGATCTTGCGGGCGCGGGCATATTGTTCATCGATGATCCGCCGCACTTCGGTATCGACCCGCTGCAGGGTCGCCTCGGACACACTCTTGTGGGTGGTGACCGAACGGCCCAGGAAGACTTCGCCCTCTTCCTCGCCATAGACCATGGTGCCCAGGCTGTCGGACATGCCCCATTGGGTGACCATGCGTCGGGCCAGATCGGTGGCGCGCTGAAAGTCGTTCGAGGCGCCGGTGGTCATCTGGTTCATGAAGATCTCTTCGGCGATCCGGCCGCCGAACAGTACGCAGATGGTCGACAACAGGCGCACCTTGTCCTGACTGTAGCGGTCCTCGGTCGGCAACTGCATGGTCACGCCCAGGGCGCGACCGCGCGGAATGATGGTGACCTTGTGCACCGGATCGGTCTTGGGCAGCGATCGCGCCACCACGGCGTGGCCGGACTCGTGATAGGCCGTGTTGCGGCGCTCTTCCTCGGGCATGATCATGGAGCGGCGCTCGGCACCCATCATGATCTTGTCCTTGGCGCGTTCGAAATCGTCCATGTCGACCACGCGTTTGTTGGAGCGGGCGGCAAACAGGGCGGCCTCGTTGACCAGGTTGGCCAGATCGGCGCCAGAAAAGCCGGGCGTCCCGCGGGCGATGATGTCAGCCTTCACGTCGGTCGCCATCGGCACCTTGCGCATGTGGACCATGAGGATCTGCTCGCGGCCCCGGATGTCGGGCAGCGGCACCACCACCTGGCGGTCGAATCGACCCGGACGCATCAGGGCCGGGTCGAGCACGTCCGGCCGGTTGGTGGCGGCGATGACGATGACGCCGACATTGCCCTCGAAGCCGTCCATCTCGACCAGCAGCTGGTTCAGGGTCTGCTCGCGTTCGTCGTTGCCGCCGCCGAGGCCGGCGCCGCGCTGGCGACCGACCGCGTCGATTTCGTCGATGAAGATGATGCAGGGCGCGGACTTCTTGGCCTGCTCGAACATGTCGCGCACGCGGGCCGCGCCGACGCCGACGAACATCTCGACGAAGTCGGAACCGGAGATGGAGAAGAACGGCACCTTGGCCTCGCCGGCAATGGCTTTGGCCAACAGCGTTTTACCCGTACCAGGCGAACCGACCATCAGCACCCCGCGCGGGATGCGACCACCCAGCTTCTGGAACTTGGACGGGTCGCGCAGGAACTCGACCAGTTCGCTCACTTCTTCCTTGGCTTCGTCGCAACCGGCAACATCCGCGAAGGTAATGTTATTGGTTTCCTGGTCGAGCATTCGGGCCTTGCTCTTGCCGAACGAGAACGCACCGCCCTTGCCGCCACCCTGCATCTGGCGCATGAAGAAGACCCAGACCCCGATCAGCAGGAGCATAGGGAACCAGGATACGAAGATGTTCATCAACATCGACGGCTCTTCTTCCGGCTTGGCCTGAACCGCCACGCCAGCCTTGAGCAGATCGGACACCATCCAGGGATCGGACGGCGCATAGGTCGTGAAATGGCTGCCGTCGGACCGGACCCCGCGCACGATATGGTTCTCGATGGAAACCTTGGTCACCACGCCCTGCTTCACGTCATCCAGAAACTGGGAATAGTCGACCTGACTCTGGGCGGCCTGGTGCTGACCAAACTGGTTGAACACCGTCATCAGGATGAGGGCGATGACTAACCAGATGGCAATATTTTTTACTAAGCTGTTCACTTCGATTCCTTTGCGTGCTTACGCAATCAATAATCAGACCCTATCCCAAACCGATCGTTCAGGCAATCTATCGAGGTGATAGCCACGCTCACTTAAGGCCTTTTCCCAACAGGTATACCTCCCGGCTGCGATCACGCGAAGCCTTGGGCTTGCGCACCGCCACTGTCGAAAATACCTGGCGCAGCAACCGGACATAGTCCTCGAAGCCCGCGCCCTGAAACACCTTGATCAGGAAGGCACCTTCCGGCTTCAGATGCCGACCGGCGAAATCCAGTGCCAGTTCGGCCAGGTAATAGCTTTTGGCCTGATCTGACGAGTCCACGCCGCTTATATTGGGGGCCATATCGGAAAGCACAAGGTCCAGTTTTTTCCCGTCGACGGCCGACTCCAGTTCGGCCAGGGCCGCATCCTCGGTAAAGTCACCCTGAATAAAGGTGACATTGTTCATGCCGACACACTCCAGCAGGTCGATACCGACGATGCGGCCCTGGCCCTTCATCCGTTCCACTGCCACCTGGCACCAGCCGCCAGGCGCGCAGCCCAGATCGACCACCAGTGCGCCCGGCCTCAGCAAATGGTCCTTGTCGTCGATCTCCAGCAACTTGAATGCCGCACGCGAACGCCAGCCCTGCTCGTTGGCCTGTTTGACATAGAAGTCATTGACGTGCTGGTGATGCCAGGCGTGGGTTTTGGCTTGTCTTTTCATGTAGTATGGCCGCCTTTTGACTTCGCCCGAATGCGCGAAGTCCGTTTTTTGGAGATTCACATGCTGGTACTGACGCCGCAACAGCGCAAGTTTCTCAAGGCCCAGGCCCACGGCCTCAAGCCGGTGGTCATGATCGGCAACGCCGGACTGACCGAGGCGGTTCTGAACGAGACGGTCCGCAGCCTGGCCGCCCACGAACTGATCAAGATTCGCGTCCTCAACGACGACAGGGAAGCGCGCGAGACTTGGTTGAAGGAAATTTGCGAACAGCTGGATTGCGCGCCGGTACAGCACATCGGCAAGCTGTTGCTGATCTACAAACCCGCTGAAAAACCTCGCCTTGTCCTACCTTGAGTTCTGTTTGGCCACCAGCACCAGACCGAGCAGGGATTCGACCAGATAAACCACGCTGGACACGCCGTGCCAGGCAGCGAAACGGTCCTTGAACAGACTCTGCATCACATCCTGGGGCATGGCCTGATCCTTCAGGTGCTGCAGGACGGGCTGGATGCCGAAGTGCTGGGCCAGGGTCAATAGCAACATCACCAGCACAATCCAGAAGAACCCTTGCTTGAAGGCCTGCCCGCCGAACCGGGATAGTCTAAAGATCATAAGCCAGGCCGCGGCCGCAATGCCAAACAGGGCAATCCAGGTGAACATGTGGCCCGCTAGCCGGCCGGCCAGCATCTTGTCGTCCAGGTGGTAGAACAGCACCGGCGCAGCCAGGTAGCCAATGGCCCAGAGGCCGCCCACCCACAGCGCCAAGGCCCAGGCGGCGAGCAAATCAGGCAGGTTTTTCATTGCGGCCTAGATGTAGTGGACATCGAGGATTTCGTAATGGCGCAGGCCACCCGGCGCATGTACGTCGGCGATGTCGCCGGCATACTTGCCGATCAGGGCGCGGGCGATGGGCGAGGAGACGGAGATCTTGCCGGCCTTGATGTCGGCCTCGTCGTCGCCGACGATCTGATACTTGACCTCATCACCGGTCTTGGCGTCGATCAGTTCAACGGTTGCACCAAACACGATCCGGCCCTCGGCATCGAGGTGACGCGGGTCGATGATCTGCGCATTGGACAGCTTGCCTTCGAGTTCCTTGATCCGGCCTTCAATGAAGCCCTGGCGCTCCTTGGCCGCATCATATTCGGCGTTTTCCGACAGATCGCCATGGGAGCGGGCCTCGGCGATGGCGGCGATGACACCGGGACGCTCGACGGATTTCAGGCGCTGCAGCTCGACCTTGAGCAATTCCGCGCCGGTGACGGTCAATGGGACCTTTTGCATTATTTTCCTTCCGATCGCATCAGCCCAGGCGGCGATGCAGACTCTGTAGATCGTAAACGGTGATGTCGCCCCGGTCCTTCATGCCCAGGCACGCGGCCTCGGCACCGGCCAGGGTGGTGTAGTAGGCGACGTTCTGGGCCAGCGCGGCGGTCCGGATCGAGGCCGAGTCCTTCACCGCGCGTTTGTCCTCGACCACGTTGACGATGAACTGGATCTCCTGATTCTTGATCATATCGACGATGTGCGGCCGACCTTCGGCCACCTTGTTGACCCGGGTGACCGGGAGTCCGGCGGCCTGAATGCTGGCCGCTGTGCCCTTGGTGGCGTACATCTTGAAGCCCAGATCGTTCAGGTGGCGGGCGATGTGCACCACGTCCGGATGCTCGTGGTTGCGCACCGAGAGAAAGGCAGTGCCCCGCTTCGGCAGCTTGACGCTGGCGGCATACTGCGCCTTGAGGAAGGCCTCGCCGAAGGTCTCGGCCACACCCATGACCTCGCCGGTCGACTTCATTTCCGGCCCCAGCAGCGGATCGACGCCGGGGAACTTGCGGAACGGGAAGACCGCTTCCTTGACCGAAAAATAAGGCGGGATGATTTCCACCTCTGCGCCCTGCTCCTTCAGTGTCCTGCCGGTCATGCAGCGGGCCGCGATCTTGGCCAGCGGCCGGCCGGTGGCCTTGGACACGAAGGGCACGGTGCGCGAACCGCGCGGGTTCACTTCCAGCACGTAGACCGTCTCGCCCTTGATTGCGAACTGGACGTTCATCAGGCCGACCACGTTCAGCGCCCGGGCCATGGCCACGGTCTGCCGGCGCATCTCATCCTGCAAAGGCTTGGACAGGCTGTAGGGTGGCAGCGAGCAGGCCGAGTCGCCGGAGTGCACGCCGGCCTGTTCGATGTGCTCCATGATGCCGCCGATCAGCACGTCGGTGCCGTCGGACAGGGCATCGACGTCAACTTCGATGGCGTCGTTCAGGAAGCGGTCAAGCAGCACCGGCGAATCGTTGGAGACCTTGACCGCCTCGCGCATGTAGCGCTGCAGGTCGGCTTCTTCATGGACGATCTCCATCGCCCGGCCGCCCAGCACGTAGGACGGACGGACAACCAGCGGGTAACCGATCTCGGCAGCGAGACGGATGGCGTCCGGCTCGGTGCGCGCGGTGCGATTCGGCGGCTGCAAGAGTCCGAGGCCGTGCAGCATCTTCTGGAAGCGCTCGCGGTCTTCGGCGGCGTCGATCATGTCCGGTGTAGTGCCGATGATGGGCACGCCGTTCTTTTCCAGATCGCGCGCCAGCTTGAGCGGGGTCTGGCCGCCGTACTGGACGATCACGCCGACCGGCTTCTCGATGCGGACGATCTCCAGCACGTCTTCCAGCGTCAGCGGCTCGAAATAGAGGCGATCGGAGGTGTCATAGTCGGTCGACACCGTCTCCGGGTTACAGTTGACCATGATGGTCTCGTAGCCGTCTTCGCGGCAGGCCTGGGCGGCATGGACGCAGCAGTAGTCGAACTCGATGCCCTGGCCGATCCGGTTCGGGCCGCCGCCCAGCACCATGATCTTCTTGCGATCGCTGGGGTTGGCCTCGCATTCCTCTTCATAGGTCGAATACAGGTAGGCCGTCGAAGTGGCGAATTCGGCGGCGCAGGTATCAACCCGCTTGTAGACCGGGTGCACGTCGAGCCCCCAGCGGTAGGCACGCACGGCATGCTGATCGGTACCGAGCAGCGTAGCCAGGCGCCGATCGGAGAAACCGTTGCGCTTCAGGGTGAACAACTCGTCCTTGGCCAGGCTGGCCAGGTCGCGGCCGCGCAGTTCATCTTCCTGACGGACGATGTCCTGGATCTGGGCCAGGAACCAGGGGTCGATCTTGCAGATCCGGAAAATCTCTTCCAGCGACATGCCAATCCGGAAGGCGTCGGCGACATAGAACAGACGATCCGAACCGGGGTTGCCCATCTCGCTGACGATTTCATCCGGGTCGGTGGTCTTTTCGTCCAGGCCATCGACCCCGGTTTCCAGGCCACGCAGGGCCTTTTGCAGCGATTCCATCTGGGTCCGGCCGATCGCCATCACCTCGCCCACCGACTTCATCTGGGTGGTCAGGCGGTTGTTGGCCTGGGGGAATTTCTCGAACGCGAAGCGCGGGATCTTGGTCACCACGTAGTCGATGGACGGCTCGAACGAGGCCGGGGTGGCGCCGCCGGTGATCTCGTTCTTCAGTTCATCCAGCGTATAGCCGACCGCCAGCTTGGCCGCGACCTTGGCGATCGGGAATCCGGTCGCTTTCGACGCCAGTGCGGACGAACGCGACACGCGCGGGTTCATCTCGATGACGATCATGCGGCCGTCTTCAGGATTGATGGAGAACTGGACGTTGGAGCCGCCGGTGTCGACACCGATCTCGCGCAGCACGGCAATCGAGGCATCGCGCAGGATCTGGTATTCGCGGTCGGTCAGGGTCTGTGCCGGAGCGACGGTGATCGAGTCGCCGGTATGCACACCCATCGGATCGAGGTTCTCGATCGAGCAGACGATGATGCAGTTGTCGGCCCGGTCGCGAACGACCTCCATCTCGTATTCTTTCCAGCCGATCAGCGATTCCTCGATCAGCAGCTCGCGGGTCGGCGAGGCCTCCAGGCCGTATTCGCAGATGCCGACGAACTCTTCCATGTTGTAGGCGATGCCGCCGCCGGTGCCGCCCATGGTGAA
>JBBIJC010000004.1:15341-18260 GCA_037446165.1 Hydrogenophilales bacterium | reverse complement strand
CGACGAACTCTTCCATGTTGTAGGCGATGCCGCCGCCGGTGCCGCCCATGGTGAACGACGGCCGGATGATGACCGGGAAGCCGATGCCGGCCTGGACCTGGACTGCTTCTTCCATCGAGTGGGCGATGCCGGAACGGGCCGAACCGAGGCCAATGCGGGTCATCGCTTCCTTGAACAGCTGGCGGTCTTCGGCCATGTCGATGGCCTCTTTCTTGGCGCCGATCAGTTCGCAGCCGTACTTGTCCAGCACACCGTGCTTGGCCAGATCGAGGGCGCAGTTGAGCGCGGTCTGGCCGCCCATGGTGGGCAGCACGGCATCAGGCCGTTCCTTCTCGATGATCTTCTCGACCGTCTGCCAGTTGATCGGCTCGATATAGGTCGCGTCGGCCATCTCCGGGTCGGTCATGATGGTGGCCGGGTTGGAGTTGACCAGAATGACCCGGAAGCCCTCCTGGCGCAGCGCCTTGCAGGCCTGGGCGCCGGAATAGTCGAACTCGCAGGCCTGACCGATGATGATCGGGCCGGCGCCGATGATGAGGATGGAATGGATGTCTGTACGCTTAGGCATGCCTAGCTCTTATTGTGAATTTGCATTCTGGCGCGCTTTCATCATGCCGATGAAGCGATCGAACAGATAAGCGACGTCATGGGGTCCGGGGCTGGCCTCCGGATGGCCCTGGAAACTGAAGGCCGGGCAATCGGTGCGGGCGATGCCCTGCAAGGTGCCGTCGAACAGGGAGACATGGGTGGTACGCAGATTGGCCGGCAGCGTCGCCGCGTCGACTGCGAAACCGTGGTTCTGGCTGGTGATCATCACCCGCTTGCTATCCAGATCCTGGACCGGGTGGTTGCCGCCGTGGTGGCCGAACTTCATCTTCACGGTCCGGGCACCGGAGGCCAGGCCGAGCAACTGGTGGCCGAGACAGATGCCGTAGGTCGGCACCTTGGCGGCCAAAATCTCCTGAATCGCCTTGATGGCGTAATCGCACGGCTCCGGATCGCCGGGGCCGTTGGACAGGAACACCCCGTCCGGCTTCATGGCCAGCACCTCGGCGGCGGTTGTTTTCGCCGGCACCACGGTGACGCGGCAACCGCGACGGGTCAGCATCCGGAGGATATTGCGCTTGACGCCGTAATCGTAGGCGACCACGTGATACGGCGTTGCAGCCGGCTTGGTGAAGCCCTTGCCCAGCGCCCATTCGCCTTCGCTCCAGTCATGCGCCTTGTCGCAGGTCACCACCTGGGCCAGATCCAGGCCGGCCATGCTCGGGCACCCCTGGGCCAGGCGCAACGCTTCGGCCTGGTCGATCTTGCCGGCCATGATGCAGCCGTTCTGGGCGCCCTTTTCGCGCAGCAACCGGGTCAGCCGGCGGGTGTCGATGCCGGCGATGGCGACCACGTTCTGCTCGCGCAGATACTCGGGCAGCGTCCGGGTCATGCGGAAATTGCTGGCCAGCAAGGGCAGGTCGCGGATGATCAGGCCGGAGGCATGAACCCTGCCCGATTCTTCATCCTCGGGGTTGGTGCCGACGTTGCCGATATGGGGATAGGTCAGGGTGACAATCTGACGGCAATAGGATGGATCGGTGAGAATTTCCTGATAGCCGGTCATGGAGGTGTTGAACACCACCTCGCCAACGCCGGTGCCCTCGGCACCGATGGAATAGCCCTTGAAAGTCGAGCCATCAGCTAGCGTAAGGATCGCGGACGCGAAGGAAGCCAAGATAACTCCTGCTGTAGACGTGACAAGCGGGACAGACTTTCATCCATCCCGCCGGAACCATTGTTTATGGAGGCAAATTATACGCGCGCCGGGTGCCGCGCTCAACTCCGGTACCGAATGACTGGCCGGATCAGCGGCTACCTTCCACAGTCCGGCCCGAGGGTCGGGCTGCGCCGGAGCGCGCGCACCCGGTCGGCGGTGAGCGGGTGACTGGACAGCAGTTCCGGCACTTTCCCGCTGATCTGGCTCGCGCTTTCAAGACGCAGCAGCAAATCGGCCAGCGCACCAGGCGGCAGGCAGTCCCGTTCCATGAAGCGCTGGGCATAGGCATCGGCCTCACTTTCCATATCCCGCGTATAGCTGGTTTGCAGGAGCAGCGCCGGCAAGCCGGAGCTCAAGTCGCCCAGGCTGCCAAGATCGCCGAGCATGACATGGCCGACCATCAGTGCACCGGCGCTGGCCAAGGCATTGCGCAGCGTGTGCCGGCCGGCGACGTGACCCAGTTCGTGGGCCAGCACGCCGATCAGTTCGGTATCGGAATGCGCCAGCGCCACCAGTTCGTCGGTCATCACCAGCGTTCCCCCAGGCAAGGCCATGGCATTGGCGCCGACCTGACCACCGCCTCTGAATTCCAGTCGATAGCGTGGACAATCCCCCACCCGCGCACAGGCAGCGGCCAGGGCGGCGCGAATCGAGGCCTGACGGGCGACAGACACCGTACTGGGATGAAAAACGAAACTATCGAGCGAACTCATGGCCTGCCGGCCAATGTCGGCCTCCATTCCGGCCGGCACCATCGGCACCGCCCTGGCCGCCAGCCAGGGCATGGCATGGCGCAGGCCATACCAGCCAGTCGATACGCTAACGACCAGGGCCAGCAAGGCGACCAGGTAGCGCCGCTCCAGCCAGAACACCGCCCGCATCGCGCCGCCCTGCGCCAGGCCGTGGGCCAGCGCGTCCGCGGCCGCATGATCCTCGCACACCAGTTCGCCCGCCGCGCCGAGATAGATCACCCGCGCAGCCTGGCCGAGCCTATCGCCGACCCGGACCTCGCCCAGTGACACGCGCTGTTCGCCCTCCTCGCCGACCAGCACCAGGGCATCGCTGCCCGGCCGCCAGTCAACCCGGACAGCCTTGGACCGACTGCTGCGACCGTCGAAATAAAGCGCAGAAAAGATCAAGTCAGCGCCACGTCG
>JBBIJC010000004.1:6990-15241 GCA_037446165.1 Hydrogenophilales bacterium | reverse complement strand
GACTGCTGCGACCGTCGAAATAAAGCGCAGAAAAGATCAAGTCAGCGCCACGTCGATATCGAACACGTCGGCCATCTCCAGGCCGGTCGCGTTGATCTCGTCTTCGGAAGCCGCCACGAATCCATCGAGGTCGCCCTCCGGGCCGACCACATCGAGATTCCCGAGCCAGTAGCGGGCCAGGCGCACCTGCGCCCAGGGCGTGAACAGGCCCAGAGTAAGAATGATCAGGAGCAGATTGCCGAAGTACAACCGGATCAAGCGCCATGCACCATGACGGCTGACGAATCCGAGCGTGCCCAGCCGGGTGGCATCGAACATCGCACTGGCCGTCCGGGCACGCACGTAGCCGAGCACCAGTGGCAGGCTCAGATAAAACAGGACCATGCCGGCGGCCATCGCCAGCCCTGCCGCGCCCATCATCTCCGGCGTGTTTTTCGCCTTGGCAGCGATCATGGCGACGATACCGGCAACCAGTACCAGGACGGGCACCACCAGCAATGCCAGGGCAACCAGCGCGATCTTGTAAAACGTCCCGGGCCGGCCGTGGAACTCGGTCCGGCTGGCGCCATAGGCATGGTTCCCGGCATAGAAGGCCGTCTTGCGATACATGGCATAGGGCGCGGCCAGCCCGAGCGTGATCAGGCTGGCGAAACCCCACAGGATGTAAACCTTCGCCGCCTCGCCCACCGTCCCATGAAAATGAAAGGCCAGTCCGCGATGGCGGGTGTAATGGGCATTGAACTGCAGGGAACGGGTCACGATCCAGGGTGTGGCCAGAAACAGCGCCAGCAACAGCGTCTGGGCCAGCAGGGGCATGGTCCGCCCGCTCAGGGCGTAGATCAGGAAGAGGGCGCCGGCGATGAGCCGGCCCTTCAGGATGCTGACCGGATTGGCCAGATAGTCGAAGTTGTGGCCGGCCAGATAGCTGTGCTGGGTGAAGTAACGCTTGCGCCTGACCTTGGCCCAGGCCGAGTAGATACCCAGGGTCAGGATGGTCAGCGCGAGGTTGACGATCCAGATGCGGAAATACTCGCCGCCATTGCCGGTGAACTCGAACGGATAGACGCGATTATCTGAAGTCATCTGCCTCTCCCTGTTGATGTATCTATTTTTCTAACTTCGATACCGCACTCCCGGCCGGCCCCCGCCCTGCCGGGAATCAGGCCAGGCGAATCAGGAAGCCCGGCAGCGACTGACCAGGAAATGCACCAGCAACGGTACCGGCCGGCCCGTTCCGCCCTTCTCCTTGCCCGACTTCCAGGCCGTGCCGGCGATGTCCAGATGCGCCCACTTGTATTTCCTGGCGAAGCGCGACAGGAAGGCCGAGGCGGTGATGGTGCCGGCCGCGCGACCGCCGATGTTGGCCATGTCGGCGAAGTTGCTCTTGAGCTGCTCCTGGTAGTCGTCCAGCAGCGGCAACTGCCAGCAACGGTCGCCGGATTCCTCGCCGGCCGCGTACAGCTCGCGCGCCAATGCATCGTCGTTGGCCAGCAGGCCGGAAACCACGCTGCCCAGCGCGATCACACAGGCGCCGGTCAGTGTGGCGACATCGACCACCGCGGCCGGTTCGAACCGTTCGGCATAGGTCAGTGCATCGCACAGGATCAACCGGCCCTCGGCGTCGGTGTTGAGCACTTCGATGGTCTGACCGGACATCGAGGTAACGATGTCGCCCGGCTTGTTGGCGCTGCCCGAAGGCAGGTTCTCGCAGGTCGGGACCAGTCCGACCACGTTCAGCGGCAATTTCAGTTCGGCCACGGCCTGCATCGTGCCCAGCACCGAGGCGGCGCCGCACATGTCGTACTTCATCTCGTCCATCTCGGCAGCGGGCTTGATCGAGATGCCACCGGAATCGAAGGTGATGCCCTTGCCGACCAGGACGACCGGCTTCTCATTCTTGGCGCCGCCGTGGTACTGCATCACGATGAATTTGGGCGGCTGATCCGAACCCATGGCCACGGACAGGAAGGAACCCATGCCCAGCTTCTCGATCTCCTTCTGCTCCAGGACCTGGACCTTCAGGCCGGAGCCCTTGGCCAGGACCTTGGCCTGATCGGCCAGGTAGGTCGGCGTGCAGTAGTTGCCGGGCAGATTGCCGAGATCCTTGGCCAGATTGACCCCGTTGACGATGGCCTGACCGCGGGCGACGGCGGCTTCCGCTGCCTTGACCTCGCTCACCGCAACCATCAGGGACAGCTTGCGCAAGGCGGGCTTGTCGTCGCTCTTGTCGCTTTTCAACTGATCGAAGGTGTACAACGCATCCCCGGCCACCATGACGGCCTGTTCCACTTTCCAGTCCAGGTCACGCTGACCGACCGGCACCTCGGCCAGATAGATGGCGGCTTCGCTGGCGCCGGTGCCGCTGACCGCCTTGATTGCGGCACGGACGGCATCGCGGTAGGCCTTGTCGCTGACTTCATTTTCCTTGCCCAGACCGACCAGCAGGATCCGTTCGCAGACCAGCCCGGCCGGCGCGTGAAAGAGCAGCGTCGAACCGGCCTTGCCGTCGATGTCGCCGCGCTTGAGCAGCTGGGTCAGGGCACCGTCCGAAGCCTGATCCAGAGTTTTTGCAGCCGGCGTCAGCTTGCGTTGTGCGTAAACGCCAACCACCGCGCAGGCGGACTTCTGCTTATCTGGGCTACGGCTTTTTATGCTAAATTCCACGGCAAACTCCTGAATCAATTCTGAGAGAAATAGTGCGTTTCACCCGACCTGCACGGGGATTCGCTTCGGTTCGTCCATCTTTCCAGCGCGGCCAGTAAAAGTCAAAACAATGCGTCTCTACCAGCGAGCCCTGCTGAAGGAAATGACGGCCACTTCCGGCATTGCGCTGGGCGTGCTTTCGGCCATTCTGCTGGTCACCCTGTCGGTACGCATCCTGGGCACCGCCGCCCTGGGCGAGTTCGATGTCTCGGCGGTCGTCCCATTCATCAGCTTCGGCTATCTGCGTCTGCTGCCCATACTCATGTCACTGGCGCTGTTCGCCGGGGTTCTGCTCACCCTGGCCCGGTTCTGGCAGGACAGCGAAATGGTGATCTGGTTCGGCGCCGGCCTGCCGCCCATGGCCTGGGCGAATCCGATCATGCGCTTCGCCGTGCCCATCACCCTGATCATCGCCAGCCTCAGCCTGGTGGTCATCCCCTGGGTCTCTCGCCAGAAGGCCGACTACGAATCGTATGTGAGCCAGCAGAAGCAGGACACCACCAGACTCACCCCGGGGGTGTTCGCCGAGACCAGTCAGGGCAACCGGGTCTATTTCGTGGAAAACGTCAAGGAAGACAACCCCAGCGTCGGCAACATCTTCATCCAGTCGGAGCAGAATGGCCGCACCGGCATCGTCATCGCCACCCATGGCAAGGTCGAAGCCATGCCCAATGGCGACAATTTCCTGGTCCTGCAGCAGGGGCGCCGCTACGAGGGCACCCCGGGCAATGCCGATTACCGGGTCATGGAATTCAACCACTACGGCTTCCGGCTCGATCCCGCCCAGCTGGCAGCAAGGACCGCCCAGCCGCGTGAGCTCGGCACCCTCGAACTCCTGCGCAACCCGACCTCTGTCAACCAGTCGGAACTGGTCTGGCGCATTGGCTACCCGATCAGCGCGCTGATCCTGGCCCTGTTCGCCATTCCACTCAGTGTCTACAACCCGCGCGTCGGCCGGTCGTTCAACATCCTCATGGCCGCGCTGATCTACACCCTCTACAACAACGTCATGGGACTCAGCCAGACCTGGGTCTCGCGCGGCCTGATGAACGCCTGGAGCAGCCAGCTTCTGGTCCATGGCGTTGCCTTTGCCGCCCTGGCTGCCGCGTTCTGGTGGCGCTATGGCCGCCCGCTTGGCCGGAGGCCACGTTGAGCTTGCTGTTTCGCTATCTGACCCGGCAGATCCTAGGCTCGTTTGCCATGACCCTGGGCGCCCTGCTGCTGCTGTTCGGCCTGTTCGACATGATCGGCGAACTGGACCAGATCCACGACCAGGGTTACACCGCCAGCCTCGCCTTCCTGTTCGTCCTGCTCGGGATACCGGGCCGCATCCAGGAGCTTCTGCCCATTGCCGCATTGATCGGCGCCATCTTCGCGCTGGTCCGCCTGGCGATGAACTCGGAATTCACCGTCATGCGCGCTTCGGGGCTATCCGTCGGCCGGCTGGCCGGACATATGGCACTGCTCGGTCTGCTGCTGGGCGCGACCAATCTGCTGGTGGGCGAATATCTGGCTCCGCCGGCCGAACGCCTGGCCCAGCAGATAAAGATCCGCAGCACGCAGGGCATCGTGGCCCAGCAATTCCGTTCCGGCTTATGGGCCAAGGACGGCCACACCTTCATCAACATTCGCCAGATGCTGCCCGATGCCAGCCTGGTCGGCGTGCGCATGTACGAATTCGACGACCATTTCCAGCTGCGCCGGATCCGGTTCGCCGAGTCGGCGCACTGGACGGATGAATCGCTATGGGACTTGAAAAACGTCACCGACACCCTGATCGACGTCAAAGGCACGCAGATCGACCGGCAGCCCCAAGCGAAATGGAAATCGCCCATCACCCCGGACCTGCTCTCCGCCCTGATGGTAAATCCGGACCGGATGGCGCTGACTACCCTGTGGTCGTACGTGAACTATCTGAAGAACAATCAGCAGAAAGCCACCCGCTACGAAATCGCGCTCTGGAGCAAGCTGGCCGCACCACTCGCCGCTCCGGTCATGCTCCTGCTCGCCCTGCCCTTCGGCTACCAGCAGCCACGCAGCGGGAAACTGGGCAGCAAGGTCCTGCTCGGGATCATGATCGGTCTGAGCTTTCACCTGCTCAACCGGATGTTCGGCCATATCGGCCTGCTCAACGACTGGCCTCCAGTCCTCAGCGCCCTGCTGCCCCTGAGCCTGTTTACCAGCGCCGCGCTGCTGGCCCTATGGCGGGTCGAGGTGCGCTAGCGTTCCTTCATGACCAGCCGGGTGCCGGCCAGCCGGTCGTGCAGGAACTGGCGGTCGCGATCGAAAATGGCCCAGATGAAACAGGCACCGAAGGTCAACGCCGCCACGGTGTAACGCTGCCAGGCCCTGGCCAAACTGACCGGGCCACCGGAGACATCGACCAGCTGAATCCGCCAGGTCTTCATCGCCAGGGTCTGGCCGCCATGACGCCAGAACCAGACGAAGTACATCCCGACGACAGTGAACAGGTAGAGTTGATACAGCAGGCGAGGCAGGCCCGTGCGTTCACCCGGGTGCAGCCCGACCACCAGGAAACCGGCCAGAAAAAGGACTGCCGCCAACAACAATGCCTCATAAAACAGGCAGGCCAGGCGGCGCTTGATGGTGGGAACCGTCATGGGAAGGCTTTTTTACAGGACATCCAAAACTATACCGCTATTTTCATTTGCGGTTCCCATCCTAGATCGATATAATCCGCCGTTCTCTGCATAGCTGAATTTTCCTGGAGCGAAGCATGTACGCGGTTATTCGTACTGGTGGCAAGCAATACAAGGTTGCCGCTGGTGGCAAACTAAAGGTTGAAACCCTGACTGCCGAAGTCGGCAGCGAAATCGTAATCGATGATGTCCTGATGGTCGCCGACGGCGACAACATCAAGATCGGCGCCCCGGTTGTAGCCGGCGCCAGCGTCAAGGCAACCGTCCTGTCCCATGGTCGTGGCGAAAAGGTGATGATCTTCAAGATGCGTCGCCGCAAGCACTACCGCAAGACTCAGGGCCATCGCCAGAACTACACGGAAATCCGCATCGACGGCATTTCCGCCTGATTTGGAGAGATAAACCATGGCACACAAGAAAGCAGGCGGCAGTTCACGTAACGGCCGCGATTCCAAACCAAAAATGCTTGGCGTCAAGCGTTATGGCGGTCAGTTCGTCCCCGCCGGCAACATCCTGGTCCGCCAGCGTGGCACCCAGTTCCACCCCGGCCTCAATGTCGGCGTCGGCAAGGACTACACCTTGTATGCGCTGATCGACGGCACGGTGGAATTCCGGATCAAGGGCCCCATGAAGCGTCGCACGGTGAGCGTGATCCCGGCCCAGGCCTGATCAACTCGCTGCAGCAAGAGAGCCCTATCCGCGGATAGGGCTTTTTTATTTCACCCCGCATTTTGGTTACACTCAGCCGACCATGAAATTCATCGACGAAGCCCGCATCGAAGTCATTGCCGGAAAGGGCGGCAACGGCGCGGCCTCGTTCCGCCGCGAGAAATACATCCCCATGGGCGGCCCGGATGGCGGCGACGGCGGCCGGGGCGGCAGCATCTGGATAGTGGCCGACCGCAACATCAACACCCTGGTCGAATACCGCTACACCCGACACTACCGCGCCCAGAACGGCGAAGGCGGACGCGGCTCGGACTGCTACGGCAAGGGCGGCGAGGACATGACCCTGCGCGTGCCGGTCGGCACCGTCATCCATGACGACGACAGCGGCGAGTTGCTCGCCGACCTGGCCGAGGATGGTCAGCGCGCATTGATCGCCAAGGGTGGCAAGGGCGGCCTGGGCAATCTCCACTTCAAGTCCAGTACCAATCGCTCACCTCGCCAATTCACTCCAGGCGAAGCTGGCGAGGAACATCAACTCAGGATGGAGCTTAAGGTATTGGCCGATGTTGGTCTGCTGGGCATGCCCAATGCCGGCAAGTCCACCTTCATCCGTGCCGTCTCCGCGGCAAAACCCAAGGTCGCAGACTACCCGTTCACCACCCTGCATCCCAATCTGGGCGTGGTCCGGGTCGATGCCGACCGCAGCTTCGTCATCGCCGACATCCCCGGCCTGATCGAGGGTGCGGCCGAGGGCCATGGCCTCGGCCACCAGTTCCTGCGCCATCTGGCCCGTACCCGGCTGCTGCTGCACCTGGTCGACCTGGCGCCGTTCGACCCCGATGCCGACCCGGTGCATGAAGCCCGAGCCATCGTCGAGGAACTGCGCAAGTACGACGAAGACCTGTACCGCAAGCCCCGCTGGCTGATCCTGAACAAGCTGGATCTGATCCCCGAGGACGAGCGCAAGGCGCGCGTCGACGCCTTCATCAAAGCCTATGGCTGGACCGGGCAGGTATTCGCCATCGCGGCGATCAGCGGCGAAAACTGTCAGCCGCTGGTCTATGCCATCCAGGAACACCTGGACGAAATGAAACGCACCGCCGAACAAGAATGAGCCAGTCCGTCATCGCCCTCGCCCAACGCATCGTGGTCAAGGTCGGCAGCAGCCTGGTCACCAACGACGGCCGCGGCCTGGATCATGCCCGCCTGGCCCGCTGGGCTGAACAGATCGCGGCCCTGGTCAAGCAGGACAAGGAAGTAGTGCTGGTCTCCAGCGGCGCCATCGCCGAGGGCATCAATCGTCTGGGCTGGTCGAAACGACCGGCCGCGCTGAACGAGCTGCAGGCCGCCGCCGCGGTTGGCCAGATGGGCCTGATCGAGGCCTATGAACGCTGTTTTCGGGGCCACGGCCTGCACACCGCCCAAGTCCTGCTCACCCATGCCGACCTGGCTGATAGGGAGCGTTACCTGAACGCCCGCAGCACCCTGCGCACCCTGCTGGAGCTGAAGGTCATCCCGATCATCAACGAAAACGACACGGTCACCACCGACGAGATCAAGGTCGGCGACAATGACACCCTGGGCGCGCTGGTCGCCAATCTGATCGAAGCTGACGCCCTGATCATCCTGACCGACCAGCCCGGCCTGTACAGCGCCGATCCGCGCAAGCATCCCGATGCCGAATTCGTCCATGAGGCCACGGCGGGCGATCCGAAGCTGGAAGATATGGCTGGCGGCGCAGGCTCCAGCGTCGGCACCGGCGGCATGCTGACCAAGATCCTGGCCGCGAAGCGGGCCGCGCGCAGTGGCGCCCACACCGTCATCGCCAGCGGGCGCGAGGACAAAGTACTGGAGCGACTGGCCGCAGGCGAGATGATCGGCAGCCAGCTCACCGCCCGCCAGTTGCCGCTGGCCGCCCGCCGCCAGTGGCTGGCCGACCACCTGCAGGTCGCTGGCCGACTGGTGCTCGATGCGGGCGCGGTGCAGGCCCTGGTCGGACAGGGCAAAAGCCTGCTGCCGATTGGCGTGACTGAAGTCAGCGGCGAGTTCCAGCGCGGCGAGGTGGTCGGCTGCATCGACCAGGGCGGGCGCGACATCGCACGTGGCCTGGTCAACTACAGCGCCGACGAAGCCCGCCGCATCGTGCGCAAGACCAGCTCCGAAATCGCTGCCACACTGGGTTACATGGACGAACCGGAACTGATACACAGGGACAATCT
>JBBIJC010000004.1:2340-6890 GCA_037446165.1 Hydrogenophilales bacterium | reverse complement strand
GCGACAGATTGCTGTGAAGAACAAGGACACCAGCCCGATATGACATTTATACCGGCAACCAAGCCAGTCATCGCCGGTCGAATGGTTTGATATCAAACACCAAGGTAATGCTGTGACACCCTATCCACTGCTCTTGACTGCTCTGCTCACCCTGCCTGCACTGGCCGCTGACATCGACCTGGCGTCCCGGATCGGACCGGGAAAGTGGGCTCTGAACTACCAACGTGTTGCCGAACTGAAGCCGCTTCATCTCAAGCACAGGGAAGATGGCACCAGCTATACCTGCATCGACGGCGACCCGCGCATCAAGATCCTCGACTGGCTCAAAAGCAAAGGCTGCACGGTCCACAAGGAAAGCTTTGAGGACAACGTCTACCGGATGAGCGGTGAATGCCAATTGAAATGGTGGAAGGGTGCGCCCATCCCGGTCAGCGTCGAATTGCGTCCCGAGACCCGGAACAACTTCAGCCTGGACATCCGCACTGAAGGTAATTCCATCCTCAGTTTCACCGAGCATACCAAGGCGATCCTGCAAGGACCGTGTAACCCGGTCGAACCGGTTTCAGCACCCCAGGGCAAAGAGAACCAGCCACCCCAAACCTGAGGCCAGCGCAAAAAACAGCAGGATGTGGAACCAGTTCATCCTGCTACCCGCGCGTCGCCTTTCCAGCTGGATCCATAACTCGCCGACCGAGGCCAGCATCAGCAGAATGCTGATCGGCGAGGCCATGGCAACGATGAAGAACTGGCGATCCGAAAGGCCTTCGGTACAGATCAGCGGCTTCAGGCGGAGATAGGCGTCATGACGGCTCACTGCAAAGACCAGCAGCAGGCCGGAAAAGGCCGCCAACAACAGGATGCCGAACAGCCACTCCCAAAATCCAGGTTGCCCCAGCAAGGCCGTCCATGACTGCACGGCTCGCCGCAAGGCGGCTTTCAACATTGCAACGCAAGCAGGATGGAAAACGACGTCACCATCATCAGAATGAAAAACACGACAAGAGCCTTGTACTTGCTCCTGTGTCCCGCCTTGCGGTTGTCCATGAGCGTCATCCACTCGCCGATTACGCCCAGCATGCCAACCAGAAACAGCGGCGTGAGCATGATGATCACCAGGAGGTGACGGTCGCGCTGTTCATCGTTGGAACAAAACGTGGTACGCAGCGCCATGCTTGAATCGATCTGCTTGATGGCCAGATGGAACAGGTAGAACCACACCACCAGCGCGCCGCAGATGCCGATCACGGTCCACCAGAAATTGGCAGTCGTAACGGTTTCAGTGAACACTTTCCAACGATAACGCCAGGCGTACTTCCAGCTCATGTTCTCCCCTTCCGTCAAACCGTGCCGAATCGAATCAGGCCAATTTTGCCCGCTGCGCCTTCACTTTCTCCACTGTAGCCGCAAAGTCTGCCATCCGCTTGCGCTCCTGCTCCACCACGGCGGCCGGCGCCTTGTCCACAAAACTGGCATTGGACAGTTTCGCACCAGCCCTGGTGATCTCGCCCTCAAGGCGGGCGATCTCCTTGTCCAGACGAGCCTTTTCTGCTTCCGGATCGACCTCGATGTGCAGCATCAGGCGCCAGTCGCCGACGATGGCCACCGGCGCATCGCTCTCCGGCAGGGGCGAACGGGCCTGGACCTCGGCCAGCCGGGCCAGCAACTGCATGTAGGGCGCGTAGACGACCACCCGCTCGGCATCGCCTTCGGCATAGAGCGGCACCTTGACCGACGGCGCGACATTCATCTCGCCGCGCAGATTGCGGCAGGCGTTGATCAATGACTTGAGCTGATCCATTTCGGCCAGCGCAGCAGCATCGACCCGGTTCAGGTCGGCCTCGGGGAAGCGGGCCAGCATGATGCTGTCGCCCTGCGCGCCGGCCAGGGGCGCCACCGACTGCCAGAGCTCTTCGGTAACAAACGGAATGACCGGATGCGCCAGGCGCAGAACTTCCTCCAGCACCCGTACCAAAGTACGCCGGGTGGCGCGCTGGGCAGCCGGCGCACCGCTGCCGACCTGGACCTTGGCCAGCTCCAGATACCAGTCGCAGTACTCGTCCCAGACGAACTCGTAAATCGCGCGCGCCACCTGGTCGAAGCGGTATTGCGCATAGCCCTCGTGGACAGCCTGCTTGGCCACTTCCAGCCGGCCCAGTATCCAGCGGTCGACGAAGGAGAATTCAAGCGGCAGAGCTTCGTCCAGCCCGGTGTCCTGGCCTTCGCAGTTCATCAGGACGAAGCGGGTGGCGTTCCACAGCTTGTTGCAGAAGTTGCGGTAGCCATCGCAGCGTTGCAGGTCAAACTTGATGTCGCGACCATGGGTTGCCAGCGAGGCGAAGGTAAACCTCAGAGCATCCGTCCCGAAGCTGGCGATGCCGTCCGGAAACTCCTTGCGGGTGGCCTTCTCGATCTTGGGCGCATCCTTTGGATTCATCAGGCCCGTGGTGCGCTTGGCTGCAAGATCGTCCAGCGAGATGCCGTCGATCAGATCGATCGGATCGAGCACATTGCCCTTGGACTTGGACATCTTGTTGCCGTGCGCATCGCGCACCAGGCCGGTGACATAGACCTCCCTGAACGGCACCTTGCCGGTGAAGTGCAGGGTCATCATGACCATGCGCGCCACCCAGAAGAAGATGATGTCGAAGCCGGTGACCAAGACCGAGGTCGGCAGGTAGTTGTTCAGTTCGACCGTGTCGTTCGGCCAGCCCAGGGTCGAGAACGGCCACAGTGCCGAGGAGAACCAGGTATCGAGCACGTCGTTGTCGCGGGTCAGGGGCGCGCCCTTGGACTGCTTCAGCGCCTCCGCCTCGGTATGGGCGACGTAGATGTTGCCGGCCTCGTCATACCAGGCCGGGATGCGATGGCCCCACCAGAGTTGGCGCGAGATGCACCAGTCCTGGATATTCTCCAGCCATTGCCGGTAAGTGGTGGTCCAATTCTCGGGCACGAATTTCAGCTCGCCGGAATCGACCACACCAAGCGCCTGCCTGGCCAGGCCTTCCATGCTCATGAACCACTGGTCGGTGAGCATGGGCTCGATCACCGCATGGGTGCGGTCGCCGCGCGGGATCATCAGCTTGTGCGGCTTGGCCGAGACCAGCAGGCCCTTTTCCTGCAACTCGTCGAGGATCTTCTGGCGGGCGACGTAACGGTCCAGGCCCTGGTATTCGGCCGGCCCGTATTCGTTGATCTTGGCGTCCAGGGTCAGCACGCTGATCGCGGCCAGCTTGTGGCGCTGGCCGACCTGCCAGTCGTTGAAGTCGTGGGCGGGCGTGATCTTGACCACGCCGGTGCCGAACTCGCGGTCGACGTAATCGTCGGCGATGATCGGGATGGTGCGCTCAGCCACTGGCAGGCGCACCGACTTGCCGACCAGGTGGGCATAGCGCTCGTCGGCCGGGTTGACCGCCACCGCAGTATCGCCCAACAGCGTTTCCGGCCGGGTGGTGGCCACGGTCAGCGTGCCGCTGCCGTCTTCCAGCGGATAGTTGATCTCCCAGATGAAGCCGTCTTCCTCGGTGCTGACCACTTCCAGGTCGGACACCGCCGTGCCCAGCACCGGGTCCCAGTTGACCAGCCGTTTGCCGCGGTAGATCAAGCCTTCGTTGTAGAGCCGGACGAAGACCTCGGTCACCGCCTGCGACAGGCCATCATCCATGGTGAAGCGCTCGCGCGACCAGTCGGGCGAGGTGCCCAGGCGACGCATCTGGCGGGTGATGGTGGAGCCGGAATGCTCCTTCCACTCCCACACCTTGTCCAGGAACCGCTCGCGGCCGAGGTCGTGGCGGGAGACCTTCTGCGCGTCGAGCTGGCGCTCCACCACGATCTGGGTGGCGATACCGGCATGGTCGGTGCCCGGCTGCCACAGCGTGTTGTCGCCGCGCATCCGGTGGTAGCGGGTCAGCGCGTCCATCAGGGTGTGCTGGAAGGCGTGACCCATGTGCAGGGTGCCGGTCACGTTGGGCGGCGGCAGCAGGATGCAGTAATGGTCCCGGCCCGGGACGTCGCCCATCTTGTAGTAGCCGGCCGACTCCCAGTGGGCGTACCAGCGTTTCTCGATGTCGTGGGGTTCGAAGCTTTTCGCGAGTTCCATGATGACCTGTGCAATTCAGATGGCGCGCCGCGCCGGGAAAGGCCGGAATTATAGCCGAGGCGGATCGGACTCTTTGTGAGCGTCGAGTTCTTCGCGCACTACCCTGCGGACCAGCGATTCGATGCGCAACTGCTGGCGGATGAACAGTTCGGACAGGCGGGCGTCGAGTGCCGCCGCCAGGCGATCGATATCGACTTCGGACAGCTGATTGACCGGAGCTTCGCCAGCCGGGGGCGCAGTCACCGCCGGTGGCGCGGACATGGCATCAGCCACAACTGAGGAGACGGTTTTCACCCCTTCCGACACGACCTCGGTCAGCATCGGGAATTCGTCTTCCAACTCCGGCCGTTGGCCGGCGAAGCCTACCCGTCGACCAAGGATGGCGTCGATCTTGCCGAAGATGTCGCCGGTTTCCTCAGCCATGTTTGTCCAGGTCCACGTTGTTGATCTCGTA
>JBBIJC010000004.1:0-2240 GCA_037446165.1 Hydrogenophilales bacterium | reverse complement strand
AGCAGCGCCCGCTTGCCCGACTGGTAGACCTTGGCCGCCAGCTTGCGGGCCACATCGACCTTGTCGTCCGCGTTGAAGTAGAAATCGACCCGGGTCATTGGCGACCAATGGCCTCCGCAATCGCCTCGCCCATGCCGGCCGGGCTCTTGGCCACAACGACGCCTGCCTTCTCCAGCGCGGCGATCTTGTCCTCGGCCTTGCCCGAACCGCCGGCGATGATGGCGCCGGCATGGCCCATGCGCTTGCCCTTGGGCGCGGTCAGGCCGGCAATGTAGCCCGCCACCGGCTTGGTGACGTGGGCCTTGATGTACTCGGCCGCAGCCTCCTCGGCGGTGCCACCGATCTCGCCCACCATGATGATCGCGGAGGTACCCGGATCGGCCTGGAACATCTCCAGGCAGTCGATGAAGTCGAGGCCCTTGATCGGGTCGCCGCCGATGCCGACGCAGGTCGACTGGCCGAGGCCGGACTGGGTGGTCTGCCAGACCGCCTCGTAGGTCAGCGTGCCGGAGCGCGAGACGATGCCGACCTTGCCCGGCCGGTGGATGAAGCCGGGCATGATGCCGATCTTGCATTCGCCCGGCGTGATCAGACCCGGGCAGTTGGGGCCGACCAGGCTTGCTCCATTTGAACGTAGCGCAGCCTTGACGTTGATCATGTCGCGGACGGGTATGCCCTCGGTGATGCAGGCGATGACCTTGATGCCGGCGTCGGCCGCTTCCAGGATGCCGTCGGCGGCGAAGGCGGCCGGGACGTAGATCATGGTGGCATCGGCACCGGTCTCGCGCACGGCATCCTTCACCGTGTTGAATACCGGCAGGTCAAGGTGGGTCTGTCCGCCCTTGCCCGGCGTGACGCCGCCGACCATCTTCGTACCATAGGCGATGGCCTGCTCGGAATGGAAGGTGCCCTGCTTGCCGGTGAAACCCTGGCAGATGACCTTGGTGTCCTTGTTGATCAGGATGCTCATGCCGCTTCCTCCACCGCGCGGCGGGCCGCTTCGTTCAGATCGTTCGCGGCGATGATTGCCAGCCCCGAATTCGCTAGCAGCTCGCGGCCCTTGTCGGCATTGGTGCCCTCCAGGCGCACCACCACCGGCACCTTGACGCCGACTTCCTTGACCGCCTGGATGATGCCCTCGGCGATCAGGTCGCAGCGGACGATGCCGCCGAAGATGTTGATCAGCACCGCCTTCACATTCGGGTCGGCCAGGATGATCTGGAAGGCCTGGGCCACCGACTGCGCCGTGGCGCCGCCGCCGACGTCGAGAAAGTTGGCCGGCATGCCGCCCGACAGCTTGATCAGGTCCATGGTCGCCATGGCCAGGCCGGCGCCGTTGACCATGCAGCCGATGTTGCCGTTGAGCGCGATGTAGTTGACGTTGTGGTGATGCGCCTCGGCTTCCTTGGGATCGATCTGCGAGAAGTCGGCCAGTTCGGCCAGCGCCTTCTGGCGATACAGCGCGTTGTCGTCGATGCCCATCTTGCAGTCGAGCGGCAGGATGCGGCCGTCCGTGGTGACCACCAGCGGGTTGATTTCCAACAGGGCCAGATCGCGTTCCATGAAAATGCGGTAACAGGTCTTCACCAGCCTGACGAAGGCGGCGACCTGATCGCCGGCCAGGCCCAGACCAAAGGCCAGATTGCGCCCTTGGTAGTCCATCAGGCCAGTGACCGGATTCACCGCTTCGCGCAGGATCTTCTCCGGCGTCCTGGCGGCGACCTCCTCGATCTCCATGCCGCCCGCGGCCGAGGCCACCAGGCCGATGCACTCGGCGGCGCGATCGACGGTGATGGAGAGATAAAGTTCGCGCGCGATGGGCAGCGTTTCCTCGATCAGCATGGCATTGACCGGCTGGCCGTCGGGCGCGTTCTGGTAGGTCACCAGGCGGCTGCCCAGCAGGCTTTCAGCGGCGGACTTCAATTCGTCGGCGCTACGGCACAGTTTCACGCCACCCGCCTTGCCGCGCCCCCCGGCATGGACCTGAGCCTTGATCACCCAGGCCTCGCCGCCCAACTCGGCAACAGCGGATGTGCATTGATCGGCGGCTGTGATGGCCACGCCACGCGGCGTGACGATGCCGAACTCGCGCAGGACGGCCTTGGCTTGATATTCGTGCAGGTTCATGAAGAAATGGGAAACTCGTCAGTAATGCCGCTATTTTGTAGGAAACGCCGCGCCCCCGCCAGAATCCATTATCGACAGGGTTTCGGGTATGGACATGGCAGACACCGACATCG
>JBBIJC010000003.1:29062-86722 GCA_037446165.1 Hydrogenophilales bacterium | reverse complement strand
GGACCATCAAGGGTAGCAATTTGCTGCTGGAAGGCAGGTGCGCAAAGTGCCACGGTGGCGTGGCGCGAGTGATTGAGGGCTCATAGCAGTTACTTCACCCGATCTACGCAGCGATACTCATTGGCTCCCATAGCGAGTGGTAAGGTTGTAAACTTCACAGCACCAGTAGCAAAAAGCCAGCACGAGGCTGGCTTTTTGCTTTCTGGCGGATCGCGGGGTTAAGCTTGATCTCGTTACAGTGACGCCCGATGATGACTATTCCCTTGTTTATCGATACCCATTGCCATCTGGATGCCGGCGAGTTTGAGCCGGACCGGGCGGCGGTGTATGAACGCGCCGTGGCGGCGGGGGTTGGCGTGCAGGTTGTCCCGGCCGTGACCGAGGCGAATTGCGACGACGTGGCGGCGTGCTGCCGGCAGTTTCCCGGGTGCTTGCCGGCGTGGGGGATGCACCCGATGTATATCCAGGTGCATCTAGAGCAACATCTGGCGGATTTGCGCAAGCGGGTCGCGGCCTGGCGGCCGGTGGCCATAGGCGAGATCGGACTGGACCTGTTCGCCGAGGGGCTGGACTTCGCCACTCAGGAATTCTTTTATGCCGAGCAACTCAAGATTGCCCGCGACTTTGATTTGCCGGTGCTGCTCCATTGCCGGCGGGCCAACGACCAGATTCTGAAGCAGTTGCGCCGGATCAAGGTGCGGGGCGGGATTGCCCATGCCTTCAACGGCAGCCGGCAGCAGGCCGACGAGTTCATTCGGCTCGGGTTCAAGCTGGGCTTCGGCGGCGCCTTTACCTGGGAGCGCGCCACCAATCTGCGGAAGCTGGCCGTGGAACTGCCGATCGAGGCCATCGTGCTGGAGACGGACAGCCCGGACATCCCGCCGGCCTGGATCGGCAAGGGCCGGAACGAGCCGGCTGAACTGGCGCGTATCGGCAAAACGCTGGCAAGCCTGCGCAGGCTTTCATTGGCTGAGATCGCGGCCAGAACCACCGAAAACGCACGTGCCGTGCTGCCTGACGTATGCTCCCAGCCATGCACCGAGGCAACCTGACTTTACCCAATCTGCTGACAGCCTTCCGGCTGGCGCTGGTCCCGTTCGTACTTTGGTGTTTGCTGGATGGCCGGTTGATCACCGCGTTCTGGGCGTTTGTGCTGGCGGCGCTGAGCGATCTGCTGGATGGTGCGCTGGCGCGGTTGTTGGACCAGCATAGCGTGCTTGGCGCCTGGCTGGACCCGATCGCGGACAAGGCCATGTTGTTGTCCACCCTGATCATGCTGGTCTGGCTGGCGGCCTTGCCGCTCTGGCTGGCAATTCTGGTGGGCCTGCGCGACATCGTGGTGCTGCTCGGTGCGGCGGCCTATCGAACCCTGACTGGCGGACTGGAAGTGGCGCCGACCTGGTGGGGCAAGTCGGCAACAGCGACGGAGTTCGTCCTGGTGACCCTGACCTTGGCGGATGTGGCCTACGGCTGGGATTTCGGAGTGCTGGGTTATTTCATCATCCTGACTGGCCTGCTGGTCTTCATCTCCGGGCTGCATTATGTCTGGGTCTGGGCCGGCAAGACCCGGCGCTGGCGCCGGTCCGGAGCCAGCTGAAACAGTCGCCTAGTGGTTCAGGTCGAACCAGACCTTTTCCAGCCGTTTGATCGATACCGGTTCCGGCGTCTTCAGTTCCTGGGCGAAAAGTGAAACGCGCAGTTCTTCCAGCCGCCAGCGAAAGTCGTCCATCGCCGGCGAGACGCCGCTGGCCTGTGCTTCCCGCTTGCATCGGGCCTGCCACTGGCTTAGCAGGGGCGCCATCGAGCGCATGGACTGGGCGTCGCGGTCCGGGCGGCTGGTCAGTTTTTCCAGACGGCGTTCCATGGCCTTGAGGTAGCGCGGCAGATGCGTCAACCGAGTGGCTTCCAGCTGGGCGACGAAGCCGGGGAAGACCAGGTTGTCAAGTTGTTGCCGCATATCGGCCGCTGCCTCTTTCGATGGCATGGGCCGGGATAGCTGCTGGCCGAGCCGATGGGCATGGTCCAGACACTCGGCCGCCAGGCGTGCGCTTTCCTTGGCCAGTTCGGCCAGGCGGGGCCGGGTCGCCTGGGCGGCGCTGTCGAATTCGTTCTGCCGACGCAAATCGGCCGGGTTGAGGCTCAGGGCGGCGCGGGCGGCCGAATAGAGCACGTCGGCCAGGAGTTCATTCAGGCCGAGTTTCTTGTCCAGCAGTGCGTATTGCATTGCCGCTGGCTTGAGCCGTGCGGTCAGGTCCTTCTCAACCTGCCTGAGCAGATCGGGGACGGCGCGCCAGACCAGGCGACAGACGCCGCGGCGATGGCTTTCCCGCGCCACGACAGGGCTGTCGACCAGACGCAGGCGAACTTGCCCGGCTTCCTCGACCAGGGCCGGGAAGGCGGCCACCTTGCGCCCGCCGCTGCTGACCTCGACCCGTTCCGGCAGATCGCCGAAATCCCAACGGCTGACGTCGTCCCGTTCATTGGGCGCGACGGCCTGTTGCAGCGAGCGGCTGGCCTCGCCGCCTAGTTGCCGGCGTAAAGCGGCCAGGTCGCGGCCTTCGGCCAGGATGCGGTTGTTCTCGTCCAGCACCCGGTAGTTCATGGTCAGGTGGGGCGCCAGATTGTCGAAGCGCCAGGCGTCGCGCGGGATGGACTGGCCGGTGGTGCGGGTGAGGAAATCGGCCAGGGCATCAGTCAGTGTGGCGGCGCCGGGGGCGAGTGCCTGGGCGGAGGCGCGGGCAAACTCGGGCACCGGCACGAAGGCGCGCCGGACGGACTGGGGCAGGCCCTTGATCAGCGCGGTCATCTTTTCCTCCAGCAGTCCGGGCACCAGCCAGTCGCAGCGTTCGGCCGGGACCTGGTTGAGCGCAGCGAGGGGAACCAGCAGGGTGACGCCATCGTCTTCGGCGCCCGGGTCGAAGCGGTAGGCCAGGGCGAAATGGACGCCGCCCAGATCGAGTTCCTTGGGGAAGGCGCGCGGGTCGGCGCCGCGCTCCTTGAGCAGCTCTTCGCGACTCAGATGGAGCAGTCTGGGCGATTTCGCTTCGGCCTCGCGCAGCCATTTCTCGAAGCTTGCGCCGTTGTAAATGCCTTCGGGGATGCGTTCATCGAACCAGGCGTAAAGATCCTGTTCGTCTACTTCAAGCCGGACGTCGCGGGCGCGGTGGGCGTGTTCGTCGATGTCCTTGAGCAGGCGCCGGTTCTGGGCGAAGAAGGCCGAGCGGGTGTCGTATTCGCCCTCCACCAGCGCGGCGCGGATGAAGATTTCTCGCGCCTTGATCGGGTCGATCGGGCCGTAATGCACCTTGCGCCCGTTGACTACCGGCAGGCCGTAGAGCGTGGCCCGCATCGCGGCCATGACCTGGGCCGGCTTGCGCGCCCAGTGAGCATCGGAATAGCTGATCCTGAGCAGGTGGCGGCCGGCCTGCTCGATCCATTCCGGTTCGATTTTGGCGACCATGCGGGCGTAGATGCGTCGGGTTTCGACGATCTCGGCGGCCATCACCCACTTGGGTTTCTTCTTCACGCCCGAGCCGGGGAAGGGCAGGAACTTCATCTCCCGCGCGCCGAGGTACTGGCCGTCTTCGGCCAGCAGGCCGAGGTTGCCGAGCAGGCCGGGCAGCAGGGCCTGATGCAGGTTGGCGTAGTCGGCTGGCTTGATCTCGTCGGCGACCACGGGCAGGTCATCGCCGACCTTCCAGCCCAGCTCCTTGACCTGGGCCGCCAACTGGCCATGCACCTCGCGCCACTCGCGCGCCTTGCGCGGCGAGATGAAGTCGGCTTCCAGCGTCTCGCGGAACTTGCGTTGTGATTTGCGGTGCGTGTTCTGTTCGTCGATGTATTGCCAGAGCTTGAGGATGGCGACGTAATCGGAGTTCTCGTCGGCAAAGCGGCGGTGTTTCTGATCGGCGGCCTCCTGCCGGTCCATGGGCCGGTCGCGCGGGTCCTGGCTGGACAGGAAGGCGGCGATGACCAGCACTTCATGCAGCACGGCCTTGTCCCGGGCCGCGATCAGCATCCGGCCAAGCCGCGGGTCGAGCGGCAGGCGGGCGAGCTGCTGGCCGATCTGGGTCAGCCGGCCGTATTCGTCGAGCGCATTCAGTTCCCGCAACTGGGTCTGGCCGTCGCGGATGCGCTTCGGCTCCGGCGCGTCGAGGAAGGGGAAGTCGTCGATCTCGGGCAGCTTCAACGCCTTCATCCGGAGGATGACCCCGGCCAGCGAAGAGCGCAGCAGTTCGGGCGTGGTGTAGGCCGGCCGGGACTGGAAATCCTGCTGGTCGTAGAGCCGGATGCAGATGCCGTCGGCGACCCGTCCGCAGCGGCCGGCACGCTGGTTGGCCGAGGCCTGGGACACCTTCTCGACCTTGAGCTGTTCGATCTTGTTGCGGATCGAATAGCGCTTCACCCGGGCCTGGCCGGTGTCGACCACGTAGCGGATGCCGGGTACGGTGAGCGAGGTCTCGGCCACGTTGGTGGCGAGCACGATGCGGCGGCCGGAATGGGGCTTGAAGATCTGTTCCTGCTCGGTGACCGACAGGCGGGCAAACAAGGGCAGGATCTCGGTGTGGGGCGGGTGATGCTTGCGCAGCGATTCCTGGGCGTCGCGGATCTCGCGCTCGCCGGGCAGGAAAACCAGGATGTCGCCGCTGCCCTCGCGGGCCAGCTCGTCCACGGCATGGAGCAGGGCAGTGTCCAGGTCCGGGTCTTCTTCTTCCGGCTTTTCTTTTGGCGCTTCAGCCGGCTTGCGTTTCTTGTCGGCGGGCGGTTGCCAGCGCAGTTCGACCGGATAGGTCCGGCCTGACACCTCGACCACCGGTGCACCGTTGAAATAGGCCGAGAAACGGTCGGCTTCAAGGGTGGCGGAAGAGATGATCACTTTCAGGTCCGGGCGGCGAGGCAGCAGGGTCTTGAGGTAGCCGAGCAGGAAATCGATGTTCAGGCTGCGTTCATGGGCTTCGTCCAGGATCAGGGTGTCGTAGTGGCGGAACTGCGGGTCGGACTGGGTTTCGGCGAGCAGGATACCGTCGGTCATCACCTTGATCCGGCTGTCGCGGCCGACCTGGTCGGTAAAACGCACCTGCCAGCCGACGAAGCCGCCGAGCGAGGTTTTCGTCTCCTCGGCCAGCCGGCTGGCGACGCTCTTGGCCGCGATCCGGCGCGGCTGGGTCATGCCGATCAGACCCTTGCTGCCGCGGCCGGCGGCATAGGCGATCTTGGGTAGCTGGGTGGTCTTGCCGGAACCGGTTTCGCCGCAGACGATGACAACCTGATGCGCATTCAGCGCGGCAGTTATATCCTCCCGGCGTGCGGATACCGGCAACTGCTCGGGAAATTCGATGTGCGCCGGTCGCGAGCCGGATGCTGGTACAGAAATAGGGAGGGAATCAGACATGGTTGCTAATTATCGGGGAATCATCACGCTTTGGCTTGCCTTCTGCCTGTCGGCAGCCAGCGTGCCAGCCTGGTCGGAAATGGTCCGGTCCGGGGAATTGAGCTTGGCAGTGGAGGTGCCGTGGCAGCGGGCGGACAGTAGCGAGGAACGGTCGGCGGACAGCATCATCCTGCGGCAGTCGGAAGCGAGCGGGGTGCTCGAGGTCTATCTGCCAGCGCACCGGGTGCGCCTGAAAACCAGCCCAGAGGCGTTTTTCGAGCAGCTGGATCTGGGCTGGCATGCCCGCTATGGCGATGCGATCGGCCTGGATTGGCGCGAGATCGGCGGCGTGCGTTGGCGGGTCTGCCGCCGACTGAGTCTGGACAATGGCGCGGTGATCTTCCAGCTGGTGACGGTTCGGGGCGATGAGGCCTATCAGGTGGTGGCGATGGCGCCACCCGGCACCCAGGCCTTGCCGGCACCGGTCGATGCGTTGCTGCAACACGGCAGTTGGGGCGAGACGATGCCTGTGGCCGCGGTCGTGCCCGATCCGCCGGCCAAGCCTCTGCCCGTAGTGGCGATCGCCGCACCGGCAAAGCCGGTACCGGTGCAGACGCCCGTGCCCGGCAAGCCATGGCATCTGTTGCGGCAGGTCGTGGTGCAACCCGGGCCCGGGCAATGGGAGCAGATTTCCAGCGCCGAAAAAGGCCATTTCGGGAGCAATGGCCTGGTGACGGGGCTGAGCATGAAGGTTGAGGAAAATAGCCTCGACTGGTTCCTGGAGTGGATGGCTGCACCGGGCAGCGCAGCGGATTCTGCCAATCAAGCCAGGTATCAGTCGCATTGGCGACTCGGTTGGTCGCCGCCTGCCGTGGTCTGGCGTGAAGGCGAAAATCAGACCATGGCGTTGACCTTCGCCGATGTGCTCGGCACGGAGCAGAATGGCCATGGCTTCGGCGTGCGCTATGAACTGCTCGCTATTTGCGCGCCACGGTCGGCCATCGTCAGCTGGCTGGACGAACTGGAAAAAGGTCAAGAGCAAGCCATGAGCCGGATCGGCGCGCTGACCTCGGGCTGCCGGCCGCAGCTCGATGGGCCTGCGCCAGTGACGGTGATGGCAGCGGCGGAGGCCAGCGCAGCCGAGCCCAGTCAGTCAACCAGCTTGCAGGCGACGCTGCACTTGCCGATGGAATGGGCGGCCGCCATCCAGGCGCGGGATTCCCGTTCGGTGCGCCGGCTCGTGCTGATCATGCATTTCATGACCTCCGCGACCGGGTCGTCGCCGGGCGATGCCTTGCTGAACCAGGCCGCTGTCATTTTCGTTTATGGTCCGGATGCCTGAAACGATTGACTGGGTGCTGACAAATCGGGTATCCCTAGCCGATCATGACGACACACGATCCAGCCCCTCCCACCGCCAGCGACAACCAGCTGCGCGAAGCCTTTCAGCTGTTCAGCGAGACCTCGGAGCGGCTGACCGAGGCCTATGAGGAACTGCAAGGCCAGGTGGCGCGCCTGTCAGCCGAACTGGCCGTGGCCAATGGCGAACTGGCCCGCCGCGAACGGCTGTCGATCCTGGGCGAGGTTGCGGCCAAGCTGGCTCACCAGTTGCGCACACCGCTGGCCACGGCCCTGCTCTACGTCGGTCACCTGGCACGGCCCACTCTGAACGAGACCGACCGGGTCCGTTTCGCTGACAAAACCCTGGCCCGGCTGCATTATCTGGAACGCCTGATCCAGGACATGCTGGCCTTCGTCAAGGGCCAGCAGGGCCAGCGGGTCCCGTTTGGTGTCCATGATCTGACCGACGAGGTCTGGCAGGCCATCGAGCCGCAGGCCAGCCTGCTGGGGGTGCGCCTGATACTGGACAAGAGCGGCCCGGATGTCATGCTGGAAGCGGATCGGCCGGCGCTCCAGGGAGCGCTGATCAACCTTCTGGAGAATGCGGTGCAGGCCAGCCAGTCAGGCGGGCAGGTACTGCTCGGCGTGACCACCGGGGGCGCGTTTGTCGCCTTCAAGGTGGCGGACGAGGGACGCGGCATCACCGAGGCGGACCGGGAGCGGCTGTTCGAGCCGTTCTTTACCACACGTAGCGAGGGCAGCGGCCTGGGGCTGGCCATCGTCAAGCAGACGGCAGATGCCCATCGGGGCTGGATCGAGGTTCAATCCGAGCCGGGTCGGGGCAGTACCTTTACTCTATATCTGCCGGAGTCCGGCACTGCGGAAGAAAGCGGGGCAATGCATGGCTGATCGACGGCCGAAGATACTGGTGGTGGAAGACGATGCCGCCCTGCGCGAAGCCCTGACCGATACCCTGGAACTGGCCGGACACCGGGTCATCGCGGCGCCGGATGCGGAAGCGGCGCTGGCTACACTGGGGCGCGAGGCAGTGGATCTGATCTTGTCCGATGTCCAGATGCCGGGCATGGACGGTCATGAATTGCTGCGCCGGATCAAGATTGCCAACCCCGGCATCCCGTTCATCCTGATGACGGCCTATGGCCAGATCGAGCGCGCCGTGGAGGCGATGCGTGATGGGGCGGCGGATTATCTGCCCAAGCCGTTCGAGCCGGACCGCCTGCTGGCGGTCGTCGCCCGCTATTTGCCGACCTCGGCTCAGGCCGATGACCAGGAGATGATCGCCGAGGACCCGGCGATGCGGGCCGTGCTCGACATGGCCGCACGGGTTGCGGTCACCGATGCCACCGTACTGCTGACCGGCGAGTCCGGCGTCGGCAAGGAAGTTGCGGCGCGCTTTCTGCACCGCCACTCGTCGCGCCGGGAGGGCCCGTTTGTGGCGGTGAACTGCGCGGCGATTCCCGAGAACCTGGTCGAATCGACCCTGTTCGGCCACGAAAAGGGTTCCTTTACCGGGGCCACCGCTGCCCAGGCCGGAAAATTCGAGCAGGCCCAGGGCGGGACGCTGTTGCTCGATGAAGTGTCCGAGATCCCGCTCCATGTCCAGGCCAAGCTGTTGCGTGTCCTGCAGGAAAAGCTGGTCGAGCGTCTGGGCGGGCGGGCGCTGATCGCGCTCAATGTGCGTGTGGTAGCGGCCAGCAACCGTGATCTGGAAGGCTGGGTGAAGGATGGGCGCTTTCGCGAAGACCTTTACTATCGCCTGAACGTGTTTCCTTTGGAGGTGCCCCCGCTCCGGCACAGACCGGCAGACATCCTGCCCCTGGCCCGATATTTCCTGAAGGCCTATGCCGGCCTGGTCGGAAGGAATGGCTTTACCCTTTCTGCCGCGGCAGAGGCTGAATTGACGGCCTATGGGTGGCCCGGTAACATCCGCGAGCTCAGCAATGTGATGCAGCGCGCCATGATCCTCGCCGCCGGCAACCGGATCGAGCCGGATAATCTGCTCCTGCCCCATGCCCCGGGAATCAGGCAGCCGAGTGTCGAAGAGCCCATGCAGGATGCCCGTCCTGCCCAGATTCGGGATATGGAAAAAGTCATGATTCTGGATACCCTGGATCGGTTGAACGGGTCCAGGAAACGCACGGCTGAGGAACTGGGGATCAGTGAACGCACCTTGCGTTACAAGCTGCAAAAATATCGCGAAGTGGGTGGGTCGGACGAGTAATGCGGCCTATAATGCAGACAGCCGGAACGGCATGTAAGGCGGAGATCAGGCCATGGTAAACCCGGGCATAGAACAGATGGTGAGTCAGTTGCGTGCAGTTGCGGCGCAAGCCTCCAGTTCGCCTTCTTCCGCGTCGGAAACCGCCCCGAGCGGGCATGATTTCGCCGCCCTCCTGCAGTCGGCCGTCAATGAGGTCAATACTACCCAGCAGGATGCCAAAACCTTGACCCAGCAATTCGAGCAAGGTGATTCCACTGCCAATCTTCAGGACGTGGTGGTTTCGCTTCAGAAAGCCAGCCTCTCTTTTCAGACCATGGTTCAGGTGCGTAACAAGCTGGTTTCCGCTTATCAGGAAATCATGAACATGCAGGTCTGATGCACGGTTAACCAGACGGCATACGGATGGCCACACCAGCCCAGCAGTTTCCCAGCAGTCCCGTACAACGATTCAACGCCCTCCCCAACTCTCGCAAGCTGGGTGCGATGGTCGCGATGGCGGCCATCATCGCGTTGATCGCCGGCGCGGTGATGTGGAGCCGGACGCCGGATTATCGCGTGCTCTTCTCAAATCTGTCCGAGCGCGATGCGGGCAGCGTGGTCACCACCCTGGCGCAGATGAATGTGTCGTACAAGACTGAAGCCGGCGGGACCATCATGGTGCCGTCGGATCAGGTCTATGACCTGCGCTTCAAGCTGGCTTCGCAAGGTCTGCCCAAGGGCGATTCGGTCGGTTTCGAGCTGATGGATTCGCCCAAGCTGGGGATGACCCAGTTTCAGGAGCAGGTGACCTATCAGCGCGCGCTGGAGGGTGAACTCGCCCGCACCATCCAGGCCCTGAATTCGATTGCCTCGGCCAGGGTGCATCTGGCGATTCCCAAACCGTCGGTATTCATCCGCGATCAACAGAAGCCGTCCGCTTCGGTACTGGTCAACCTCTATTCCGGGCGCTCTCTGGAGGGGAATCAGGTGAGCGCGATTGTGCATCTGGTGGCCAGCAGTGTTCCGGAACTGGATGCCAAGAATGTCACAGTCATCGATCAGGCTGGCAATCTGCTTACCTCGAAGGGCGACCCCACTTCGCTACAAGGATTGAGTTCAGGCCAACTGGATTATTTGCGCGATGTGGAGAGCTACTACGCCAAGCGGGTCGAGTCCATCATTACGCCGATTGTCGGCGCAGGTAACGTCAAGGCGGAGATCCAGGCCGATCTCGATTTCTCCGAGGACGAGTCCACCAGCGAATCCTACAAGCCGAATCCGACGCCAGAGACCCAGTCGGTGCGCAGCCAGCAGACCATGTCCGATAGCGGCGGGGGAGCGGGTAATGGCGCAGGTGGAATACCGGGCGCACTCAGTAATCAGCCGCCTGGACCGGCGACGGCGCCATTGAATGCGCCGGCCGGGGCCAATGCCGGCGCCACACCCGGCGCCAATGGCGCGGCCGCCGGGCAGGCAGCGGCCGGTGGCGGCAAACGGGATAGCGTGACCAATTTCGAACTGGACAAGACCATCCGGCACGTTCGTGAATCGTTGGGCCGGATCAAGCGGTTGTCGGTTGCTGTGGTGGTCAACTACAAGGCCAGTACCGAGCCGGATGCCAAGCCCGCGCCACTGCCTCCTCAGCTGCTTGATCAGGTGAATAATCTGGTCAAGGAGGCGGTGGGTTACAACCAGGCGCGGGGCGACACGGTCAACGTGGTGAACACTGCCTTCAGTGAAGCCGGCAAGGTCGAAGAGACCGAGACGCCGCTGTGGAAGGATCCGAGCAACATTGCCCTGGTCAAGGAACTGCTGAAGAACCTGCTGATTTTTGGCTTGGCGTTCTACCTGGTCTTTGGCGTGCTGCGCCCCCTGTTGCGCGATCTGGTGCGCCCGCCCGAAGCGACGCCAGCAGAGGGGCCCGGGTTTGAGGCCGAGGATATGGGCGGTGGTTTCAGTGATTTGGGCGGAGGGGGAATGATGTCGCCAGGTGAGCACCAGGCGGCTGACAACTATCAGCACAGCATCGGCACGGTACGCGACTTTGCCAAGCAGAACCCCAAGATCGTGGCTGAAGTGGTCAAGGAATGGATGGCCAAGGAATGAGTGACGACGGCGTCCATAAAAGTGCGATCCTGATGCTGGCGCTTGGTCATGACGAGGCGGCGGAAGTGTTCAAACACCTTGGGCCGAAGGATGTCCAGCGCCTGGGCGCCGCCATGGCCAGCATCGGCAACGTCAACCGGGGCCAGATCGAGACGGTGATCAAGGATTTCCACAAGGAAACCGAGGGTCGCGTGACCCTGGGCGACAGCGACGAATATATCCGGACCGTCCTGACCAAGGCACTGGGCGACGACAAGGCCGCGCATCTACTTGATCGCATCCTGCAGGGCAATGACAACGCCGGGATCGAAAGCCTGAAGTGGATGGATGCGGCCTCCGTGGCCGAGATGATCCGCAACGAGCATCCGCAGATCATCGCAACCATCATGGTTCATCTCGACCCAGACCATGCCAGCGAGGCCCTGAACCTGCTGCCGGAGCGGTTGCGCAATGATGTCATGCTGCGTATCGCCACCCTGGAAGGGGTTCAGCCGATGGCGCTGCGCGAATTGAACGAGGTGCTCACGCAATTGCTGTCCGGCGGCGAGCGGGGCAAGAAGAGCGCTCTGGGCGGGGTGAAATCTACCGCCAACATCCTGAACTACATGGGCGGGGCCATCGAGGCCTCGGTCCTGGCCGGGATTCGTGAAAACGATCCCGATCTGGCCCAGAAGATCCAGGACCAGATGTTCACCTTCGACAACGTGATGGAACTGGACGATCGTTCCGTCCAGTTGCTCCTGCGCGAGGTCCAGTCCGAGTCGCTCATCATCGCGCTCAAGGGCACCAACGAAGAACTCAAGGAAAAGATCTTCAAGAACATGTCCAGCCGGGCGGCGGAATCGCTCAAGGAGGATCTGGAATCGAAAGGACCGGTCCGGCTGTCCGAAGTCGAAGCGGAGCAGAAGGAAATCCTCAAGGTCATACGCCGTCTCGCCGACGAAGGTCAGATCGTCCTGGGCGGCAAGGGCGGTGACGAAGGGATGGTCGAATAAGTTCGGCCGATCAAGCGCTCATGACCTCCCGCGTCATCCCCAAAGAACATCTTACGGCTTACCAGCGTTGGGAACTGCTGGGTATCGAGGATGTATCGAACTCGTATGACAGGCAGGAGCAAACGCCAGCAGAAGAGACCCATGCCATCAATTTGCCGACTGCGGATGACCTGGAGCGGATCCATCAGCAATCGGCGCAGGAAGGGTTCAAGATCGGCCACGAAGAAGGCTACCGGGCTGGTTATGAAATGGGGCGCCAGGCTGGAGAGGCCAGCGCTCAGCGCCTGGCGAGCCTGGTCGAGTCCCTGGATGCGGAGTTGCTGCGTCAGGATGAAAGGCTGTCCCGCGAGTTGCTGGCGCTTGCCCTGGCGGTCTCGAAGCAGATGTTGCAAACCGCGCTCAAGGTTAAAGAAGGGTTGGTGCTGGAGGTGTTGCGCGAGGCAATGAACAGTCTCCCCGGCCTGGCAGGCCATTTGCGGGTGATGGCACATCCGGACGATCTGCAGGTGATAAACGAATATCTACTGGCAGAGCATGGCCATTTTTCAGCCCGGGCGGTTGCCGACAGCCGCGTGGAACGGGGCGGATTCCGGATTGAAACCAACAACAGTGAAGTGGACGGTGAACTGCCCATACGCTGGCAGGAGATCGTCGACTGCCTGGGCACCGACAGCGCGTGGCTGGAGTGACCCGGGCCGAAAACTTCGTCAACTATTTGCGTGACTGCCAGGAGGCGGTCGGGCAGGCCAATTCCTGGAGTGTGACCGGCAAGCTGACCAAGGTGGCCGGACTGGTGATGGAGGCCTCAGGTCTGAGATTGCCGACCGGGGTCAATTGCAAGGTTTACATGTCAGGCGGCCAGCAGGTCGAAGCGGAGGTGGTTGGCTTTCATGGCGACCGTCTGTATCTGATGCCCTCGACCGATGTCTATGGCCTGGCTCCGGGGGCCGTGGTCGAACCGTATCGGGTCTGCAGCTTCGATTATCCCCGCTTTGCGCTCAGCTATGTCCGCAAGCGGCGGGTCGAAGACCGCATCCGCCAGGTGCCAGTTGGCCCCGAATTGCTGGGCCGGATCATCGACGGCGGTGGACGCGTGCTGGATCGACTGGGCAGTCTCGATCCATCGCGTCGGGCCCCGCTTTACAGTCGGCCTTACAACCCGATGGAGCGGGAGCCGATCAAGGACGTGCTCGATGTCGGTGTGCGGGCCATCAATGCCCTGCTGACGGTTGGCCGGGGCCAGCGTATGGGCCTGTTCGCCGGTAGCGGCGTGGGCAAGTCGATGCTGCTGGGCATGATGGCCCGCTACACCTCGGCTGATGTGGTCGTGGTCGGGCTGATCGGGGAGCGGGGCCGGGAGGTGAAGGAATTCATCGAAAACATCCTGGGCGTGGAGGGACTCAAGCGCGCCGCAGTGGTGGCCGCTCCGGCCGATTCGCCACCGCTGCTCCGACTGCACGGTGCGGCCTATGCCACAGCCATCGCCGAATATTTTCGCGATCAGGGACAGCACGTCCTGCTGATCATGGATTCCCTGACCCGATATGCCCAGGCCCAGCGTGAAATTGCCTTGGCGGTGGGCGAGCCACCCGCAACCAAGGGCTATCCGCCTTCGGTTTTCGCCAAGTTGCCGCAACTGGTTGAACGGGCCGGCAACGGCAAGGAAGGCGGCGGCTCGATTACCGCGTTCTATACCGTACTGGTCGAAGGTGACGATCAGCAAGATCCCATCGCTGATGCGGCCCGGGCGATTCTTGACGGCCACATCGTGCTCTCGCGGCAACTCGCTGACCAGGGCCATTACCCGGCAATCGATATTGAACAGTCAATTTCACGGGTCATAACCGAACTGCTGAGCCGTGAGGAATTGAATCGGATGCGCCGCTTTAAAGGGTTGTACTCACGCTATCAGCGCAGCCGTGATCTGATTACGATCGGGGCATACAGCAAGGGTAATGATGCGCAACTGGATGAAGCCATCGCCCTTTATCCGGCGATGCAGTCGTTTTTGATGCAGGACTTTCTTGACCAGGAAGACTACTTATCCAGTAGGGAGCAACTGACCAACCTGATGTCCTGATTTGAATCGGCGCCCTGCTCCAAGGTGTTTGGAGCAGGGCGCCGGGTGGTTCTATTCCTTGGCGTTCTTGGCCAGTTTGTACCAGATGAACAAGCCCATGGCGATGATGAAGCCGATGGTAAACAGGCTCAACAGGCCGATATCGGAGCCGAAAAGTTCCTTCATGACGATGTCCATAACCTTCTCCTAATAAAACGCCCGTCAGGGCAACATGGTTGAATCGGAAATCGACCTGGCGGCTAGCTGCAACGTCCCGGAGAACGGTGCTTGCCATGTACCTTTCAGGCGCCATTTACTGTCTTCTGGTTCGAGCAAGACCCTGCGTTCACCCGCCAGCATCGATGGAAGCGTAGTGGTATACGCACCCGTACTGTCGGGTCGAAGGGTCAGGATGATGTCGGAACTGCTACCGGTGTTGGTGGGGACAAGCTTGAGCAGCAGGTAGTAGGGTTTTTTGGATAATTTGCCGTTCAGCGTAATTGCCAGCATTCCGCTGTAGCCGACCTTCATGTCTGCGGTAAGGGCCATGAGGGTGGCCTTCTTATCCATTTGGTCAGCCTTGGTGATTTCAAGATTGGGGCTGTCAGCGTCGTTTAGGACTATGTCAGCCTTCTTGTAGGCAATCCAGACCGTGGTCAGGCCGGCAACAACAGCCAACAAGGGGAGCATGAGGATGAGCCACACCATAGGCTCCCGCCACCAGACTGATTTGTTTTCAATATCCTTGGTCATGATCAACCTTATTTCAGGAAACTGGACTTGGCTTCACGCACCAAATTGGGAGCGTCGGTTGCCTTGATCTCGAAGACTACAGGCTGGCTTGGCCGGGAAACGGCGAGTCGCGGCGCCTCGAGTGTGACATTGATGTTCTCGGTGCCAAGCGCCGGGACATCGATCTGGTCGCCACTGCTTATCTTCAGGCCCTCCATGCCTTTGACCCCGATGCTGTAGTGATGGGGTTTGCCATCCATGTTGATGATCTGCAGGCGGTAGAGGTTTTCCAGTCCTCCCGATGGTGTTTCACGGGAAAGGGTCAGGCGATCGCGGATCACGTCGACCCGTAGCGGTATGCGTTGGGACAGCGTGTAGAAGAAGGCGATGACGATGCCGAGCAGGATCACCGAATAGAACAAGGTCCGGGGCCGGAACACATGTTTGGCAATCTGTTCGTCCTTGTACTTGCCGTCGATGGCGCTTTGGGTCGAGTAACGGATCAGGCCCTTCGGATAGCCTACTTTTTCCATGACCTGGTCGCAGGCATCGATACAGGCCGCACAGCCGATGCACATGTATTGCAGGCCGTCGCGGATATCGATTCCGGTCGGACAGACACTGACGCAGATCCCGCAATCGACACAGTCACCGAGGCCCTTGGCCTTGTAATCGGCATCTTTCTTGCGGGCGCCACGTGATTCGCCACGCCGATAGTCATAGGTAATGATCAGCGTGTCTTCGTCAAACATCACGCTCTGAAAGCGGGCATAGGGACACATGTATTTGCAAACCTGTTCCCGCATGAAGCCTGCGAAGCCCCAGGTAGCCAAGGCATAGAAGAATATCCAGAAGGTTTCCCATGGCCCGAGCGTCCAGGATTTGAGCTCTACCAAAAGTGTACGGGCCGGCGTGTAGTAAGCGACCAGGGTGAAGCCTGTCCACAGTGCGAGCAGAATCCACGCAATATGCTTGCCACCCCGGCGGACAATCTTCTCTCCGTTCCAGGGCGTGCTGTTGAGTTTTTGCTGTTTCTTGTAATCGCCTTCGAACAGGCGCTCAACCCACATGAAGAGCTCGGTATAGACCGTTTGCGGACAGGCGTAACCACACCACAGACGGCCAGCGATGGCGGTAAACAAGAAAAGAGAGAGGGCGGATATGATCAGGATGGCGGCCAGCCAGATAAAGTCCTGGGGCCAAAACACCATGTCAAAAAGGTAGAATTTGCGGTTGACCAGGTCAAACAATACAGCCTGGCGGCCATTCCAGTTCAGCCAGGGTAATCCGAAGTACAGGATCTGGGTGAACAGAACCAGGGCAACACGCCAGTTGTTGAAAATGCCATGCACCGCGCGCGGATAAATTTTCTGGCGTACTTCGTACAAAGAGGTCTTGTCGGACTCGTTATCCATTGAGTTCGTGTTGTTTGATTCCGCCACCTTTACTGCTCCTTCTCTCTCGATGCTGCGTTATTTCCAATTGTCTGGTTCTCCTCCAAACAAAATGTAAATACGTGCTTGTATAGTTGTCTGCGGTGAAACCGCAAGCAAGGAAACTGAACTCAATTTTCTTGCTTGCGGGGCCGGCCATAGGCCAGCCCACGCGTAAGGTTACTTCGCTGGAGCGGCTTCCGCAGCCGCGGGTGCTGCCGGAGTTTCTGCAGGTGCAGCAGCTACAGGAGCCGGAGCGGCTGGAGTTTGACCGCCACCCAGACCCCAGACATAAGCCGTGAGCAACTGGATCTTGGCATCGCCTAGCAAATCCTGGAAGGCGGGCATGCCGCCCTTGCGGCCCTTCATGATGGTCTCGACGATGGCGGCTTCGCTGCCGCCATACTGCCAGGCGTCATCTGTCAGGTTGGGGAAGCCGGCAGCCGCGTTGCCCTTGCCATCTTCGCCGTGACAGCCGGCGCAGGCCGCAAACTTGGCCTTGCCGGCTTCTGCCAGGGCAGCGTCGTGAGGCTTGCCGCCCAGCGACAGGACGTAGTTGGCGACTTCCTTGGCGCTCTTCTCGTCACCCAGCAGATTGGCGGGCATCTCGGCTTGGTGACCATTGACGATGGACGCCTTGATCGAGTCGGGATCACCACCAAACAGCCACTGCTTGTCGGTCAGGTTGGGGAAGTTCTTGCCATCGCCCTGGGCATTGGAGCCGTGACATTGAGAGCAGTAGGTCAGGAACAGATGGTTGCCCATCTCCTTGGCGGTCGGGTCGGCTGCCACCTTCATGACGTCTTCATGCAGGAAGGGTTCCATGACCTTGTTGAAGTCGGCGTCGATCCGGGTCTTCTCGGTAGAGTATTGCGAGGCCGAAGTCCAGTTCAAAACGCCAGCATATTTGCCAAGGCCTGGGAACAAAATCAGATAGACAATGGCAAAGACGATCAGGCCCCAGAACATGTACAACCACCATTTAGGAAGGGGATTGTTCATTTCCTGCAGGTCGCCGTCCCAGCAGTGTTCCATCAATTCAGCCTTTTCACCAGGCGCCAGTTTTTGCGCGCTTTGGTGCTGCAGGAACCACATCAGCCCCAGGATGGAGATGACGGTGATGGCAATGACGTAGTAATTCCAAAAGTCGCTGACAAAGTCAGGTACTGCATAACCTTCAATCATTTCGTTCTCCTAACGATTGGGTCAGGAACGCCGGTCAGTGGCGTCAGTGTCGTCATCTTCAAACAGAAGATTGGCGCATTCTTCATACTTCTTGCGGTTGTCCTTGTGGTAAGCCCACCAGACAATCGCAAGAAACAGCAGGAAGAACACCACCGTAACGCTTGCACCAATCAAACCGGCATCCATAGTCGCTTTCGCCTTGATGTCAGTGGTCTTTAGGGCCGTGGATGCCGAGAACCTGGAGGTAGGCAATCAGCGCATCCATCTCGGTCTTGCCCTCAAGTTCCTTCGGTGCACCGGCTATTTCCTCGTCCGTATAGCCCGTCCCGACGATATTCAGGGTCCGCATCTTGGCCTGGATATCAGCAGTGTCAGCCGGGGCATCCGCCAACCAATGGTAGGAAGGCATGTTGGACTCGGGTACGACGTCACGAGGGTTCATCAGGTGCACATAGTGCCATTGGTCGGAGTAACGACCGCCGACGCGAGCCAGATCCGGGCCGGTACGCTTGGAACCCCACTGGAACGGACGGTCATACACATACTCGCCCGCCACGGAGAAGTGGCCATAACGCTCGGTTTCGGCACGGAACGGACGAATCTGCTGGGAATGGCAGAGATAGCAGCCTTCCCGCACATAGACATCCCGGCCGGTCAACTGCAGCGCGGTGTAGGGCTTGAGGCCCGAGATCGGCTGCGTGGTCGACTTCTGGAAATACAGGGGAACGATCTGCACCAAGCCGCCCACGCTGACCACGATAAAGGTCAGGATGATTAGCAGGCCGATGTTCTTCTCGATTGCCTTATGGGAAAACATGTTTCGTCTCCTCGGTCAGATCAGGCGTGTGCGGCCTGGGGGATGGGGGCGTCATTGACGGCCTTACCCGCAGCGACAGTCTTCCACACGTTGTAGGCCATCAGGAACATGCCCAAGAAGAACATGACGCCGCCGACCAGACGGATAGTGTAGAAAGGATACATGGCGTTCACGACCTGGGCGAAGCTGTAGGTCAGCGTGCCGTCGGCGTTGGTGGCGCGCCACATCAGGCCTTGGGCAACGCCGGCAATCCACATCGAGGCGATGTAGAGCACGACGCCGATGGTGGACCACCAGAAGTGAACGTTGATCAGCCGGGTGCTCCACATCTCTTCACGGCCGAACAGGCGCGGGATGAGGTGATACATGGAGCCGATGGTGACCATGGCTACCCAGCCCATGGCGCCGGAGTGCACGTGACCGATAGTCCAGTCGGTAAAGTGGGATAGCGCGTTCACGGTCTTCACCGACATCATCGGACCTTCGAAGGTCGACATGCCATAGAAGGACAGGGAGGTGATCAGGAACTTCAGGATCGGGTCGGTGCGCAGCTTATGCCAGGCGCCGGACAGGGTCATGATGCCGTTCATCATGCCGCCCCAGGAGGGTGCGATCAGGATCAGGGAGAACACCATGCCAATGCTCTGCGCCCAGTCAGGCAGGGCTGAGTAGAGCAGATGGTGCGGACCGGCCCACATGTAGACGAAGTTCAGCGACCAGAAGTGGACGATGGACAGGCGGTAGGAGAAGATCGGACGACCGGCTTGCTTGGGGATGAAGTAGTACATCATGCCCAGGAAGGCCGTGGTCAGGAAGAAGCCCACGGCGTTGTGGCCGTACCACCATTGCACCATGGCATCCTGCACGCCGGAATAGACCGGGTAGGATTTGAACATGCCCATCAGCGAGGTGCTGCCACCCAGAATCCAGGGCAATTCGACGTTGTTCACCACGTGGAGCAGGGTGATGGTGATGATGTAGGCACCGAAGAACCAGTTCGCAACATAGATGTGCGGGGTTTTGCGCTTCATGATGGTGCCGAAGTAGAGGATTGCGTAAGCGATCCACACCACGGCGATCAGCAGGTCGATTGGCCATTCCAGCTCGGCATACTCTCTGGAACTGGTGAGGCCGAGCGGAAAACTGAGTGCAGCCAGTACGATGATCAGCTGCCAGCCCCAGAACACAAATGAAGCCAGGCCGTCGGATATCAAACGGGTATGGCAGGTGCGCTGTACGACGTACAAGGATGCGGCGAACAGACCGCTTCCGCCAAAGGCGAAGATGACCGCGTTGGTATGCAGAGGACGCAGTCGGCCAAAGGACAGCCAGGGGAGTTGCAGGGTGATATCGGGCCAAATCAGCTGTGCGGCGATGATTACGCCGACCAGCATGCCGACAATGCCCCAGACCACAGTCATGATGGCAAATTGTCGGACGACCTTGTAGTTGTATGTCGCTTCCATACGGGTCTCCTTCGCAGGTGTAGAGAGTTGCTCTTTATTTTCGATGCCGAAAAATCGACCTCCGAATCCTAATAAACCGTATCAGTTGATGTCAATCAAAAATGCGACGAAATGTCATATTGACAAGCAGGTATTAATTCAATCAGGTTTTGACTCGTCTGGCTTGTTCGCGCCGGAAGGGGGCAGGTCGTCGTCCATCAGGATGCGGTGGGCCGGTCCTTCCATATCCTCAAACTGGCCATTTCGTACCGCCCACAGCAAAACCAGGGCAATCAGGGCGACCAGGACCATACTGATCGGGATGAGTAAATATAGGATGTCCATGAGTGCTCAATTAATAGTCAACAAACAATTGGATTGTGCGCCCGCAGGTCCCGCCGGCCCAAAAAGTTTCAAGTCGGGTCTTTTTGACTGGAATGGGAAATGCGCAGCGCGTTGAGGACAACGAGTAACGAGGAAAGCGACATCCCGATACCGGCCATCCAGGGAGTGACAAAGCCCATGGCGGCGGCCGGTATGGCCAGTGCATTGTACAAGGCGGCCCAGGCCAGGTTCTGATGAATGATGCCCTGAGTCTTGCGGGCGACCTTCACCCCGTCGGCCAGGCGGGATAATTCGCTGGACAGCAATACCATGTCGGCGGCCGCCTGTGCCGCCTCGGCACCCTGGTCGATGGCAATGGAAACCTGGGCCTGGGCCAGAACCGGGGCGTCGTTGACGCCATCACCAGTCATGGCGACGATGGCGCCTGCAGCTTGCAGCGACTTCACGGCATCAAGCTTGTTTTCCGGCAACATGCCGCCACGGGCATCCTCGATGCCCAGTCGGCCGGCGAGGGCGAGCACATTGTCGGTGCGATCGCCGGAGAACAGGTGTAGCCGCACGCCCATGTCTTTCAGGCTGGCAACCAGTTCGGCGGACTGTGGTCGTAGTTCATCGCCCAGTCCGAACCAGGCCAGGATTCCCGATTCGTCAGCCAGACCTACCAGGGTCAGATCGGTCGGAAAAGCAGGTGGCTCGGTCGAAATGAAGCTGGGCGTGCCAAGCCGGTAGCGTTGCTCACCAATTACGCCTTCGACCCCTTGCCCGGCCAGATAGCGGATCTGGCTCGCGTCTTGGCCAGGTTGCTCCGCCGCATTGCGGATGGCGACGGCGACCGGATGGGTGGCACCCTGCTCCAGGCCGGCCGCCAGCGCCAGAGCGGTCTCACGGCTGCCGCGCACGGCGCGGACTTCGATCAGGCTGAATTCGCCAGTGGTTAGCGTACCGGTCTTGTCGAACACAAAGTCCGTGGCATGGGCCAGCGTTTCCAGGGCATGGCCGCGGGTCGAGAGCAGGCCCATGCGGGTCAGGCGGCCCATCGCTGCGGTCAGTGCGACTGGCGTGGCCAGCGCCAGTGCGCAGGGGCAGGACACGACCAGCACCGAGACGGTGATCCAGAAGGCCCGCTCGGGCGCAACGAAATACCAGTACGTGGCGACCAAAACGGCCACGATCAGCAGGGCCAGGACGAACCAGGAGGCGATCCGGTCGGCCGCCAGCGCCAGCCGGGGCTTTTCGGCGAGGGCACGGTCCAGCAGCCGGACGATGCCGGACAGCACCGTGTCGGCGCCGATCTTTTCTACCTTGACCACCAGCGGGCTGGACAGGTTGATGGTGCCGCCGATGATCCCGCTGCCATCGCGCTTGTGAACCGGGTGGGACTCGCCGGTGAGCAGCGATTCATCGACGCTGGATTCGCCATCCACCACGCTGCCGTCGGCTGGAAAGCTTTCGCCGGGGCCGACCAGGACGTGGTCGCCGGGCGTGAGCTTGGCGGCGACGGCGATTTCTTCCTCGCGGCTGTCGGGCCAGTTCGGCAGCCGAATGGTGGCGGCGGGGATCAGCTTGACCAGGGACTCGGCCGCTTCGGCCGATTTTTTGCGGGCGTTCATCTCCAGGAAGCGGCCGGTGAGCAGGAAGAAGACGAACATGGTCACCGAATCGAAATAGACCGCGCTGCCGCCAGTGAAAGTGGCGTACACGCTGGCGCCAAAGGCCGCGCCCACGCCCAGTGCGACGGGCACGTCCATGCCGGCCCGTCTCAGTTTGAGGTCACGCCAAGCGCCCTGGAAGAACGGCCAGGCGGAATAGAACACCACCGGCGTGGTCAGCAGCATGCTGGCCGAGCGCATCAAGGCTTCGATGTCCGAGGTCATGGTGTTGCTTCGCGCCAGGTAGAGCGGGATGGCGTACATCATCACCTGCATCATGCCCAGGCCGGCGATGGCCAGGCGGCGGATCGCCGTGTCGCGCTCCTTGCGGAACAGCTCTTCCTGGCGGCCGGCGTCGAAGGGGTAGGCCAGGTAACCGATCTCCTGCACCGCCTGCAGGATGTTGGAAAGCTCGATCAGGCTGTTGTCCCAGCGGACCCGTGCCCGATGGGTGGAGAAATTGATGTCGGCGGCCAGCACGCCGGGCAGTTGGCGCAGATGCCGCTCGTTGAGCCAGATGCAGGCGGCGCAGACGATGCCTTCCAGGATCAGGTTGGCCTCGCGAAGGTCGCCTTCAGTCTTGACGAAGCTCTGCTGGACCTCGGGCAGGTCATACAGCTTGAGCTGTTTCAGTTCCTCCAGCGCCGCCTCGGGCGTCTTCGGCAGATCGGTGCGCAGGCGGTAATAGTCGGCATTGCCGGAGTCGATGATGGTCTGGGCGACGGCCTGGCAACCCCGGCAGCAGGCGGGCTCATCCTTGGCCAAAAAGTGGATGGGATAAACGGCCCCAGTCGGTACGTTCTCGCCGCAATGAAAACAGTGGGTCGGAGCGGGGCTGGATGGTTCAGGGCGGTCAGGCATGGCAGCCATTTTATCGGAATAAGTCCCTTACAATGGCCGGATGCTTCCCTGGCTGACCACGCAAACCCCTTTCCCGCCCCCGGATTCGGCCCTGACTGAGCCCAATGGCCTGCTGGCGGCCGGTGCAGATCTGTCGCCGAAACGGCTGCTGACCGCCTATCGCCAGGGCATATTCCCCTGGTTCGGGCCCGGCGAGCCCATCCTCTGGTGGTCGCCCGATCCACGCATGGTGCTGGTTCCGGATGAGTTCAGGCTATCCCGTTCCCTGGCCAAGCGCTTGCGGCGACGGGATTATGAAGTGCGGGTCGATACCGCCTTCGAGGCGGTGATGCGTGCCTGTGCCGAGCCGCGGCCCGGGCAGCGCGGCAGCTGGATCGTGGATGAGATGATTCAGGCCTATTGCCGGTTGCATGCCCTGGGCTATGCCCATTCGATCGAAACCTGGCAAGGCGGCGAGCTGGTCAGCGGGTTGTATGGGGTTGCCATCGGCCGGATGTTCTATGGCGAATCCATGTTCACCCGGGTCACGGATGGATCAAAGATCGCGTTTGCCCATCTGGTTGCGCAATTGCGGCGCTGGGATTTCGGCCTGATCGACTGTCAGATGGAGACCGCCCACCTGGCTTCGCTGGGCGCCCGGCCGATTTCACGGCAGGAGTTCATGCTGCGCCTGGAGATGTTGGTAAACTTGCCAGGACTGCCCCGACCATGGCGTTTCGATCGTGACCTTATTGACTGAACTCCCCATCCAGCGTCTTCATTTTTACTTGACGGCGCCCTATCCCTGCAGTTATCTGCCGGACCGGATGGCGCGTTCACAGGTCGCCACGCCGGCGGCCCTGATCGATAGCCCGGTGTTCAGCGAAATGGCCCGACTGGGCTTCCGGCGCAGCGGCCATTATGTCTACCGGCCGCGCTGCGACGAATGCGAGGCCTGCACGCCGGCGCGGGTGGTGGTGGCCGATTTCAAGCCACGGCGCAGCCAGCGGCGCAATCAGGCCCGCAATCAGGACCTCAGTTGCGAGCTTCGTCCCCTTGAATTCATTGAAGCCCACTATGTGCTTTATCGCAGCTACCAGGCGGCTCGCCACGCCGGAGGCGGCATGGACATGGATGACCGGGAGCAATATCGGGCCTTCCTGCTGACCAGCCAGGTGGACAGCGTCCTGGCCGAGTTTCGCCTGGACGGACGGGTGGTCATGGTGAGCCTGATCGACCGGCTGCTGGATGGCTTGTCGGCGGTGTATACCTTCTACGAACCGGAATTGGCCAGGCGCGGGCTGGGGGTCTACAACGTCCTGACCCAGATTCGCTTGGCCGCCGGGATGCACTTGCCCTATCTGTATCTGGGCTACTGGATCAGGCAGAGCCCAAAAATGGCCTACAAATCGGATTACCGGCCGCTCGAGGTGTTCCGGCACGGATCCTGGAAAACATTGGTTGATACTGAACTGGAGCACGACTGATGGCCCGACTGCCCGCTGCCGCCGAGCAGATTCTGAAGATGCAGGCCCCCTTTATCCATGCCGTGGTGCAGGCCGTGCACAATCGCGCGCTCATCCCGCCCTTGCTGGACATGCTGCGGGAAGCCGAAAGCCGGGGCTGGGCGGTGATGGTGTCCGTGGTGCGCGAGATCCTGGATGGCAAGCGGGATCGCAGGGTGATGCTGGGCCTGGACGACGAGGACAGGGTGATCGTCGAGGCGATTCTGGCCGGTATTGAGAATCCGGCCACACTGCCTCCGGTCGAGACCGGAGGCGACCCGGAGACCGCGGCGCCGGGTCTGGGGACCATGATCAGCCTGGCTGGTCGCGGCAATATGGAGGCCTTTACCACGTTGGCCAACATGGCCGAGCAGATGATGAAGGCGGGCGGCGACATGGCCCGGCTGGGCGGCATCATGCGCCGTCTGATCGACGGCGAGCGGGACGAGGCGATACTGACCCGCGGTATGGGCGATCTGGGCCGGAAACTGGTGCGCGACATCCTGACCGAGCTGGATAAAACCACTTTGCATTGATGGCGCCTGGCATGGCATCCTGACTGCCGCAGCCAGCGTGAAACAACAGGCGATTTCAAGATGACCCACAGCCCTAAACGTCCGAGTGAACATGCCGCCCCCATGGAGAAGACGGCGACCCTGGATGAGGTCAAGCTCATGCCCGGCGATGCCCTGCAATTGCAGCAGATGGTGGAAGGTCAGAACGAGCGTCTGACGGTGCGGGTCATCGGGGTCATGAAACCCAAAAGCGTGCTGGTCACGGCGCCCATTATCGAAGGCAAACTGATCTTCCTGCGCGAGGCACAGCCCTTCCTGGTGCGGGCCTTTTCCGGACTCAATGTCTGCGCCTTCAAGACCAAGGTGCTCAAGGTCCACCACACGCCGTTTCCCTACCTGCATCTGGCCTATCCGGACAGCGTCCAGATCATGCGTATCCGCAAGGCCGTGCGTGCCGAAGTGCAGCTGATCACGGCCGTCCAAGACAAGGAAGGCGGCAGGCAGCTGGGTGCGGCCCGGATCGTCGATCTGAGTGTGGGCGGCGCGCGCATCATGGCCACAAGCCCCTTCGGCGTGAAGGATCAGGTGGTGTTCCTTTCGTTCAAGATCAAGCTGGACGACATCGAGGAATACATCCAGACCCCCGCCGTCATACGCGCCATCGGCGAGGAAGAGGACGAGACCGGCCGCAAGGCGGTGGTCGTCGGCGTGCAATTCGAAAACCTGTCCCAGAACCATCGCTTGCTCATCATGAACCTGGTTTACCAGTTCCTGCTCAAGGAAACCGATTAATGCGTATTTATCACGATCTACTGCGCCACGTACTGGAACACGGCACGCGCAAGGCCGACCGGACCGGCACCGGGACGATCTCCGTATTCGGCCACCAGATGCGTTTCGATCTGTCCGAGGGGTTTCCCCTGCTGACCACCAAGAAGGTTCACCTCAAGTCGGTGATTCACGAATTGCTCTGGTTCCTGCAGGGCGACACCAACATCAAGTACCTGAAGGACAACGGCGTTTCCATCTGGGACGAATGGGCGGACGAGAACGGCGACCTGGGCCCCATCTATGGTTTTCAGTGGCGCTCCTGGCCCGCAGCGGATGGCCGCCATATCGACCAGATTCGCGAAGTGGTGGAGACCCTGAAGCACAATCCGGACTCCCGCCGCATCATCGTGTCGGCCTGGAACGTGGGTGAATTGCAGAACATGAAGCTGCCACCCTGCCATGCCTTTTTCCAGTTCTATGTGGCTGATGGCAAGCTGTCCTGCCAGCTTTATCAGCGCAGCGCGGACATCTTCCTCGGGGTGCCGTTCAATATTGCCAGCTACGCCCTGCTGACCATGATGATGGCCCAGGTGACCGGACTGAAACCTGGCGATTTCGTGCATACCCTGGGCGATGCCCATATCTACCTCAATCACATGGAGCAGGTGAATCTGCAGCTCAGTCGGGACTTCCGGGCTCTGCCGGCGATGCGGATCAACCCGGAGGTGCGGGACATCACCGGGTTCCGCTACGAGGACTTCAGCCTAGAGGGCTACGATCCGCATCCGGGTATCAAGGCGCCGGTCGCGGTATGAGCGAGCAGGTCGTCAGCATCATTGTTGCCGCGGCTCGCAACCGGGTGATCGGCATCAACAACACGCTACCCTGGCATCTGCCCGAAGACCTCAGGCACTTCAAGGCTCTGACCATGGGCCACCACATCATCATGGGACGCAAGACCTACGAGTCCATCGGCCGGCCCCTGCCCGGACGGACCACGGTGATTGTCAGTCGCGACCCGGGTTACAGGATCGAAGGCTGCCTGACTGCGGATTCGGTGCAAAGGGCGATGGCCTTGTGCCAGGGCGATGCTGAGATTTTTTTTGTCGGCGGCGCCAATCTGTATGGCCAGGCCTTGCCTTTCGCGCAGCGGCTCTATCTGACCGAGATCCAGCAGGATTATCTGGGGGATGCCTGGTTCCCGGAGTTCGATCGTGCGCTATGGCGCGAAGTGAACAGGGAGTCACACACTAGCGCGAGCGGTCTGGGCTATGACTTCGTGACCTACGAGCGTTGAAACCGGGACTACAGACAACAAAAAAGCGCGGATGAACCGCGCTTTTTTGTTTGAAGATGCCGATTACTTCTGGCTGGCAATCTCTTTGGCCAGGGCAGCAGCATCAGCCTTGTGGGCTGCCTGAGGGGGCATGGCCATCTTGATGCCGGCGTACTGGCCGGTCTTGGCGCCCTTTTCCAGGGTGGTTGCAACAACAGCGGCATCACCCTTGATCTTGGCATTCACATCCTTGAAGGTGGGGCCGATCTTGCCATTGTGGCAAGCCAAGCAGCCGTCCTTCTTCAGCAGGTCATCGCCAGCCATGGCGGAACCGGCGGCAATCAGGGCAACAGCGGCAACAACAGCAGAAATGGTCTTCATGTGTAATCCTTTCAAAGTGTCAGGTTTGGGGCTTCGGGACAAAATCATTATCGGAGAATTATATTTAAAATTTCCTTAAGAAACTTGATTTTCATCAACCCTGATCCGGTTGGGTTGGTGCTTGTTGCCGATCAGGCTTCAAAGCTTGAAGGTCTTGACCGAATCATCCAGCCGATTGGCGTCGTTCACCAGATTGGCCGCCAGCTTTATGCCCTGTTCGGAGTCGTTCAGGGTCAGCGTGTTGAATTCCTCGATCGCCATCACGTTGTTGCACACATCGCGCGCCACGGTTTTTTGCAGTCCGGTGGACTGGGCGATTTCCTTGACCAGCGTGTCGACCTGAGCCACCGAATCGATAATGCTGGCCAGCGATTCGCCCGCGCGCCGTGCCTGTCCGACGCCGGTCTGGGCCTCGCTCATGCTCTCGCCGATGGCCTCGATGGCCAGGTGGGTTTCCTGCTGGATGGTGCCGATCATCTGGCTGATCTGGCTGGTGGCGTCAGAGGTCTTTTCCGCCAGCTTGCGCACCTCGTCGGCCACGACGGCGAAGCCGCGACCCTGCTCGCCGGCGCGTGCGGCCTCGATGGCGGCATTGAGCGCGAGCAGGTTGGTCTGGTCGGCAATCTCCTTGATGACGCTGACGATGGTGCCGACTTCCTGAGAGCTTTGTTCCAGCTTCTCGACCCGCGTGGTGGCGCTGCTGATCCGGTCATGGATGTGTTCCATGCCGGTAATGCTGCCCTTGGCCATGGCCACGCCTTCCCGCGCGATGGTGGCGGCCTCGGCTGTCTTGGCGGTGGCGTTTTCGCTGCGGGTCGAAATGTCGGCGATGGCGGCTTCCAGCTGCTGGATGTTGGCTGAAATGTTGCGCGTCCGGTCGGCGGACCGGCCGACACGGCCGTAGATTTCCTCGGCCTGGCCGCGAATCATGTCGCTGCCGCTGCGGACCTGGCTGCTCAGGCCGGAGGTTTGGGAAATAAGCTCGCGCAGGGTGGCGGCCATGTTGTTGAAGCTGCTGACGATTTCGCCGATGGTGTCGGCGCTCTGCATTGCGCAGGTGAAGGTCAGGTTCTTGTTGGCAATGGCACTGGCGACCTGGGAGATGCGTTTCAGCTTGGAAATCAGGATCAGATTCAGCATCCAGTAATTGGCGATGCCAATCGCCAATCCGGCGACGAAGCAGCCGGCGATGAACCAGGGCAGCATGCCCGGTTTCCATTCCACGAAGAATCCGGCGTAGATAGGAAAGACGCAAGCCACGGCCGCTCCGAACCCCAGGTAGGCAAAGAGCACTCGGCGAAGGATACTGGATTGCATGGTAAACCCCTGTGAATGGGTTATTTTTGGCGTTTGCGGGACAACTCTGATGATAACGGCTATCGGCTGGAATACTTTAGCCTGCGCAGACTGGCTGGGTTTACCACTTCACCACGTGGACGTTGTTCAGCGAGCGGCCGAGAAAGCGTTCGCCGATGGTCTGGAAGCGGAGTGGCACGTCGGTGATCCAGAACTGGTAATCCGCCGGTGTACGCGAGGTGGTGTGCAGGTTCATGTCGGTCAGCAGGGCCGCGGTGCGTTCAGCCATCGCCTCGGCCGAGTCGACAAGGGTGACATCGGGCCCGGCGACATCGGCCAGGAGCGGCTTGAGCAAGGGATAGTGGGTGCAGCCCAGGACCAGGGTGTCGATCTTTTCGGCCAGCACCGGCTTCAGGTATTCCTGGGCGGTCATCCGGGTCACCGGGTGATCCAGCCAGCCTTCTTCGACCAGGGGCACGAACAGCGCGCAGGACTGGGACACGATCCGGGCATCCGGCTCGAACTGATGAATGGCGCGGCCGTAGGCATTGCTGTTGATGGTCGTCGGCGTGCCGATGACGCCGATCCGGCGGGTACGGGTCGCCGCCAAGGCATTCAGGGCGCCGGCCTCGATCACGTCGAGCACTGGGACCGGGGATAGATCGCGCACTACCTGGGACGACACCGCGGCCATGGTGTTGCAGGCGATGATCAGCAGCTTGACCTGTTTTTCCAGCAGGAACTGGGCGATCTGGGTGGTGTAGTGGGCGATGGTCTCGACCGATTTGACGCCATAGGGCACCCGTGCCGTGTCGCCAAAATAATGGATGTGTTCGAACGGCAGGCGTTCCATCAGGGCACGCACGACGGTCAGGCCGCCTACGCCGGAATCGAATACGCCGATGGAATTGTTGGAATCGAGATGCATGGATTGGGTTTTGTCTGATGCGCGAATGAGGTGTCATTCTTGCAGGTAATGGGGCAGAGATGAACCGGAATCACGCACTTTGGCTCGTCTTGAGTCGCTCGATCGCCCAGGTCACATGCTCGCGGACCAGTTCCGACGGGTGGCCCAGCCGCTGTCGCAATGCCGCCAGATTGGCTTCTGAGGTCGGCGCATTGCCCAGGGCCACGGCGATGTTGCGCAGCCAGCGTTCATGGCCGATACGGCGGATGGGCGATCCGGCCAGACGGTCGTTGAACTCGGTTTCATTCCAGACGAAAAGATCGGCGAGACGGCTATGGTCCAGCCCGTTCCGGGGCAGGAAATCGGGCAATTCGGCCGACAGCGCGAAGCGGTTCCAGGGGCAGGCCGACTGGCAGTCGTCACAGCCGTAGATGCGGGTGCCCATCAGCGGTCGCAACGCTTCGGGAATGGGGCCGATGTGCTCGATGGTGAGATAGGAAATGCAGCGCCGTGCGTCAAGCCGATAGGGTCCGACAAAGGCATCGGTCGGGCAGCTGTTCAGGCAGGCCTCACACTCGCCGCAATGCCCTGCAACCGGTTGGTCGGGCGCCAATGGCAGCGAGGTGTAGAGCTCACCCAGGAAGAACCAGGAGCCCGAGCGGGACAAGAGCAGGGTATGTTTGCCGCGCCAGCCCAGGCCGGCCAGGCTGGCCAGCTCCACTTCCATGACCGGCGCGCTGTCGGCGAAGGCACGGTAAGCGAAGGGCCCGACCGCCGACTCGATCCGTTCGGCAAGCTTCTGCAGCCGGCTGCGCATCACCTTGTGATAGTCCCGACCCAGTGCATAGCGCGAGATGAGCGCGGTATCCGGCTCGGCGCCGGGCAGATCGGGCGGCAGGTAATCCAGCCGGACGACGATGATGGAACGGGTATCCGGCACGAGTTCGGCTGGCTGAGCACGCTTGTCGGTGTTGCGAGCCATATAATCCATCCCGCCGTGTAGGCCTTGCGCCAGCCAGTCGGCAAGCCCAACCCCAGCGGCACCTAATTCCGGCGCGACGAAGGCGAGCGCGGAAAAACCCAGTTCCCGGCCCCATTGCCGGATCGACTGTTTGAGTGTTTGCGCGTCATTGAAGGAGCCGTCATGGGTCATGTTCGAGATGATAGCCAGATTATGCAGCGGTCACTGCTGGATGAAGCGGCCACCCTTGACTTGGGCCGTCGCCTGGCCAGCGCTGTGCAGCCAGGCATGACCATCTGGCTGTCGGGTGATCTGGGCGCGGGCAAGACCACATTGACTCGCGGGCTGTTGCGCGGCCTGAATTTTCCCGGGCGGGTGAAGAGCCCGACCTATACACTGCTTGAAATTTATCCATTTTCTAGCTTTAATCTATATCACTTTGATTTATATCGGTTCGCAGATCCGATTGAGTGGGAAGAATCGGGTTTTAGGGAACTCTTCAATGCTCAGTCGGTATGTCTGGTGGAATGGCCGGAGAAAGCGGAGGGCATGTTGCCCGAGCCGGATCTGCTGATTCAACTGGACCTGGCTGGAGAAGGCCGCCTGGCGCGGCTTTCCGGCAATACGGAGGAGGGCAGGCGATGCGCGCAAAACGTTATGGAATCTTACTTGTCGGGCTGATGCTTGCCTGGGCCTGGGCATGCCCGGCCTTCGCCAGTGTCACCGTCAAGGCCGTGCGCCTCTGGCCCTCGCCCGATTACAGCCGCATCACCCTGGAACTAACCGGCAAGCCGGATTACAAAATTTTCAGCCTCAAGAACCCCGATCGTCTGGTGCTCGATCTGAATGGGGTGGACAACAACCCTGTCTTGCAGGCGGCCAGCGGCCAGGTTTCCGCCCAGGACCCGCTGATTGCCAATCTGCGCGCCGGCCTCAATGCCCCTGGTGTGACCCGTGTCGTGATCGAACTGAAAGGTGACGTCAATCCGAAGGCGTTCAGCCTCGCGCCCTTGGGCGAGTACGGCAACCGACTGGTCATCGACCTGTATCCATCGGCCGAGAAACAGGCTGCCAATACTGAAAGTCAGGTCGAGAAGGCGATCGCCCAGGCCAGCCAGCCGCCGCTGACCGAGGCAAAAGCCGAGACCAAGGGCGAAACACCTGCGGCTGACCCGCCGTCGGTCAAATCGCCCGAAGCCATTCAACAGACGCCCGTACTCAAGCCCAGCCTCGCGGTTTCCACCGACAGGCCGGTCAAGGCGGATAAAGCGCCCAGCGCCGACAAGCCGAAAAAATCGGGCTACCTCCGGCTGATCACCGTGGCCATCGATGCCGGCCATGGCGGTGAAGATCCTGGCGCAACCGGCGCCAACGGTTCCCACGAAAAGAACATCACGCTGGAAATCGCCCGCCGGCTCAAGGCGCATATCGACAAGACCGAGAACATGCGTGCGGTGCTGACCCGCGACGGCGATTATTTCGTTCCCCTGGCCCAGCGCGTGGTCAAGGCCCGCAAGGCGCAGGCCGACCTGTTCGTGTCGATCCACGCCGACGCCTTCCCGAGCGAGGCCGCCCGAGGTTCCTCCGTCTTCGCCTTGTCCGAGAAGGGTGCGACCTCGGCCGCTGCACGCTGGCTGGCCAAGCGTGAGAATGATGCCGATATGGTCGGCGGGGTGAACATCGACGTGAAGGACAAGTATCTGAAGCAGACCCTGATTGACCTGACCCAGACCGCCACGATTTCCGACAGTCTCAAGCTGGCCAACAATGTGCTGGGAGAACTGGGTGACATCAACAACCTGCACCGGGGCCATGTCGAGCAGGCCGGCTTCGCCGTGCTCAAGGCGCCCGACATCCCGTCCATCCTGGTCGAAACCGCCTTCATCTCCAATCCCGACGAGGAAAAACGGCTGTTGAGCGACGAGTACCAGGAAAAGCTGGCCACCGCCATCACCGACGGGATCAAACGCTATTTCGACAAGAACCCGCCACTGGCCGGCGGCAAGGTCGCACGCAACATGTAAAACCTCCCGTGTCATTGCTTTCCTCGGGTAGCCTACTTACCATGGGACACTGACTTTTCGGGTTTATCGCCGTGCTTGCGCAAGAAATTCCTGTCTCCCAAATCGGTCGTCCACACACGGACAGCCAGCTTCCGGCCGACGACATGCAGAGCCACGATCGTCTGCCGGTGATCGAGGTGCTGGCCGAAATCGCCAGCAGCATGAATGCCGGCGCCAATGTCGAGCAGATGCTCGCCAGCTTCCTGGACATCATGATGCGGCTGTCCAAGGGCAAGGCCGGCGTGGTGCGGGTGCTGACCTCGGATGGCGGCCATCTGCGCATGGTCGGTTCGGTCGGCCTGTCGCCGGCCTTGCTCGAAAAGGAGCGCTATGTGCCGGTGGAGTGCGGCATCTGCGGCAAGGCGGTCCTGTCCCAGACCTCCCAGGTGAGCAGCGTGCTCACGGTCTGCAACAAGCAGGTCCGGCATCTCTATTTCGCCCAGCAATGCAAGACGGTGTACGCCATTCCGCTGCGTCACAAGGGCAAGGTGCTCGGGGTCTACAACCTGTTCATGGATGGCGACGACGTGTTGCCGCCTGATGTCAGCTACCTGTTCAACTCGATCAGCGAACATCTCGGCATGGCACTGGAAAACGCCCGCCTGACCCGCGAGAACATGCGCATCTCGTTGATGAACGAACGGACCATGCTGGCCAACCAGATCCACGACTCCCTGGCCCAGACCCTGGCCTATGCCAAGATGCGTCTGGCCGTGCTCAACGAGGCCATGTCCGAAGGCAACCAGGATCAGGCCAATCGTTACCTCGGCGATGTCGAAGAGGCGGTCGACATGGCCTATTCGGAACTGCGCGATCTGATCACCCAGTTCCGCGATCGCATCGACCCGCGCGGACTGGTGCCGGCATTGCAGGAGATGGTGCAGAGCTTCCGCAAGAAGGCCAACGCCGATGTCGACTTCCTCAACATCGCGCAGGATGTGGCTCTGGTCCCGGAAGAGGAGATCCAGGTCTTCCACATCATCCAGGAATCGCTGTACAACATCTGCAAGCACGCCCGTGCCCGCCATGTCATCGTCACCCTGGATCTGGAAGACGGCCAGTACGTGGTCAACGTTGCCGACGATGGCGTCGGCCTGCACAGCGGCGCGTCGGTCAGTGTCGGCAAGAGCTTCGGTCTGACCATCATGCGCGAACGCGCGGCCAAGCTGAACGGCAAGCTCTCCATCGAAAGCCGGGCGGCTGGCGGCACCATCGTCCGGCTGACCTTCCCGGCCCGGTTGACCGAGCAGCAGGGAGGTCTGCCGACATGAGCCAGCCCCGGGTCATTCTGGTCGATGACCACACCCTGTTCCGAAAGGGGCTGGCCGAATTGCTGGAGCGGGACGGCCTGCTCAGCGTGGTCGCCATGACCGGCAATCCGGCCGATGTGCAGCATCTGCTACGCGAGCACAGCCCGGATGTGCTGATCCTCGATCTCAACATGCCTGGCACCGATGGCATCAGCCTGATGCAAGAACTGAAGACCGAGGGACATAGCCTCCCGATCATCATTCTCACCGTCAGCGAAGCCGAGGATGACCTGGCCCGGGCCCTGCGCTCCGGGGCCAATGGCTACCTGCTCAAGAGCATGGAGCCGGATGAAGTGGTCGATGCCATCCAGCGCGCGGTGAAAGGCGAAACCGTCGTTGCTCCGGCCATGACCGCCAAGCTGATCAGCCTGCTCGACAACAAGGCTCATTCCGCTACTTCACTGCTCGACAGCCTGACCCAGCGCGAGCGTGAAATCCTCTCCCATCTCACCAAAGGCGGCAGCAACAAGGCCATTGCCCGCGAACTCGACATCAGCTACGACACGGTCAAACTGCATGTCCGCCACATCCTGGCCAAGCTCAACCTGTCCTCGCGGGTTGAAGCGGCGGTTTTCGCCGTCGAGCACAAGCTGACTCCGGGGCCGGACGCAGGCAAGAAAATCTAGGCAGGTTCTTACAGTCCGGCCAGGGTCTTGATGTGCGCCGCCACGCTCCGGCCGAGCGAGTTCAGGTCATAGCCGCCTTCCAGTACCGAGACGATGCGGTTGTCAGCATATCGAGCGGCGATGCCCATCACCGTTTCCGTAATCCAGACGAAGTCGGCCTCGACCAGGCCGAACTGGCCCATGTCGTCTTCACGATGGCTGTCGAAGCCGGCCGAGAAAAAGATCATTTCCGGCTTGAAACCTTCCAGTGCGGGTAGCACGCGGGCAGCGAAGGCCTCGCGATAGGTCTTGCCGGTGGTGCCCGCGGGCAGGGGCACGTTGATGATGTGATCGCTCACCGTGTCGGCGCCGCAGTAGGGGTAGAACGGATGCTGGAAGGTGGAGCAGAGCATCGCCCTTGGCTCATCCCGGAAGATGTCCTCGGTGCCGTTGCCATGATGGACATCGAAATCGACGATGGCGACCCGCTTCAGGCCGTATTCGGCCAGGGCATGGGCCGCCGCGACGGCGACGTTGTTGAAGATGCAGAAGCCCATGGCCTGGTTGCGGGTGGCATGGTGGCCGGGCGGGCGAATGGCACAAAAGGCATTTTGTACCTGGCCGGACATGACTGTGTCCACCGCACTTGTCGCCGCACCGGCCGCGTGCAGGGCGGCGGCCAGACTAAATTGGTTCATCGATGTATCCGGGTCAAGTGCGAGATGGTCTGGCCCCTTGGGGGCGGACTCGAGGATGTAGTCGATGAAGGCTGGGTCATGCACCCGGCCGAGTTGTTCGCGGGTGGCCTGAGGCGGGTTGAGCAAATGAGCCAGATAATCGTAGAGGTGGGCGGCATGCAACCGGTCGTCGATTGCGGCGAGGCGGGCCGGGGCTTCGGGGTGCCAGTCAGAGATCAGGTGCTTGGCGCAGAGGGGATGGGTTAGGTAGGCGGTGTGCATGCGAAACATGAGTGTCGGAAGTGACTCTGAAATATAGCGCCTTTCATGGCAGTGTCACGGCATTCATCATAAGATGCTATTGACGCGTTGGTGGCGCGTTTCCCCTGCCACAGCCAATACAGAAACCAGATACCATGAGCCAGCATTATCTCTATCCGCTATTCAATCCCCGTTCCGTTGCCGTTTTCGGTGCCAGTACCCGCGAGGAGTCGGTCGCTGGGGTGATCTTCCGCAACATGCTGGAGGCCAATTTCCAGGGCAAGGTCTATCCGATCAATCCCAAGTACGAAATCCTGCTTGACCACAAGTGCTATGCGAGCGCCGCCGATCTGCCCGAAGTGCCGGATCTGGCTATCATTGCCACGCCGGCGCCGACCGTGGCGCCCATCCTGGAAGCCTGCGGCAAGCGCGGCGTGCGCTACGCCGTGGTGCTGTCCGCCGGGTTCCGCGAGATGGGTGCCAAGGGCATCGCCATGGAAGAACACCTGCTGGAAGTGGCGAAAAAATACGGCATCCGCTTCATCGGGCCGAACTGCCTGGGCATCCAGCGGCCGGCCATCGGTCTGAACGCAACCTTTGCGCTGGGCAAGCCGGTCGCCGGCGAACTGGCCCTGGTGTCACAGTCCGGCGCGATCTGTACCGCCATGCTGGACTGGGCGGCGTCGAACGGGATCGGCTTCTCCGCCGTGGTGTCGAGCGGGGCGTCGGCCGATCTGGATTTCGGCGAGATACTCGATTATCTGGCCAACGATCCGGCTACCCGTAGCATCATCATGTACATCGAAGGCATCCGCGACGCCCGCCGGTTCATGAGCGCACTCCGTGCCGTGGCCCGTCTGAAGCCGGTGGTGCTGGTCAAGGTGGGGCGGCATGAGGCCGGCTCCAAGGCGGTGGCCTCGCATACCGGCGCCCTGGTCGGCGGCGACGATGTGTTCGACGCTTTGCTGCGCCGGGCCGGCGTGGTCCGGGTGAATACCATCACCCAACTGTTCTCCTCGGCGCTGGCCCTGTCGTCACGGGTCAAGCCGGCCGGAAACCGGCTGGTGATCGTCACCAACGGCGGCGGCCCCGGCGTGATGGCGACCGACCGGGCGGTGGATCTGGGTGTGCGCATGGCCGATCTCGCGCCTCCGACCCTCGAGAAACTCAATGCGGCCTTGCCCTTCAACTGGTCGCACAGTAACCCGATCGATGTCATCGGCGATGCCGGCGCCGAGCGTTACAAGGCGGCCGTGGAAGCTTGCCTGGCCGACACTGGCATCGATGGCGTGCTGGTGATGCTGACCCCGCAGGCGATGACCAGGCCGACCGAAGTCGCTGAGGCGGTGGCCGTGGTGGCCAAGTCCTCCGACAAGCCGGTGCTGACTTGCTGGATGGGCGAGGATCAGGTTGCGGCTGGCCGCATGGCCTTCCGCAACGCCGGCATCCCCTATTTCAAGACGCCGGAGCCGGCGGTGGAGGTGTTCTCCTATATCTCCGATTTCTACGAGAATCAGCGCCAGTTGATGCAGACGCCGGGCTCGCTGTCGCTCCAGGCCGAGCCGGATGTCGAAGGTGCCCGCCTGATCATCGAGGGCGCGCTGGCTCAGGGACGTCACATCCTCAGCGAGGTGGAATCCAAGGCGCTGCTGTCGTCCTTCCATATTCCGGTGGCTCAGACCCTGATCGCCCGCGATCCGACCGAGGCGATGTTGATGGCGCAGCAACTGGGGTTTCCGGTCGCCATGAAGATCAATTCACCCAACATCAGTCACAAATCCGATGTCGGTGGCGTCCGGCTCGGGCTGTCCAGCGGCCAGGCCGTGCGCGCCGCCTATACCGGCATGATGGCCGAAGTGCACAAGCACCAGCCGGATGCCAAGCTCGAAGGCGTGGTGATCGAGCCGATGCTGTCCAGGGCCAATGCGCGCGAGGTGCTGGTCGGCATGATCAGCGACCCGGTGCTGGGGCCGGTCATCGCCTTCGGCTCCGGTGGCGTCGATGTCGAGGCCTATCAGGATCGCGCCGTGGCCTTGCCGCCGTTGAACAGCTACCTGGTCCGCGATCTGATCAAACGGACCCGCGTCTCCAAGTTGCTGGGCGAGTTCCGCAACCGACCGGCGGCCGATGTGAGTGCCCTGGAGAGCGTGATCCTGCGGGTGTCGGAAATGGTCTGCCAACTGCCCTGGCTGTCGGAGCTGGACATCAACCCGCTGCTGGTCGACGAACACGGCGCCATGGCGGCCGATGCCCGTATCACCATCGTCTCGCGCCCGCCCAATGCGGACAAGTATGGTCATATGGCGATCCACCCGTACCCGGTGCATCTGGTCAGTCATTGGCAGGTGCCGAACGGCACCAATGTCACCATCCGCCCGATCCGGCCCGAGGATGCCGACATGACCCAGTCCTTTGTCCGCGGCTTGTCGGAAGAGACCAAGTATTTCCGCTACATGGACGCGGTGCAGGAACTGTCCCACGCCATGCTGGTGCGTCTGACCCAGATCGACTACGACCGCGAAATGGCCCTGCTGGCGGTGATTGAGGTCGATGGCAAGGAAGTGGAGATTGGCGTTGCCCGTTATGCCAGCAACCCGGATCAGGTGTCGTGCGAATTCGCCGTGGTGGTGGGCGACGACTGGCAGCACCAGGGCATCGCGCACAAGTTGATGGATGTGCTGATGGACGTGGCCCGGTCCAAGGGGCTGCGGGTCATGGAAGGCGAGGTCATGAAGCGCAACCTGGGCATGCTCAAACTGGCTGCCGGGCTGGGCTTCCGTATCGAGCCGCATCCGGAGGATGACGGTATCAAGCGGGTAACCCGGAACCTGTAAAACAAAACGGGCCTGGATTCACCAGGCCCGTTTTGTTACATGCTTGCGGGTCGGTCGAGCGGTGTATGCCAGTGGTCGTCCTTGGCCGGTTCCGGATGGAACCAGTTGAGCTTTGCGTGCAGACTGACCACGCTGCCGACGATGATCAGAGTCGGTGGTTTGAGTTCAGCCTGTGCAGCCAGGGCCGGCAGAGTGTCCAGAGTGCCAGTCACAGTGCGCTGGTTGATGGTCGTGCCCTGCTGGACGATGGCGGCCGGGGTGGAGCCGGGCATGCCATGCTTCTTCATCTCCTCGCACAGCGTCACCAGTCCCTTCAGCCCCATGTAGATGACGATGGTCTGTTTCGGTCGGCAAAGCATGTCCCAGTCCAGGTCCATGGTGCCGTCCTTGAGGTGGCCAGTGACCAGGACCAGGGCCTGGGCGTGGTCGCGATGGGTGAGCGGGATGCCGGCGTAGGACGCCACGCCCGCCGCCGCCGTAACGGCCGGTACAACCTGGAACGGCACGCCATGCTCGCGCAGAGTCTCGATCTCCTCGCCGCCGCGGCCGAAGATGAACGGGTCGCCGCCCTTCAGGCGCAGCACGCGCTTGCCTTCCTTGGCCAGCTTCACCAGGATCATGTTGATCTCGTCCTGCGGCACGGCATGGTTGTCGCGTTCCTTGCCGACGTAGAAGCGATCGGCGTCGCGCCGGCACATGTCGAGGATGGGCGGGCTGACCAGGCGGTCGTAGACCACCACATCGGCCTGCTGCATCAGACGCAGGGCGCGGAAGGTAAGCAGGTCCGGGTTGCCCGGGCCGGCGCCGACCAGATAGACCTCACCGACGCCGGGCTCGGTGCTGCTGTCTTCCAGCATCCTGGCCAGGGTGTGTTCGGCCTCCTGCTCGCGGCCGGAGAAGACCATCTCGGCGACCGGTGAGAGCAGGGCGCGTTCCCAGAACTTGCGGCGGCCATCGGTGGTCGGGAAGTGCGCGCGTACACTGCCTTTGAACTTGCCGGCCAGCGTGGCCAGGCGGCCGTAGGCGGCGGGGATCAGGGTTTCCAGGCGAGCGCGTAGCAGGCGCGACAGGACCGGCGCCTCGCCGCCGCTTGATACCGCCACCACCACCGGCGAGCGGTCGATGATGCTGGGCATGATGAAGGAGCAGATTTCGGGCTTGTCGACCACGTTCACCGGCAGGTGGCGGGTGCGGGCGGCCTCGTAGACCTGCTGGTTGAGGGTGTCGTCGTCGCTGGCGGCGAACACTATTTCGACGCCGTCCAGATGTTCCGGCTTGAAGGCCTCGCGCCGGTGGATGACGCGGTCGGTGTTCTTCAGGCCGGTGAACACGTCGGCCAGTTCGCCCGGTTCGACCACGTTGACCCAGGCACCTGCGCTCAGAAGCAGCGTGGCCTTGCGCGCACCTGCGTCGCCGCCACCGACCACCAGGCTGTTCTTGCCCTTGAGGTCGAGAAAGATCGGTAGGTAATCCATGATTTCCTGTTCTTCAGAAACGGTTATGCGTGATTGGAACTGCCGCAGCCGCCGGAACCGCAGCCACCCGAGCCGCAACCACCGCCGCTACCTTCACCGCTGCCGCAGCTGCCGCCACCTTCGGCATCGCCCTGATTGGGCATCATGAAGACAAAGTGGGATTCTCCCGGAGCCGACTCGGCGTAGTCGATGGTGACCCCTTGCAAATATTGGGCGCTGCTCGGGTGCACGAGGACAGTGACACCGTAGGATTCAACGATGGTGTCGTTATTGCGCTCGTCGTCGAAGCCCATGCCAAACTCCAGCATGCCGGCGTCGTTCACCCGGGCGGCGATTCTCAGGCCCAGGCTTCCAGAACCGGATTGCTGGGCGGCTTGCGCGATCTGTGCGGCCGCATTCTTGGTCAGATTGATCATGTCATTTCTCCGGTTAGGCAGCCCTGCGGGCTGCGTTGCGATGTTGGGCGTAGGCTCGGGCCTTGGCCAGAAAAGGTGTAATCCATCCCTTGTCGCCAGAGCCACGGCGGTGGCAATACGCAGCAAGCAGGTTCTTGTAGACGAAGCCGTCGTGTTGACCGTCGATGCCATGGCCACGGGTAACCTGATAGCCGTAGGTCAGGCCATCAGCGAGATTTTCCAGATGGGAATGGTGAAATTCATGGGCCGGGATCTCCTGGCCGGGCTGCGTGGCCAGAGGGGAGTCTGCCGTCTCGATGAAGCTGGCATAGCCCCGGCCAACCGGTCTGGCACCCATCACTGCGTCGCCTGGTATCAGCCCGACCATGTCGCCTTGTTGCTCATTCCAGCGGATCGAACGGGACAGGTACATCAGACCTCCGCACTCGGCATAAACAGGCAGTTGTGCATCGATCGCCTGGCGAATATTTCGCAGCAGGGGGCGGTTGGCGGAGAGTTCCTGGATGAAGGACTCAGGGAAGCCCCCGCCAAGGATCAGGCCATCCACGTCTGGTAGTGATGTGGCGCTAAGGGCATCAAGCGGAATCAACTCGACCCCGGATTCGCGCAAGGTATCCAGATCTTCGCTGTAATAAAAGCCAAAGGCACGGTCCTTGGCAATCGCGATGCGCATGGGCGAGGCATCGTTCTGAAAGTGTAAGCCCGTTTTGCGCGGGCTGAGCTGGGACATGACAGGTGCAGGTGAGTCTTCGGTCAGGCGGATCAGTGCATCCAGATCGACATGGCTGGCGACAATCTCAGCGATGGTGTCGATGCGCTGCTCGGCTTCCGAGTCTTCGTTGCCAGGTACCAGGCCGAGGTGGCGCTCCTCGATGGCCAACCTGCTGTCCTTGTGGATGGCGCCCAGTACGGGAATGGTTGTGTAGCGGGTAATGACCTGGCGTAGTTTTTCTTCATGTCGAGGTCCGCCGACCTTGTTCAGAATGACCCCGACTATCCGGATTGCCGGGTCGAAGGCTTGGTAACCGAGCAGTAATGGAGCCACGCCACGGGTGACCCCCAGCGTGTCGATGACCAGAACCACGGGCAGGTTCAGTTCCTTGGCCATGGCCGCATTGCTGTCGGACCCTTCGATGTCCATTCCGTCATACAAGCCCTTGTTGCCCTCGACAATGGAAATGTCGGCAACGGCGGCATGTCGGCCATAGAGATCCCTGATCTCAGTGCGGTTCATCAACCGAAAATCGAGGTTATACGAGGCCTGGCCACTGGCCTGCGCATGCCAGATGGGGTCAATGTAATCGGGACCTTTCTTGAATGGCTGAACTTTCAGGCCGCGATTTTTCAGGGCACGACACAGTCCGAGCGTGACCGTGGTCTTTCCCGAGGATTTATGGGCTGCTGAGATATAAAAACTGGCCATTGCAATATTCTATCAGCCGAAAACCAAAAAGCCGACAAGATTAGTCGGCTTTTTGGTTGCGGACGTTGCCGGTTGGGATTCAGTGCTTAACCAACTCGATATCCTTGAAGTCGTCAGACGGGATGAACTTCAGAACGTGGACTGCGACGGTCGTGATCAGGAAGGCAATCATGATCCCGCCCATGCCCAACATCAGTTCCCATATGGACGGGGTGTACTGGTGAATCTCGCCGTCATAGAAACTGCTGCTCTGGGCGAAGCCGGGGAACAGGTCGAGAGGGAAGGCCTGGCCTCCAACAATCGTCACATACATCTGGGCATGACCGCCGATGACGACCAGCAAGGCCGCTATGAATACGATTGCGGGATGTTGTTTCGCAGCGGGGCTGAACAGCAGGATGATGGGAAGGATTCCGCCGATCAGGACCTGGCCAATCCAGAACAGGGTGGTGTAGATGCCGCCGCTAACCAGGATGAAATGCTCGTAGTCCCATTGTTTGGCGAAATACATGTTGGTCAGATGCAGGACAACCGTGAAGTAAAGGCCGGCTGCAATGAATACGGCCAGCAGATTTTTCAGCCGGCCCAGGATATTCACGTCGACCTGGATATTGTTCCACTTGTACATCACCGACTGAACAACGATGAATGCAGCCAGGCCATAAGCAAAAGAGTAGATGATGAACATCGGGGCATAAAGGGCCGAGTTGTAGCCAGCTCGAGCCACCAGGAAACCGAAGATCGAGCCTGTGGCCGTGGTCAGGGCAAGACGCCACAGGAATGCCAGCAGGCCAACCGGTTTGGAGTACTGCTTCAGGTTTCGAGACATCAGGGTGATCAGGTAAAGGCCCACAATGGCAAAGAAGCCGTTGTAGAAAATCATGTTCCAGGCAAAGATCGACTTGAAATTGTAGTGGGTCATGGCGATGATCAGCCGGTCGGACCGACCCAGATCAAGTACCAATACACCCAGACCGCCGGCCAGCATTGCCAGGGCGAGCAGGCCGGACAGCGGTGCGCGCGCCTTGTAGATCTTCTTGCCGAATACGGAACCGATGGAAGCAACGTTAAGTACGCCGGACGCCGCGACAATCAGGAACACGGCGAATACGTGTGGCAAGCCCCACACGATCTGGTTGTTCATCCCGGTCAGGATGTGACCGTGATGCTCCAGGGTAAAGAAGGCGAACAGCGTGATCAGCATACCCACGCCTCCGAAGGCCATCAGTGCCCAGAACTGTTTGCTTTTCGCGCAGCCATAGAGGCTGCTGGTGTCGGGACAGGTATTGGTTGCCATGCTTTAAATCCCCTGATAACGGACGCCGGTGTTCAGGCGAAGGTCGGCGCGCACTTCGGTGGTGGCGAAGGTCTTTACCGCCTTGGCGATATCACTGCCCGGATTGTTCAAGTCGCCAAACAACATGGCGTTGTGCTCGGCCTTGTTGCAGGCCTCGACGCAGGCGGGTTGCTCGTTCTTATCCACACGTTGGACACAGAAAGTGCAGGACTCAACACAGCCTTTACCGCGCGGAACATCCGGTTTCTGATCATGCAAAGGCTCATGCACAAAGGACCGAGCCTTGTAGGGGCAGGCCATCATGCAGTAACGGCAACCGATACAAATATGGCGATCGACCAGAACGATGCCATCGGCCCGCTTCATCGATGCGCCGGTAGGGCAGACATCCACGCAGGGTGGGTTTTCACAATGCTGGCACATCATCGGCAGATTGTGTTCTTCGCCAGTTTGCAGATCCTTGATATGAACCTTGCGGATCCATTGGGAGTCCTGTGGGCCGGTTTTTCCGGATAGTCCATTTTCTGTGTTACAGGCGGTCACGCAGTCATTACAGCCCGTTGCACACTTGGTGGTGTCGATCAGCATGCCCCAGCGGTTCAAGCTGGTCGCGGCTAGTTCCGGAGGGCGTCCGTAAGCGGAGATGCCATACAGAAGCACACCGGGCGCTAAGGTGACGCCTGCCAAGCCAGCGCTGGTTTTGAGAAAATCACGTCGATCCTGATCGGTGTCTTCGTTGAATTGATGCTCGCTCATTTCTTTTGTCCCTCAGCTTGAACAGAGGTCATCATGGGCGAAGTCTTGCTCGCCTCGCTGGGTAGTGCAGTGGGTTTGCCAGGTTTGCTCGAATGGCATTCCCAACATTCCAACTGGACTCCGACATAGGAATGACAGGCGACGCAGAAATCGTCCTTGGCTGACGCTACGCTGCCGGTTTTGGCGCTGGCATGGCATTCAACGCATTTCTTGAGGCTGTATTTGGTGGTACGGATGCCTTTGCGAACCACTTCATCGCGGTGGTGTTTGAGCAGATCAGGGTGATTGCGACGGATGAAGTCTTCATCATCCACGCATTTATTGCCCTTGTGATTCTCCAGCCCGGGTAACTCCACATCCGCAACCGCCCGTTGCAAGGGCGTAATGGTCATTGCCATTACGCCCAGCAGGACGGCAAGCTTCAGCCAAGGGGCAAATCTTGCCATACCAGTTCCTTCCTTATCAGTCGCCCATGCCCATCTGTATGTAGCCGGTCGGGCAGACATCGGCACAGATATGGCAGCCAATGCATTTGGCATAGTCGGTGTCCACATACCGACCCGTCGTCGGGGCATCCTTCTTCTTGACCTTGAACACGGCAGTCTGCGGGCAGTAGATCACGCAGTTGTCACATTCGAAGCAGAGGCCACATGACATGCAACGTTTGGCTTCAGTCACAGCCTGTTTCTCGTCCAGGGCGTGCAGACGATCCTGGAAGTTGCCCAAGGCGGAGTCCTTGTCCAGCACGGTGACTTCGCGTTTCAGGCGCGGAGTATTCGCGAAGTGGCCCAGGAACAGCTGGGTTGACGGGATGATGTAGCGCTGTGAGCGGTCTTCGAAGTTGTGCAGGGTGTCCTTCCATTCGGAAGTGCCCCATTCCTGGCCATGATGCTCTTTGTACTCGTGACCGGTTTCAATCCAGCGGCGAACCAGGTCCCAGTGGTCGACGTCGACCTTGGGCCGCTTGTCGACTTCCTGACCCTTCAGGAAGGCATCGATGCCATCGGCGCAAATGCGGGCATGGCCGATTGCAGTTGTCAAAAGGTGAGGACGAATCACGTCACCCGCGACAAACACGTTGGTCTTGCCGGGGAAGCGATAGTTCTTGTCGGTCTTGATCAGGCCGTTGTTGTTGTTGTAGGTTTCCAGGCCAGTGAAATCGACTGCTTGACCAATGGCGGAGACGATCAGGTCGCCTTCGAGGTCCTGCTCGGTACCCTCGATGATCTTGGTTTCCTTGCCCACCATCTCGAATTGAGCGACGCGTAGCGCGGTTGCGCGACCATCCGGGCCTTTGATCACGGCTACAGGCGTGACACCACCAATAATGTGGATGCCTTCTGACTGAGCTTGCTCGATTTCATGTTTGTTGGCCGCCATCTTGTCGACGGTGGCACGTGAGATCAGGACAACTTCAACACCTTGGCGGGCGGCAATCGAGGCTACGTCATGGGCGGTGTGACCGGCCATGACCATTTCGGGCAGATCGGTGCTCGAGGCATTGGTAATTTTGCCAAGACGACGCGCAACCGTGGCGACGTCGATCGAGGTATCGCCACCACCGATAACCACAACCTTGTTGCCCACGTGCTGCAGCCGGCCTTCATTGAAGGCGCGCAGGAAGGACATGGCGGTAACGCAGTTGGGTGCGTCGGCACCATCAACCGGCAGCGCACGGCCAGCTTGCGCACCCATGCCCATCAGAACGGCGTCATATTCCTTCTCGATCGATTCCATGCTGACATCTGTGCCGATACGGCAGTTCAGCTTGGTGTCGACACCCAGATCCAGAATCCGCTGGATTTCGCCATCGAGGACTTCACGCGGGGTGCGGAAGCCAGGAATGCCGTAACGCATCATGCCGCCGAGTTCGGCGTGGTCATCAAAAATGGTGCAGCTATGGCCCTTGAGGGTCAACTGGTAGGCTGCTGCCAGACCAGCCGGTCCACCACCGATGATGGCTATCTTCTTGCCTGACTTCTTGTTGCTGGTGTTCACAAAACCGACTTTGTTTTCCAAAGCCCAGTTGCCCAGAAAGTGCTCGACCGAGTTGATGCCGACGTTCTCTTCCACTTGGTTGCGGTTGCAGCCGGATTCACAGGGGGCGGGGCAGACCCGGCCCATAACCGCCGGGAACGGGTTGGCTTCGGTCAGGCGGCGCCAGGCATATTCCTGCCAGCTCATGCTGGGTTTGCCATCGGCGCCGACCGGAGGCTTCTCGATGCCACGCACGATGTTCAGGTAGGAGCGAATGTCTTCGCCAGCCGGGCAGGAGCCCTGGCAAGGAGGCGTGGAGAGTACGTACTCCGGACACTTGTGGGTCCAGCTGGCCTGGAAAATCTTGTCCTGTTCGGAACGGTAATTCGCCTCTGATTCGCCGTCCTTGTAACGGCGCCAGGTCAAGCCTTCAGTCTTCTTAACGTCTTTGGATGTGACCGACATCTTTGCTCTCCTATCGTAAATCGTGCGGTATAACCGCGTGTGTCTCGTTAAGCGGTTGCCCGCATCGATTCAAAACGCATTAATCAATCTTCAAGCTTGATCGCAGTGCCCACCAACTGGTGGACGCCACCGACCATGCTCATGTCAAAACCGTAGAACGGTACTACCTTGTTGAACTGTGCCTTGCAGATGGCACAGATCAGGGCCAGAAAGTTAACGCCATGTTCTTTGGAGACGGCGTTGTAGGCATTCATGCGGGGCAAGGCACCCTTGACCCGAACTTCGATCAGGTCGTCGGTCAGGACACCACCACCACCGCCGCAGCAGAAAGTGGCTTCGCCTATGGTTTCCTCGGCCATATCGTGGAAGTTGTTGGCAACTGCCCTGATGATGTTGCGCGGGATGGTGAACTGGCCGCCTGGTTCGTCGCCCATGCGTGAAGCACGCGCCACGTTGCAGGAATCGTGATAGGTGATGGTCCGGTGGTCATTCAGTGACTTGTCGAACTTGAGCACGCCTTTTTCGATCAGGTCCCATGTGTATTCGCAGATGTGCATCGGCTGCTTGTACCGAGGATCGAGCTTGCTTTGTAGTTCGATCGAGAACGGGTCATTACCGCCCCAGCCAAGGCCGGTCAGCGTGTTCCAGTAGGCATAGGCCACGCGCCAGGCATGACCGCATTCACCGACTATGATGCGCTTGACGCCCAGTTCAAGTGCAGCGTCACGAATCCGCATGGCGACGGTACGCATGGTCTCGTAGTTGCCATTGAACAGGCCGAAGTTGCCTGCTTCGGAGGCATGGCTGGACAGGGTCCAGGAGGCCCCGGCGGCATGGAAGACCTTGGCGTAGCCAATCAGGGACTCAACGTGAGGCTCGGAGAAGAAATCTGCCGACGGGGTGACCAGCAGAATTTCTGCGCCCTTCACGTCCAGCGGCATCTTCACTGCCACGCCTGTATCCGCTTCGATGTCTTCCTCCAACCCTTCCAGCGTGTCGATCAGAGCCGGGCCGGGCAAGCCGAGGTTGTTACCAATTTTTTGAACCTTGCCCAGAATCTCGTTGGAGTATTTTTGGCCGTAGCCGGCGTAATTGAGGATCTCGCGACCAGCCATGGTGATCTCGGCCGTATCAATGCCATACGGACAATAGACCGAACAGCGGCGGCATTCTGAGCACTGATGATAGTAGTTGAACCACTGATCCAAGGTTTCCTTGGTCAGGTCCTCGGCACCCACCAGCCACGGGACGATTTTCCCCGGCAGGGTGAAGTAGCGGCGGTAGATCTTGCGCATCAGGTCCTGGCGGGCGACCGGCATGTTGTTTGGGTCGGCGGTGCCCAGGAAGTAGTGGCACTTGTCAGTGCAGGCACCGCAATGAACACATATATCCATGAACAAGCGCACACTGCGGAATTTGTTCAGGACATCACCCATGCGGTCCAGAACGCGTTCCTTCCAGTCATCACCCAACTCCCAAGGGTAGCCGAGGAATTCCTGTGCACCCTTGCCGGCCACGTAAGCCTTTACATGACCCATGCTGCCAGGGTTGATCTTGGGGACAGCGGTATAACCGCTGTCATTCAGCTTGGGTACTTCAAACTCGGGACCAGCCACGTTTGCTCCTTGATACTTTCAAACTGTCCGATGGATCAGCCGTTTTTCCGTTCAATTGCGGCTGCCCAGGGGGCGATATGCCGCTTTTCACGGGGATTGTCCACCATGTTACGCGTGGGGCTGAAGAACACACCGGGTGCGTGCAAAAGTTTGCTGATGGGGAAAATAATCATCAGCGTCGCAACCAGGAATAGATGAACCAGCAGACTGGTGTCATTGGGCAAAGGCTGGAAATTGAAGGTCATCATGCCGCGCACAAATCCCTTCATGTCGACAATGTCGGTATGGGAAACGAAAGACATCTCCATCCCGGTCAGGCCAATCGCAATCAGCAGGGCAAGCATCAGGTGATCGGATGGAGTCGATATGTAGCGTACCCGGTCAACCAGGAAGCGCCGCGCCCACAATCCAGCAAGCCCAATGACCATGAAAAAACTGGCGTACCGACCGAACGGCTGAATGAATACGAGCGGTTCAAATAGTGGGTCGACGAAGTAGCGGAAATGGCGCAGAAGAACCAAAGCCAGGCTGATATGGAATACATAGCCGAAAAGCCATATCCACTTGTTGGACTTGAACAGGCTCTCAAACAGAGTGACTTCCCTCAGCATCCTAAACGACACCCCGGTTCGGGTCGTCGGTGCCGGCGTGGTCGGGATGACAAGCGGGGCAGGGGTCTTCCAGTATTCGTAAATACGGTAGGCCACGCCACCGACCAGTACGAAAGTGGCGAAGTAGAACAGGCCAATATAGAAAACGGTCAACGATGACATGCGTTCCTCGTTACTTACAGTCGAGAGTTGAGAGTGAAGAGTAAAGCCATGACTGCTTTGCGCGACACTCTCAACTCCCGGCTATTTGTTCAATAGCCGGGAGATGCAACCAGCGCTTGCGCGCCGGTAGGTACACCGGATTAGATACAGCCGGTTGGCTTGGGCAAGCCGGCGATCTTGCAGGCCTGTTTTGCCGGGCCGTACGGGAACAACTCGTACAGGTACTTGTTGTTACCCTTGTCCGGCCCTAGTTTCTTGGCGATGGCCTTGGTCAGCACACGAACAGCCGGAGCAATTTGGTATTCGGCATAGTACTCACGCAGGAAATTGACCACTTCCCAGTGGCTATCGGTCATGTCGACCTTTTCTTCCTGGGCCAGGTAACCGGCGATGTTCTCGTCCCAATCATTCAGATTGACCAGATAACCTTCTTCGTCCACTTCAAAGGACTTGCCAGCGACTTCAACCATGGGCATGTTAATTCTCCTAACGATTCAAAAATTACAACCAGGACTGACAGTTGCTGTGCTCTGCTACCAGATCCACAAAACCGCCGTAATCCACAACATTAACCCCATCAATGACGCGATCGGCCATGCCGCGCGCGGAGAGATCGGGACCCAGGACATAGATTTTCACGCCGGCCATGGCCGCTTGAACCTTGCCCTCAAAGCTGCCGCCCTTGGTGGCGCCAAATACGCCATCCTCGATCAGCAGTACAGCGGAGCCATTCGTCGCCAGACGTAGGCAGCTCTCCAGAGAGTTGCGCTCGTAAGGCGATTTGTTGACGATGTGTAGCATCTTCGTCTCCCTCAGAAACTGATCAGGACATCTTGCTCGGCCATCTTGGCTGCCATTTCGGCGCGGTCGAGCACAACAACATCCACCAGAAGGTCGGCTTCAGTCAAGCCACGGGCTTCTAGTGATTCCTTTTCGACATACAGTTTCTCGATGTCGTACCCTTCAAGGGCGCGATAAGTGGGCGAGAAGTTTTTCTGTTCAATGGCCTTGGTGTCCTGGCCCTTCTTTAGTTCGTAGACGCCATCATCGATGAAGGCCATGCTTACGTCCTGTTCAAAGGCCGCGGAGATCAACACGACTTCCAGGCCTTCCAGGGCGTACACGGTGCCATAAGGCGCCTTGCGGTTCACGAACATGAATTGCTTGACGATACCGCCTTCGTCCGTATCCATATCTTCGCTTGATGTAAACATAGTAATCCCCTCAGTCGCCAAAGGTCACCAGGCGATCGCACTGGATGCCGGCTTCCACCAATTGGCCAAGCCCGGAGATCCGGAAGCCATCGGCCAGGTTATGGGCGTCCTTGCCCTGACGCTTGGCTTCGTTCTCGTCCATGATGCCGCGTCGCTGCGCAGCAGCGATGCAGACCACCAGATCCAGATTGTGGGCCTTGGCCAGCTCGCTCCAGCGATTGACGATGTTGCGATCGTCGCGCGGTGGCTCGGTCAGGCGGGTCGAGTTGTTGACGCCGTCGTGATAGAAAAACACACGGTAAATGTCGTGGCCCTTCTCGATAGCCGCCTTGGTGAACAAATAGGCGCTATCCGAGGCCTCGTGGGTATAAGGCCCTTCGTTAACTAATACACCGATCTTCATCTGAATATCCCTAAATCCAAATAACCGATTCGCTCACAAATCCGGGAGACCTGTCTCCCGGATTGTGCGCATCAGAAGCGGATGTGAGCGGAGGCGTTCAAGCTGTTGCGGCCACCGCGCCAGTTGTCGACGTGGTACTTGGTGAAGGGCAGACCTGTCTTCTCGAAGAAGGCGGGCCAGCCGATACGGTCGATCCAGTCGTTCATGCGCTCCCACGGACGGCCATCGGCCTTGTAGGTCGCCAGGATTTTCTTGACGATCTCGGAAACTTCAGGCCAGCGCGGTGGGTTGTTGGGGATGCCAGACGCCACCAGTTTGTGGAAAGTCGGACGGGATCGGGCGTTGGAGTTCTTGCCGCCAACCCATATCGCAAACTTGGAATGCTCGGGATCGTTGATCTGCATCGGGGGGCACGGGGGGAAGCAGGCTCCACAACAGATGCACTTTTTCTCATCGACTTCCAGTGAAGGCTTGCCGTTCACCAAGGCGGGGCGAATAGCAGCTACCGGGCAACGGGCGACAACTGATGGCCGTTCGCAGACGTTGGCAACCAGATCATGGTTGATCTTTGGCGGCTTGGTGTGCTGAATAACGATGGCGATGTCAGCCTGGCCGCCGCAGTTGATTTCGCAGCAGGAGGTAGACAGCTTGACCCGGTTGGGCATTTCGCACTTAATGAATTCTTCGTACAAATCGTCCATCAGGGCCTTCACTGCGCCGGAGGCGTCGGTGCCAGGGATGTCGCAGTGCAGCCAGCCTTGGGTATGAGCGATCATGGACACCGAGTTGGCGGTGCCACCGACCGGGAAGCCACTGTCGGTCAGGGTCTTGATCAGACCTTCGACCTTGCTTTGGTCGGTGACCATGTATTCGATGTTGGCCCGTGTTGTGAAACGGACGTAGCCGTCAGCGTACTGGTCAGCGATGTCGGCCAGTTTGCGCACGGTGTAGTGGTCCATCTGACGCTGGGTACCGGCCTTGACCGTCCAGATTTCATCACCGCTTTCTGCGCGGTGGTAAAGAACGCCCGGCTTCGGGTGGGAATGAAACACCCACTTGCCATAGTTCTTGGCCATGACGGGGTGCATGTAGGGCATCGGGTCCGGTGCACCGGATTCGATGGTTTCGTGATTACGTTCGCTCATTCATGTCTCCAACTAGGTGAGATCAGAAAACTTTAAGATGCTGGTATCCGTTATCTTTTTGCCATACAAGCGGGCCTAAGCCCGCTTGATATTGTTAGGTACCGGATTTAGGCAGCAGCGGCTTTGTGTTCGTTCCACTTTTCGACTTCTTCGTCCCAATCGTCGGAACGGAAGTACGGGTTGGTACGCGGATGGACGATCATGTTCGGGTCAATCGGGATGTCCAGACCTTCCAGGAAGTTGACCAGGCCGATACGCTCGATCATTTCACCGGTGCGCTCATGTTCCAGCGCGTTCTCGGCGAAGAAGTCCAGGATGTTGCGGGACAGATCGTTCAGCTTCTCGAAATCTTCGTCGGATTCCATCTTCATGAACGGGATCACCACCGTGCCCATGGAGGCACCGATCTTCAGCACGCCCTTACCGCCGACCAGAATGGTCACGCCCTTGTCTGTGCCAGGCAGCAGTGCGCCGGGCATGACGTTCAGGCAGTGCATGCAGCGCACGCAGTTGTGGTTGTCGATTTCGATGCAGTTGGCGTCGGACACAGCGACCTTGGTTACACCTTCTGCAGCGGCTTTGCCGTCGTTCTTGGTCAGCTGGATGGCCTTGGTCGGGCAATGGTTGATGACCATGTTGATCAGGTCTTCCATGCTGTGGGCCGACATCCAGTCGCGGGCGATCTTCTCGTTGCCGCGGATGTTGTCACGCCAGGTGCCGATGGTGGCCATGTCGGAACGCTGAATGGCATTCATACAGTCGTTCGGACATCCTGAGAACTTGAACTTGAACTTGTACGGCAGGGACGGACGGTGCATGTCGTCCAGGTTGTTGTTGATGACGGTGCGCAGTGCGCGGGCTTCGTCATAACAGGACATTTCGCAACGGGCTGCGCCGACGCAGGACATGGATGTGCGCAATGCAGGACCAGCACCGCCAAGGTCGAAGCCCATTTCGTTGAACTTGTCGAAAGAGCGCTGGACGTCAGCAGTCTTGATACCCTGGAACATGATGTCGCCTGACTGGCCATGGAAGGCGACCAGTCCAGAGCCACCGGTTTCCAGCCAGGCGTCGCACATCTGACGCAGCAGGTCGGAGGTGTAATGCATGCCAGCGGGAGGCTGAATGCGCAGGGTGTGGAATTCGGCCGACTCCGGGAACTTAGGGGTGCCATCTGCATTCTTCAGTTCGGTGAAGCGGGGAATCACGCCGCCGCCATAACCGACTACGCCAACAGTACCGCCCTTCCAGTAACCGAAGCGGGTCTTGTAAGAGGTTTCCAGTTGGCCGAGCAGGTCGACCATCATGTCGTTGTCTTTTGCGAGGCGCTTGATTCCGGTTACGAAACTGGGCCACGGGCCTTTTTCCAGCTCGTCCAGATTCGGCGTGTCATGCATTTGCTTAGCCATCTGTTTCTCCTTTAGGTCTTGCGAAGCGGTATGTCGTCACTACCTATACACTACCCGTGGGCATCCTGCCGGCACGAGACTAGTGCGGCAATCTTAGAGAGCTTGGATGTCCGCGGCCATCATTCCGATGGGGTAACCTGCTCTCCTGTGGGAGTACCTGCAACCTACCCGATCGGGTAGGTGTGTTTGTCCCACGAATCGAAGCCAATACTTGATAAAATAGGTCAAATATCAGTCAACCTAATTATTTAAGCTGAAACCATGGATGAGATCAAGTCACTGACTAAATTTCGTAACCCGTATGGCAACCAGGAGATCGAATTCCAGGAGGTCCAATATGGGTCCGGAGGTATGAATATGATGCGTTTGAGGATTCGCGAACGTGGAGCCCGATTCACAATTTTCGACCTGGATCCGCTGACTGCTAAATTCTGGGCTGAAGAAATGCTGAAATGGGCATCAAGTCAGAACCTGGGTTCAGCCGGGGCAGAGGGGGAAACGCATGCGGATGTATAACCAGGATTGGGAAGCGATCAAGGATTTTGAACACACCGCGCGCTTCAAGGACATATATTTTGACCTGATCGGCAATGAAATACCGGCCGACCATGGCCAGGTGCTTTTCGATGCGCTGCTGGCGCATTTGCCCTGGCTCAAGGATGAGCCTGCGGTGGGGGTGCAGTCCATTCATGGTGCGCCGACCGGCCGCAACGATAATCTGGTGATCAATCGTCGGATCAAGCTGGTGCTGCGGTTGCCCATGGCTCGAGTCGATGCGGTGCGCGTTCTTAGTGGACAGCATCTCAAGACCGGTGCAGGGGATATTTTGATTGGTGACATGAAAGCAAAATCGCTGACTCCCTTTGCCACGTTGTATGCGCCAATGGTGGACCTGGGGACCGGTGACGAGATGGCTTTTCTGGAGGCCGCACATGCAGAACTTGAAAAAATCGATATTCGCTGCGGACTCATTCCTGGCAAGAAGCGTAAAATGCAGCTCACCGAGGGGGAAATCTCGGGCTATAGTCTCATGCTGCACGGGGTCAGTCTCCAGCAATCGCTGCTGATTCAGGAAGACGGCCTGGGGCGCCACCGCAGCTTTGGCTGCGGTATATTTGTCCCCCACAAATCAATCAAGGAAGTCGCGATCAATTAAACCTGGTCGCAGTTTTTTGTAACTCGTGTATAGGAGAAAAATCGTGGGATATGTACTAAACGGCGAAGAACTGGAAGTCGATGACGAGGATTTCCTGACCGAACCCAATTTCAGTGATGAGATTGTGCCGATCATCGCCGAAGCAGAAGGTCTCGAACTCACTGATGATCACTGGAAGGTCGTTCGCTTTATGCGCGAACGCTACCAGGAAGATGGCCACACGCCCAATTTCCGCAACATGCTTGCCGGCATGGAAGAAGAGCATCCGGGCATCGATTGGAAGAAGAAGCTGTATGAGCTGTTCCCCAAGCAGCCCAACCGCCAATCGTCCAAGGTCGCGGGCCTGCCCAAGCCGTTCGGCAAGGGCGGCTACTAAGCCTTAGAGTCGAGAGCCGAGAGTCGGCAGCGCTTGCTGCGCTGCGGCTCTCCACCCTCAACCCTGAAGTTCCCCCCATGTATTACACCACCCTGGTTTCCACCGATGATCTGGCCCGTCATCTGGACGATCCGCATTGGATTGTCATCGACTGCCGCTTCACGCTCACCGATCCGGAAGGTGGCCGTCTGCTCTATCAGAAAGGGCATATTCCAGGCGCGCGCTACGCCCACCTCGATAACGACCTGGCGGCCCCGATGGGTGCCAGTACCGGCCGTCACCCGCTGCCCGACCTCGATGCCCTGGCCGAAAAGCTGTGCCAATGGGGCATCGGCGTCAACAAGCAGGTCGTGGTCTACGACGACAGCTTCGGTTCCATGGCGGTACGCCTGTGGTGGTTGCTGCGCTGGCTGGGCCATCCGGGGGTGGCGTTGCTCGACGGGGGCTATCCAAAATGGATTCGGGAGAAGCATCCGGTGACCCAGGACATTCCCGAGCAGATTTGCAGAGCAGCCTGCGCCAGGCTGCCCGAGGCAAGCCTTTACGCCAGTGCCGATCAGGTGATGCAGGCTATGGAAACGGGGGACAAACTGATTCTCGATGCCCGTCCCGAGCGCCGCTTCAGCGGCGAATACGAGCCGCTCGACCCCATTGCCGGTCACGTGCCGGGCGCGGTCAACTGGAACTTCGAGGAGAACCTCGACATCGACGGCACCTTCATGCCGCCGGAGGCCCTGCGTGAGAACTACCAGGCCCTGCTCAAGGGCCGCGCGCCGTCCGATGTCATCCACATGTGCGGCTCCGGCGTCACCGCCTGCCACAACATCCTGGCCATGGAAGTCGCCGGCCTGTCCGGTTCCAGGCTGTATGTCGGTTCCTGGAGCGAATGGATCACCGATCCATCGCGTCCAATTGCCACTGGAGAATAGCGATGGCCGCTCCCACCCGAGTCAAGACGGTCTGGTTCAAAAAGGAAGGCGAACGTCCGGTCGAGGATATCGCCACGGCATTGGCGACCACCATCTGGCGCATGGCCGACCGCGCCATGGACAACCTGTCCAAGGCCGACTTCGACATCATCACGCCCCAGCGCGGTTTCAAGATCATCGGTGAACTGACCGCCTTCGCGGTGCATTACGTCGATCGCCTGATTTTCCCCCGGATGAGCGACAAGGCGCGAGGTGAACTGGTCAGTGCACTGGGCGTGCGCCTGGCCGAGATCATGGAAGACAACATCCTGGACTTCACCGGAGGCGTGAAGGACGAGGAATACGACTACGAGCAAGGCTACATCGACATGCTCAACGCGCGCATGACCGAGTATGCCCATTACGATTTCCCGGATGACAAGCCCAGCTTCCAGGCCCTGCGCTACCTCAGTCTGCAGATCCGCGAAGACATGGAAAAGTCCGACCAGACCTGGATCCAGGACCAGATCATGGACATCGAGATGCCCGAGATACTAGGCACGGTCAAGAAGCAGGTGGACGGGTTCTATCCACCTGCCTGACGGCCGCCGCCAGCGCCACTTCAACTGGCGTAATCAAATCGTGATGGTATAGGAGGCTCGTTTGGCCTGATGAATCAGTTGTTCGACGTAGGTATCCGGTTCCAGTTCGACGATCCCGTAATGGATTTCCATGCTGGTTGAAGATCCACCTGCCACATTGGTCAAGGCTTTGCCGACCACTTCTACCATGTGCCCCCGGATTTCATTGGCTTGATCGTGGTTGCGGCCGGGTAAACAGATTACGAATTCAGCTCCCGCATAGCGATATATCTTGTCCCCTATATCGAGTATTTTGCGCACGCCTGCAATGGCTCCACGTAACAGCTCATTGCCTTTATCCATACCCAGCGATTCATTGGTTGTCCTCAAATCGAGACGCAATAGCAAAAGGCTGTAAGGCTTGCCTGTAGACTTCTTTTCAGCCTGGTCCTTTTCCAATTCCGGAAGCAGAAACAGGCTGCGATATGCTCCCGTAAGCGGATCTATCTTGTGCAGGGTCTCGAATACCTTTTGCCGCAGCCCCAATAATTCACTGCGAAATCGAGTCAATTGACTGACGTAAGGGTCATACTCTTTCTGTGAAATAGGCCAATGCGCCTTCAGTCGAATGCATAGATCCCGTGCACTACCGTGCATAATTTTGTGCATTTCTTCAATTTTTTGAAATCCTGAGAGCTTACGCAGGTGCGCATTTGAAGGGCCGTAATACCATTGTCCGAATGCGCAGTTTCGATGTGCATCATCAGCCATGTCCTCCTCATGCGGAGGCAGTTTGCAAATCAGGATGCGCTGCAATTGCTCGCGCCAAACCTCGTGCATGGCAAGCGCCTTATCTATCGTCGCCAATATGGTTTCAAGTTCCTGAGCAGTTACGTTGATCATCTCAGTCTGTCCTTTCCGGGGCAGCCGAATATGCATCCTGATAAAACTGATAGGTGTTGCGGCCGGCATCCTTGGCCTGGTACATGGCCTGATCGGCTTTCTTCATCAACTCCTGGATATCATCCGTGCCATTGATTGGTTCAACAGAGATGCCGATGCTGGTCGTAACCAAGAGTACTTGTCCCTGAATGGTAATTGGCTTGTTGAGTGAGGCAATGATCTTTTCAGCCACCAATTCAGCATCGTGGGGATTTGAAATCTCCGGCAGCAGGATGACAAATTCGTCACCGCCGGGTCTGGATACAGTATCCCCCGCTCGCACACAGGCATTGAGACGCCTGGCAACTTGTATGAGCAGTTCATCTCCGGCATCGTGTCCTAGCGTATCGTTGACCTGTTTGAAGCGATCCAGATCCAGGAACATGACCGCCAGCGAGCGTTCGAAACGTTTGGCCTGGGTCAGGGCATTACCTAATCGGTCCAGTAACAGACGGCGGTTGGGCAGGTCGGTCAACGTATCGAAGTAGGCCAGTTGGCGAATCTGCAGTTCAACCTGCTTGCGCTCGGAAATGTCACGGATGAAGGCAATTAGTACCCCACCCTGGATATCGAGGAACGTTGTGCTGACATCAACATCGAGAATACGTCCATCCTTGCGGCGATGCTGCGATTCGAACCGGGCATAGCCTTGTCGGCGAATCTCATCGGCATGGCGCTGGGTTTCATCGGGAGACTCGATGGCCTCGATATCGGGGGTTCTCATGCGCAATAACTCTTCGCGGCTGTAGCCGAGCATAGCGCAATAGGCATCATTGGTATCGATAACCCGTTGAGCTGCATCCAGCATCAGATAGCCATCGGTGGCCGTTTGCAGGATGGTCTTGTATTCCAGTTCGGCCTGCTTGCGTTCGGTAATATCCCGGGCGACCGAGAAAACTGCGGGCTGCCCACCCAACTGAAACAGATGGGCGCTGATCTCCACTGGAATTTTCTTGCCACTCCTAGCGCGATGCACCCACTCGAACGTAGCGTACTGGCGGGCCAGAATTGATTTGGAGATTTTAGCCATATCGGTCGCGCTGTCCGCAACATCGATATCGGTAGGCCCCATGCTCAGAAGCTCCTTCCGGCTGTAGCCCAATACATGGCAAGCCCTATCGTTCACTTCGATGAACTGTCCAGGCATGCCATTGGCTTCTATCCGATGGACGAGAATGGCATCGTTACCTGAATTGAATAGCAAGCGGAACCGAGCTTCACTTTCCAGAAGCGCATCCTGCATCCGCATGCGATCGGTGATATCGCGGGCGTTCTCGATAATACCAATGACGGCACCATTCTTGTCGCGCAGCGGGGAAGCCAACAACTCAATATGTCGTGGCTCGCCAGCCGAATCGTGATGTACGTGGGTCACACTTGCTGGTCCGTTCTGGGCGACCACCATCTGCAGTGGACATTGGTGCTCC
>JBBIJC010000003.1:0-28962 GCA_037446165.1 Hydrogenophilales bacterium | reverse complement strand
CACACTTGCTGGTCCGTTCTGGGCGACCACCATCTGCAGTGGACATTGGTGCTCCGTCCCATCGCAGGGCGTATCACGATGATGAGAGATTTGATAGCAGGTCAACTCCTTGCCATCCAACATCTGCGGCACATTGACTCGGGACAAGGCATTCGCCATCAGCAGTCGATAATCTGTTCCAATCACCATGATTGGTTCCGGAGCGCTCTCCAATACCGATTGCAGGAACCCATACTGGTGTTCGAGCTTTTCCTGTGCCTTCCGCCTGAGTTCAGCTTCCTCGCACAGCGCGGCATTGGCAACCATGATTTCCCGCGTCTTGTTATCCAGCAAATCACCGAGATGATGGGTGAAACGATGGTTGAGCAGGAGGCGGCCAAGTACCTGGCAGAAAAGCAGCAGCAACCGCTCATGCCACATGTTGAAGAACCCGGCCTGCGGGTGAAAGATATTGAGCACACCAAGCACGCTGTCCTCGCAGCAAATCGGTACGCAGAGCAAAGAGCCCTGAACCGTGATGTCTCCGCTGACTAAAGCTTTGAAGCGTGGGTCGTCGATGCAGGAACGGCAATGCTCCTGCTGGCCGGACTCGGCAGCGCGACCCATAACGCCTTCGCCAAGGCGAAATTGCGTTTTGGGACGGGTTTCTGTTGGCGCTTCCTCATTAACCAGGCCTCCCAGCATCTCCTCCCAGTCAAGGCCAGCGACATTGGTCAGCAGCCCGTCGTCGCGCATCAGAAAAATCGAACTGCGTTCCATGTCCTGGTTCGACATCAACGCTTTCAGCGCGTGCTTGAGAAGTTGAGGTTCATCGAAATCGTGGATCGACAATTCCGACAATTCCGAGAGAGCAGACAGCGAATCCAGCAGATTGACGATGTGCCGGTTGAACTCAAGAGAGAGTTCGGAAATCGAGTGATCGGCCATGAAATCACCGCGCCGTGAACAGGGAGGCAACATCCCTGATGCCGTCCAGCTTTTCACGCATCCGCGCCCACAATCTTTCGATGGTAGGTTTTGCCACTCCAAGGGTGGCCAGAGCATCGTATTCGTCTTCGAATTCACCAACATCATCGCTACCATCGACGATACGGTTGGCCCAGCGGGAGCATAATCCTTCCAGCAGAACCAGTGGCCAGTGTTCACCACGGTAGTTCGGATCGTAGTGGTATTCCATCACCAGCAGAATGTCGCGTGGCAGGTGCCATTTGCTGCCAAGCCAGACGCCAGCTTGATAGTGATCTGTTTCAAGTTCAGTATGGATGTAATCGGCCAGAGTGCATGCAGGTTTAGCGTCGTAGGCCATGAAGGCGCGATCCATCTCGGCCGGATGAAGATAAACCAGTGCCAGCAGGCCAATGTTGTGCAGCAGGCCGGCCATATAGACACTATCGTTCGGTGGACGCAAGTCGGCTTTGACTGACGAATTCAGTTGGCTCGCCATGAGGGCCGTCATGACGGCGGACGACCAGTAACGATCAGCCTGAAAATGAGGACAGTGATCCGTCTTGAGGATGCCGGACAAGGCCAGCCCGACCGAAACGCTGCGCACTGTCACCATCCCCAGCACCGAAATGGCGTGAGACAGGGAATGCACCCTACCCGGCTGACCGAAAAAAGCTGAGTTGGCAAGTCCGAGGAGGCGGGCGGCAATGGTCGGGGATTCACCCAACACTTCGGCAAGCAACCCTTGATTTATATCGTAGTCTTCGCACGCCGACAGAATGCGCTCGATATTTGGCGATAGTGTGGGCAGCTCTTTTTGTTTCTGAACTTCCATGCGGATTTGGTCGATCGTCATGTTAAACCCCGGCTTCTTTCAGAATAAATCAATGCTGCCGCTGTCCATGCCTTGAGCCTCGGCATGCGGTTTGTAATGATTGGCGAGCCTATCCAGCAGACCGATAACAGACCGATGATGCGCAGGCTGGCATCCTCCTACAGCGAAAGCTTCTCTGTCGCCTGTCGGTCAATTTGGGAGGTTTCATTGAGGCACATCCAGAGTAAGTGGATAAAATACCAAGGTAAGACCCGCCGCGTTCGATGCTTTACCCATGGCATGGCACCAATAACGGATGTGCTGTCCATTCCTGAGCACGGCAGTGTCTTGCGTGGCCATCGTTTCGGCATCCTGTCCGATTTCGGTCGACAGTTTCTCAGGCAGGATTTCGCGGGCCATTTCACCCACCAGCGGGTTCTCCCCGCCCAACAGTTCTTCCGCAGCCCTATTCGAGATAACAATCTGGCCGCTCGGATCGATGCCTAGCACCGCTACCGGCAGATACTCCAGAATTTCCTGCGAAACACGCAGCGTCTGGAGGTTGAGCAACGCCTCGTGGGTCTTCGCTGCCACGCGCTGTTCCAACTCCAGGTTCCAACGCGTCAAGGACGTGTTGGCCTCTTGCAGTTCACCAGTAAGACGGGTGTTTTCCCGAGTGACCCGATGGAGCAGGAATGCCTCACGAACCGCCTTGCGCAAATCGTCGTCATCCCAGGGTTTGGTCAGGAACTTGTAAATTGCGCCATGGTTGACTGCGTCGGTTACGCTGGAAATATCCGTGTAACCGGTGAGCACAATTCGCACACTGTCCGGCCGGAGTTCTCGTGCCCGGCTCAGAAATGCTACCCCGGTCATATCCCTCATGTGCTGGTCAGCCAGGATTACTCCTACCTCGTGACTGGCCAACCGCTCCAGCCCCTCGGCTCCGCCATTAGCCAATAGCAGTTCATAATCATCGTGGCGGAATATCCGACTCATGGTCGCCAGGACGTTGGCATCATCATCAATAATCAGAAGCGTGTTGGAAGTGGTCAACATGCTTGCCGCCCGATCAAAGCCATGAACTCATCACCTGGCATGGGGCGCCCAAACAGATAACCCTGAGCCATGTCGCAGCCGAGCGCGTACAGAAACTCCATTTGTGACTCAAACTCGACGCCTTCGGCGATGACCTTCAGCTCAAGTTTGTGGGCTAGGGCGATGATGGCGCTGGCGATGGCCGCGCTATCTCGATTGGTTTCGATGTCGATCACGAAAGAGCGATCAATCTTGAGGGCATGCAGCGGAAATCGTTTGAGGTAAGCCAGACTGGAATAACCTGTGCCGAAGTCGTCCACCGCAAGATGGAAGCCTTGCTGCACAAGTTCTTCAAGCAATACGACTGCAGTTTCCGGATCCTGCATCAGGCTACTCTCGGTGATTTCCAGTTCCAGCCAGTCCGATGGCAGGTCATGCTCATCCAGGCAGGAACGAATCATGTCGACGATGTCGTATTGCTGAAATTGGCGAGGCGACAAATTGACCGCAATCTTCAGCTTCAGTAATCCTGCCGCGCGCCAATCATGCACCTGGGTGCAAACCTGACGCAAAACCCATTCGCCAATGGGCAGGATGAGACCCGTTTCCTCTGCCAGTGGAATGAACTGGTCTGGTGAAATCAGACCATGGCGCGGATGATTCCAGCGCAGCAAGGCTTCGGCCGCAACGATACGTCCGGTTCCAGATTCGATCTGGGGTTGGTAATAGACGATGAGTTCACCAGCCTTGATGGCGTGGCGCAAATCGTTTTCCAGGCGTAGGTGATCGATCGCATCGGCATTCATTTCCTGCGTGTAATAACGGAATACGCTGCGACCGGCATCCTTGGCACGGTACATGGCGGTATCCGCGTTCTTCAACAGAGTCGACACATCAAGGCCATCATTTGGATAGAGGCTGATCCCGATACTGGCAGTGACCGATAGCTCATGCCCATCGATCAGTATCGGCTGGGCGATGCTCGCGAGCAGATCCGGGAGCAACTGGAGGATGTCTGATTCGTGGGCAATATCGGTCAGTATGATGACAAATTCGTCGCCGCCCATCCGCGCGACCGTATCCACCTTCCTGACCGCCTCTTGCAAACGACGGCCCAACCGGGTAATCAGTTGATCACCTACTGCGTGCCCCAGACTGTCGTTGATGTTCTTGAAGCGATCAATGTCGATAAACAGGACCGCCACCTCACTCTTGGTGCGCTCCGCATAGCTGATGGCTTGGCCGACCCGGTCATGCAACAGGGCGCGATTGGGCAACCCGGTGAGTGCATCGTGGGTCGCCATGTGACGGAGATTTTCCTCGGCCTGTTTCTGCTCGGTAATGTCGCTTTGCACACCGACGTAATGGGTGACAGTACCGGCTTCATTTCGGATCGGGGAGATATACAACTCGTTCCAGAAGGGTGTGCCATCCTTGCGGTAATTGCGCAACACCAACCGTGCTTCCTGGCCGTCGTGCACGGCCTGCTTCAGGACGGTGATACCTGGCTGATCGCGGTCGTCGCCGTGCAGAAACCGGCCGTTACGGCCGATCGCTTCGGCTGCGTCATACCCAGTGATTCGTTCGAAAGCCGGGTTGACGTAGACAATGGGATTATCAGGCTTCAAGCAATCGGTGATGACGATGCCGTTGGCGGCCGCCGTCAGCGCCCGCTGAGCGATACGCAACGACTCTTCGGCGCGCTTGCGCGGGCCAATGTCGCGGGCAATCGCCACCAGCATGGCGCGCCCCTCGGAGTGAAAGGCTCGGTAAACCACTTCAACCTCGAAGCTGCTGCCGTCCTTGCGGCGGTACACCGTTTCATCCCTGCAGGTCCGGCCAGGCTCGGCCAGCATCCGGTCGAAACGTTGGGTCAGAGCCTCCTCAGACAACGGCGACTTGAAGTCCAGCAGGCCCATTTCGAGCAATTCGCCACGGGAGTAACCCAGGTGATTGCAGGCCGAAGCGTTGATATCCACGAAGCTCAACGTGAGCCGATCAATGAGGAAAATGGCATCGTCCGAGGCATCCATGGCCGTGCGGAACCGGACCATGCGCTCTTCTGACTGGATGCTTTCGGTTTCGTCCTCCAACTGAACGATCAGTCCCTGCGCTCCGTCGACCAGCGTGGTCGACAATGTCAGTACGAGAATGCGTGCGCACAGGCCGGGCAGCGGACCCAGCGTCAGCAACCGGCCCATCTGGCGTTTTTCCAGCACTTCAGCCGCTGTGACCAAAAGCGTCGGGCTTGCCAGCAGTTTGCCCAATTCCAGTCCGGCGAGCGGCACCGACTCGTCTAGGCCCAGCATGTCACGCGCGGCGACATTGATGGTACGCAGTCGTAGTTTGGCATCCAGGACCAGAAGACCACTCGGCATGGTGGCGATTATGCCGTCGGCATAATCCTTCAGTTCCAGCAAGGCCTGCCGGTCCGCGTCAAAGTAGCTGTCGAGCACCAATCCCATATCGAACAGCACGACCTTCAACAAGGAGTCGCATAGTTCCAGAAAACGCTGGCTGTCGCCTTCGCACTGTGCCCAGACCAGTGGCACCAACTCGGAAAGATATTTTCGGTAAGCTCCGATATACCATTTCGGTGGTAGCCCGATGCGTTGATGCACATGACCGACCCGCAAGCAGTCCGCTACAAAATCATTGCCGTAGTCGCCAACAGTGAGGCGGCTGAAATACTCGGCTTGTACATGATGTAACCGTTCCAGCGACGGCGCGACCCCCATCAGGCGGCGCAACGGCTCGAAGTCAGCGAGATGACCGAAGAAGGATTGAGTGATGTCGTGGCGGAAGGGTTCCAGTTGGCCATGCAGAGCGCTCATCAATCCGCTATCGATGGCATCGAACTCCAGAAACGCCTTGCGCTCGGCAATATCCAAGACATCGAAGGGCTCTGTCGATGAGGTTGACGGAATGAGTAGTTCAGAACTCATGCCATTACGCCGAACTGGCTACAAAGGTAAACCCGGGTCTCATAAACTCTCCTAACAGCTAGGGCAATGAGCCAACGAGGTCCGGGTTGACTTACCATTACTATGGTAGTTGATATTTACTACTATATACAAACGACCTCATTTATTGATTCAGCCCGAACGGAGTTGATACTTCACCTGGCCGGATCAATAGTATGAGTATCTTGAGCGGGAGAGTCGCATGAACAATACCCCCTTATCCGGACATGCCACGGCCCCCACGAGCACTCAGCCTCTGGAGCAGCGGGCTGTTATCAGGCAGTTCCTCCTGTTGTTCGTATCAGGTGCGGTATTGCTATTCGCGCTGGTGCTCGGCAACGCCTATCACTTCGAGCAAATAGCGGTCGAGACCCAGACCCTGCATGAGGACGCCGAAATCGCGTTGGCGACTGAGCGCATCCAGCAAGACATGGCGATCGTTTCGTCGGACCTTGAAGTCCTGGTTGACATATTTGGCATCGATCACAAGCTGGCTATCGAGCGAACGGAAGACCGGCTCAACGTCACCGAGCTCTATCGTGTGCTGCTCAAGGGCACGAGGCTGTATGACCAGATCCGTTTCGTCGATAGCCAAGGCATGGAACGCATTCGGGTAAGCTTGAATGATGGCGAGCCGGTTGTCGTGCCGGAAAACCAACTACATGACAAATCCGGGCGTTATTACGTTCGCGACATCCTCGAACTACAGCGTGGCGAGGCTTACGTTTCGCCACTGGAGCTCAATATGAAACTCGACCGCATCGAGATGCCGCCCAAACCCATGCTGCATTTCGGCGCTCCGGTGTTCGATGCCGACGGCCGCAAGCTTGGCTTTGTCCTTCTGAACCATCTTGGCGCACGCCTGCTTGCGCATTTCCGGGCCTCGGTAGGTTTGGATGGCTGCCAGGGCATGTTGCTCAACAGTGACGGCTATTGGCTCTCCAGCCCCAATCCTGGCGACGAATGGGGCTTCATGTTCGGCAACGGGCACACCTTCGGTCAGGTCTACCCGGAAGAATGGAAAGTCATCGCCAGCCATGAAAAGGGTGCCATCCACAACGCGCGCGGTCTGTTCGTGTACAGCACTGTTTATCCCTTGCAGGCCGGCCAGCACTCCAGCACCGGCTCGATGCGGTCTGTCGGCATCAGCGATAGACCGCTGGGCCGGGACAAGTATTTCTGGAGAATCGTCACCTACACGCCAGACAGTGTGCTGCCCTCGATCTGGTTTTCCCAACAGCCGATGGTGTTGACGCTGTTGCTCTTCGCACTGGCGCTGTTGGCGGCGGGGTCCTGGTTGCTGGCAAGGGCGATAGCCAGCCGCGCGCGTTGGGCTGAATCGTTGCGCAAGAGCGAATCACTGTTCTCGATTGTGTTTCGTTCCAGCCCGATTGGCATCGTCATCAGTCGCGTCGACGACGGATACATGGTCGATGTCAATTCGGCCTTTCTGGAAACGCTCGGCTATGCTCGCGAGGATATCGTCAACCACTTCGCGCTGGATATATCTACCTGGGCCAATATTGATGACCGTAGAATTTTTGTGGAGCGTTTGCGGCGTGAGGGCCGCATTCGAAACCAGGAAATCCGTTTCCGGAAGAAAACCGGCGAAATCGGTTTTGCTCTGGTGTCGATAGAACGACTGGATCTGGACGGTGTACCTCACATGCTCAGCATGCTGATCGACTTTACCGAACGAAAACACATGGAAGAGGATTTGAGCCGCGCCGAGGAGTGGCTGCGACTGGCCCAGCAGGCGGCGAATGTCGGCTCGTGGGAATACGATGTTGAGACGCAACGGGAAAACTGGAGCCCGCAGATGGCGACGATTTATGGAATCGAGCCAGGCCAGGCGCTCAACCATTCCGATTGGCTGGCCTGCATCCATCCCGACGACAGCACACGAGTGCAGGCAGAAGAAGGGCAGGCCCTGGCGGAGCAACGTCCTTTCCTGATCGAATACCGCATTGTGAAACCTTCCGGCGAGGTGCGATGGGTGGATGGACGAGGCGGCGCGGTGCTCGATGCCGGTGGCCGTATCATTCGTGTGCTGGGCGTGGACATCGATATCACCGAGCGAAAGCAGTCGGAGTTATCCATGCAAGAACAGGAAAATTTCACTCGTGCCATCCTCAACGCCGTCAGTACCCATGTCGCCGTAATTGATGGCGATGGCGTCATCGTCGCAGTAAACGAGTCCTGGCGCCGGTTCGCACTGGAAAACAGCGATGTAGCTGGGCGGCCAGCGACCAGCACGGACATCGGCACCAATTACCTGGATATCTGCGCCGCCGCCCGTGGCTCGAGCGCCGTAGGGGCGCAGGATGTGTTGAATGGAATCCGGATGGTTCTGGCGGGTGATAGCCAAGCCTTCTCTTATGAGTACCCCTGCCACGCTCCGGGCATGGAGCGCTGGTTCATGGTCACCGTCGCTCCACTCGATGGCGCGCGTACAGGGGCGGTCATCTCCCATATCGACATCACCGCGCCCAGGCAGCTGGCAGAGAAACTGCGCGAAAACGAGGAGCGTTTCCGCCTGTTGTTCGAAAACGCCCCGGTCGGAATGGCCATGGTCGATGATCGGCGCCGTTTCTTCCATGTCAACCGGGCCATGTGCGAAATGCTGGGTTATGACGAGGCGGACCTGATCGGAAAAACGTTCGACATGATCACCCATTCGGACGATATTGCCGCCAATCTCGACCGTTTCCAGCAGGCACATAAAGACCAGGTTTCCAGTTATAACTTGCGCAAGCGCTACCTGCACCGGGATGGCGGCACAATCTGGGTCAATCTGTTCGCTGCGCCGATCCGTTCTTCATCGGGCGCGTCCCTGTATAGCATAGGAATAGTCGAGAACGTTACGGCGCAGGTCAATGCCGAACAGGAGCGGCTTGCCCACGAGGCCAGCCAGCGCAATGCGCTGGTACGTGAGGTTCATCATCGGATCAAGAACAATCTGCAGGGCGTGATCGGTCTGCTTCGTCAGGACATCGCTAGTTTCCCGGGAGCAGCCGTACCGATTGAATCGGCGATTGCGCAGATCAACACGATTTCGGTCGTGTACGGTCTGCAAAGCCGGTTGAACGAATACGAATTGCACCTGAGTGAACTGGTATGGGAAGTCGTCAAAGCGGCGGCGTCACTGGCCGTGGTAGATGCCACGCCGTCCATCGAGGCCAGCTTGGTCGACGATGTCTGTCTGGATCGCAATGCCACAGTATCGATCGCCCTCATCCTGAACGAACTTCTCCAGAATGCGCTGAAGCATGGCCGGCATAAAAACGGCTTCGGCGTCACGGTATCGATATCCGGCGATGTTAGCCACCTGATCATCCGGATCGACAATCCAGGCGGGCCTTTACCCTCCGGATTCAACTTGGCCAGCGGCGCGGGCTGTGGAATTGGCCTCGACCTAGTGCGCACCCTGTTGCCGCGCAAAGGGGCACATCTGGCAATTTACGAGGATGCAGAAATGGTACGCGCGGAACTCATGCTGATGCCGCCGTTGATCACCCAGTCCATTACCTGCTGTACGCCCGGTCAATGACTTTGGATAACCCTTGACCTTACTGGAGTTTCTATGACCCATAACCATCTCCTGCTGGTGGAAGACGACTTGTTGATCCTGAGCACCATGGCACGCGGCCTGCGCGGCGCTGGATTCGAAGTCACCGAAGTCGAATCAGCGGAAGCTGCTGTGGAGGCCTGCCTGCGTATCCGGCCCGATCTGGCTGTGCTGGACGTGCGCCTGCCAGGGCGATCCGGTTTGGAATTGGCGCGGGATATGGCCGAAGACGGCATTCCGTTCGTCTTCCTGACTGCGCACGACGACGATGCCTTCGTGCATGAGGCCGAGAGCGCCGGCGCGCTTGGCTATATGGTCAAGCCGCTCGATGTGCAACGCATGATTCCATCGCTAAAAACGGCGCTCGCACGAGCCCGCGATCTAACCAGCTTGCGGGAAAATGAGGAAAAGCTGGTCACCGCCTTGAAGAACAGCCGCGAGATCAGCACGGCAGTCGGCATGCTCATGGTTAAGCTGAAGGTAACAGAGACGTTCGCCTTTGAAATCCTGAGGTCGGAATCCAGAAATCACCGTAAGAAGCTGGTGGATGTTGCAAGTGACATTGTGAACGGCCATTTCCCTATACCCAAGTAGGGTGACAGCCATCATGGGTCGTGAACTCCCCCGCCAAACCTGCACTCATAGCATATGCTCGAAGAGGCCAAGAACCTTGCGGAACAAGCCATCTCAACGCTGGTTCAGCATGCCATTCCACCCTCCCCTTGAGCTATACAGTTGCCAACGAATACTTCAGTAGCAACGTCAATATTCAAACAACAATCGATCAGTGCCTGCAGGCAAGGAAACAGTTGGATGAATTTTTTGCTGCGCGACCTCACCCGTGCCGGTCCTGATATGGCTTGTAAATTCTGTAAGAATTAACTAACCTGCCCGCTCAGCTGACCTAGACCTCGTTAGCTATTTGAAGTGGTGATCAATAGTACGAGGCGAGCCCATGACGGATAGTCGGAATGCGTCGGCATTGACCAGGCTAATTTGGCCTGGTTGTCTGGTAACCATCCATAAAGATTCATTCTCGACGGTAATCTCGATCTGCCCGGCAATTGTTTATTTATGAAAATTGGTCGCCGAACATCACGAGTTGAGGTGAACCATGAAGCGGCATGGCAGGAAGATCCGTTGGATGCCCTGAATGCCCATATTGTGGTGTTGGATGGCAACGGCATCGTGTTGGCTGTGAACCAGGCAAGGAATTGTTTCGCTGATACAGGGCAAGGCCAGGAACACATTTGTGATATCGGCGTGAGTTACCTCGAATTGATCCTGGCGAGTGCCCGGCAAGGTAATGAAGCAGCCAGCAGGATTCACGACGGCCTCAGAAAAATATTGACCGGCGAACAATCAAATTTCGGTCTCGAATATCTCTGTCCTTCATATGACAGCCCTCATTGGTTTTTGTTACAAGCGTCACGCCTGCAAAATGGCGAAGGTTGTGCTGTAGCGCACATTGATATTACTGCTCGCAAACAGGCCGAGGAAGCCCAAGTTCGCCTCGGTAGCATCCTGTCAGCCACTTCGGATTTTGTTGGAATCGCAAATCCGGACGGGGAGGTGCTTTATGTCAACGAGGCTTTCCGCAAATTGATGAGCAAGCGGACACGAGACGGAGGATTAGGTTATGTCACTGATTACCAACCCGTCTGGGTCACGCAAAAACTGCTAGACGAGGGCTTCCCCGAAGCGGCGCGCACTGGCATTTGGTCGGGTGAAACCGCCATCCTGACATCAAACCATGACGAATTACCTGTGCATCAAGTCATTTTGGCTCATCGGATGGCTGACGGTACAGTTGATTACTTCTCCACAATCATGCGCGACATCAGCCAGGTACGGCAACGCGAGCGGGAGTTACGCCAAGCCTACGAAGAACTGAAATGGGCGCAAAGCCAACTACTGCAATCCGAAAAGATGGCGTCTGTAGGTCAACTGGCAGCCGGCGTTGCCCATGAAATCAATAATCCAATCGGCTATGTTTTTTCCAACCTCGGTCATATGCAGAAATACATGGACGACCTGTTCGTCGTTCTGGCAGCCTTTGACAGGGCTGAAACGAGTATTACCGACCCCGTGATCCTGGATGCCTTGGCCGCCACTAAAAAGGACAAAGATCTCGCTTTCCTGTGCGAGGATATGCCCAACCTGTTGCGAGAATCCCTGGAAGGCATCAATCGGGTACGGAAGATCGTTCAAGATTTGCGTGATTTCTCGCGGTCGGGTGAACATGATGCCTGGGAATGGTTCGACCTCCGACAAGGTCTGGAACGTACGCTGAGCATCGTCTGGAACGAACTGAAATACAAAGCAGACGTGCGTCGCGAACTCGGTGAAATCCCGGACGTTTTTTGTTTGCCCAGCCAGCTCAACCAGGTATTCATGAATCTGCTCGTCAACGCGGCGCAAGCGATCGATGCCCATGGTACCGTTACCATTCGCACCTGGGCTAAGGCGGATCAAGTGTACGTGGAGATATCCGATACCGGTTGCGGCATCAAAGCAGAACACCTGAACCGAATCTTCGAACCCTTCTTCACCACCAAACCCATTGGCAAAGGGACCGGACTCGGTTTATCGATTTCATATGGAATCATCCAGAAGCACGGCGGTGAAATCCAGGTTGAAAGCCCTCCCGGCCAAGGCACCACCTTTCGCATCAGCCTGCCGGTGACACGCGCAGAGCCGAACGCTCAATCATGACGCAGGAAGAAACTTCGATGAAGCCGGATGGTGATACCGACCTCATCGAAAAACTGCAGGCACTGACCATCGCACTGGATGAACATGCCATTGTCAGCATCACCGATGCAGCTGGCACTATCAACTATGTCAACCAGAAATTCTGCGACATCAGCGGTTACACTTTGGAGGAACTGCTGGGCCAGAATCACCGTATCGTCAAGTCAGGCTATCACCCGCCCGAGTTTTTCCAGGCTCTGTGGGCCACGGTCTCCGCCGGGCAGATATGGAACGGCACGGTCAAAAACCGGCGCAAGGATGGTCGGCATTACTGGGTCCAGACAACCGTTGTGCCATTCCTTGACGGAAATGGATTGGTGGATAAATTCATCTCCGTGCGTACTGACATTACTCGCATCATGGAGTTGGAGGAAGAGGTAAGCCTAGCCAATGCTCAACTCCAGGCCCGCGTGGAAAAACGGACCATGGCGCTGGCGGACGCCAAACAGAAACTTGAGGCCGAGTTGCGGCAGCGCCAACTCGACCAGAGTGCTTTGCAGGATAGTTATAACCAGTTACAGGCTCTACACGAACAGCTGAAAACCACTCAGCAACACTTGGTGCAATCGGAAAAACTGGCGGTTGTCGGTCAATTGGCGGCGGGTATGGCGCATGAAATCAATAACCCGATCGGATTTGTTTACTCCAACCTGACCACTCTTGGTCGCTATGTTGAGCAGCTATTCCAGGTCATCGCGTATTTTCAAAACAGCCTGAAAGAAGCCGGCGACCTTGCTGGAAAGCCTGAGACACGCACGATATGCCACGGTGTTCTGGATAAAGCTCAGGCCGTTTGCCAGAAAATTGACCTTGGCTTCCTTCAGGAGGACAGCGGCGTCTTGATCAAGGAGACCATCGATGGCATTAACCGCATCCGTAAGATCGTTCAGGATCTGCGCGATTTCTCCAAGATTGACAACGAGGACCAATGGCAATGGGTGAATCCGCAAACTTGTCTGGAAAGCGCACTCAATCTGCTATCGGGTCCGCTGCGTGAAGGCGTCGAAGTATGCCGCGAATATGCCGACTTGCCGGATATTCAGTGTCGTCCATCCCAACTTAGCCAGGTTTTTCTCAGTTTGCTCACCAATGCATTGCAGGCCATGAACAGACAGGGACGTCTTGGTCTGCGCACGGGGCACAACGATACGACAATTTGGCTGGAAGTCACGGACACAGGAATGGGCATTGACGAAAATGTGCTGCCGCATATATTCGAGCCCTTCTTCACGACACGTCCGATCGGCCAGGGTACGGGACTGGGCCTATCCTTGGCGTACGGCATTGTGAAACAGCATGGCGGCACAATCAAAGTCGAGAGCCGGCCCGGCTGTGGATCGACCTTCCATGTCGCCTTGCCTATTCGGCCCAGTTAGGTCCTACTCATCAGCACTTCACGCTTCGACTCATTCCTGTATCTCGAAAGGTGTCGACATAAATGACAGCCATAAACGCTGTGGCGACAACCGCCACAATACCGGAGGCCCCGCTCACATTGTCCATTTTATGTGTCGACGATGAGGCGAATATCCTGTCGGCGCTGCGGCGCGTCTTTCGAGGCAACTACCGCGTTTTCTCCGCCGAATCCGGGAAACAGGGGCTGGAATTGCTTGAACGGGAGCCCATTGATTTGGTGATCTCCGACATGCGTATGCCGAACATGAATGGCGCCGAATTTCTGGAACAGGTGCACTTGCGTTGGCCGAGCACCTTCCGAGTGTTGCTAACCGGTTTCAGCGAACTCAATAATGCTATCGAGGCGATCAATCGGGGACGCATTCACCGCTATCTCGGCAAACCATGGCAAGAGGACGATTTGCTGGGAATCGCCGACGAGGTACGCGGACAAATCGCCTTGCGCACTGAGAATACCCGCTTGCAGGCGCTCACCCTACGGCAGAACGAGGAACTGAAGCAACTCAACAGCGCCCTAGAAAGTCGCGTAAAGGCACGTACCCAGGAGATATCACAAACGGTCTCGTTTCTGGAGTTGGCTCAGGAGAAATTAAAAAAAACCCTGATCACGTCTCTGCATGTCCTTTCCAATGTCATCGATATGCGCGAACAGCGTCTCGCCGGTCATTCTAAGCGAGTGACTGATTTGTCAAGACAACTCGCCGCAAAGATGGGGATGGGCACGAACGAAATTCAGGACATCACATTCGCGGCATTGCTGCACGACATCGGGCTAATAGGCGTATCTGACGCGATTCTGAGTAAGCCATTTTCTGCTTTAAACATCGAAGAACGCGCTGAGTTCATGCGGCACCCGGCAAGGGGTGTGGCCATTCTGGCTGAATTGGAAACATTGCGCGGCGCATTACCCCTGATTCGGCACCACCATGAGTGTTTCGATGGTAGTGGTTATCCGGATGGCATACGCGGCATGGCCATACCGCTTGGCGCACGTGTCCTCGCAGTGGTCAACGACTACGACGATTTCCTTCGAGGTCAGCTTACAGCCACACCAATGCGCGAACCAGAAATACGCACCTACCTGCGCGAATCTGCCGGTAAACGCTATGACCCGTTGGTGGTCAACGAATTTCTTGAAATTTTGAAATTGATTCCCAATGCGTCACGCCCCAGTGGAGAGACCCTGATTCGCGCCAAGAATCTGCATAGGGGCATGGTACTGATGCGTGATGTGGTCACCAGTGAAGGCGTGCTACTGCTCTCCAAGGGCTTTACGCTGACCGACGCGGAAATTCAACAGATTATTGGTTACGAGAAGATCGAGCCTAAACCTCTGGCGATTTGGGTCAAGGAACTATGACGGGTTCGGAAATCGAATTATTTGCAGCATTCCTGTGTGACATCAGCGATTGCTCAATGACGGTTATTAATCGGGCCCTAATAAATCTGAACATTATTGGCATTTTTGGTATCTCAGATTTCATGGACAAAGAAAGTTCAGGAAACCCAATCCTCGAGTAGTTGCTCGAGCGGCGCTTGTAAGCCATTCGCTTGCATAAGCAAGGCATCAAGACCATGAAGATTGTTGAGATGACGGACCTGTGCTACCTGGGAATACTTGCGACTGGAGCAGGACCAGCGCGCCGTAGGCGTACCGGCGAGAACTCCTTGCCGGTATCCATCATGACCACTATGCCTCAGTCCCAGTTTGGCGGCCTGGATGGGGCATGTCACCCGCGAAATGCCTGTCCGGCGGCCACAACTCATGATCGCAGGGCGACGACAGGCAATGCGGGCTTGCACAGGGATATGGTGGGGATGGAAAATTCTACTACCAGCCAGTTTATCCTGAAATCGCCTGGCCATGATTGCCTCCTAGGACCCCCGATGATTCCTCCCGACAGCCCCTTTCATCCCGACAACGAGACCGGCTACCAGCGCTGGCGCGAGGCCAAGCTGGCCGGCTACCCGACCCGGGGCGAAGACCTGATCGTCGAGGTGCGTGACCCGCATGCGCTGACCGACGCCGAATACCGCGCCATTCTTGATCGCGTGGCAAAAACCAACATGGTCATCTACGCCACGGCCCTGGGCGAGGCCGAGGACAAGGCCGCCGTGCGCGCACTGTCGGCCCAGTTCGGTCTGACCCATCTCGACGCCAACTGGCTGGCCGACGAAGACGGCATCTCCAGCCTGACGCCACGCGACGAGGGGGGAGAAAAGCGTGGCGAGTACATCCCCTACACCCACCACCGCATCCGCTGGCACACCGACGGCTACTACAACCCGGAGCCGCGGCGCATCCTGGCCATGACCCTGCATTGCGTGCGTGAGGCGCAGGAGGGCGGTGAGAACGAACTGTATGATCAGGACCTGGCCTACATCCATTTGCGGGACAGCAACCCGGAATGGATCCGCGCGCTGATGGCGCCGGATGCCATGACCATTCCGGCCCGCGTTGACGAAATCGACGGCGAACGGCCGGAAGAGCCGGGCCCGGTCTTCCTGATCGATCCGGCCAGCGGCGGCCTGCATCTGCGCTACACCGCGCGGACCAAGAGCATCACCTGGAAGGATGAGCCAACCACGCTGGCCGCGGTGAAAGCCATCGAAGACCTGCTCACCAGCCAGCCGCCGGGCTGGTTCCGGCTCAAACTGCAACCCGGCATGGGCTTGCTTTGCAACAACGTTCTGCATACCCGGGACGGTTTTTCAGATACCCCGGAACACCGTCGCCTGCTCTACCGCGCCCGCTATCACGATCGCATTCGCGACCTCAGGGCGGCCTGAGCTTTTCTCGGAAGGGCGCCGGCATGTTTTGAACGCGGCCTGCCGGCGCCTTGTCTCAGGGAGTCAAAAGTTCAGGCCCAGCCGTACCTGGTGAAAGTTGATGCTGTCGTTCGGCTCGGCGGTGTTGGCATTGGAGAGGTGTTGAAAGCGATAGCCGATTTCATATTGCCCATGATTGCCGACCTGCCAACCGAAGCCAAGCATGTCCCCAAAGCTGAAATGGCTGCCGAAGCTGCGCTTGTCGTCGATGTGGTCCTGAGTCATTAGGTGGACGCCAATTCCGCCTTCCCAATAGAAATGACTCAGTTTCGAGTTAAGGCGAAACACCGGAGTAAGACCGATTTCGCCAAGCTCCTTGCCGCCCTCTCGGGTGCCGTGCCATTCGCCCAGGCCAGCCTCCCAGAACGCGGTTCCTGTCCAGTTCTGGCGGTCCAGCCAGGGTTTGTCCCAATCCCAGCGAAGATTGATCCGCGCCATATCGGTGCCTTCGCCGACCCCCGCTTCAATGCTGGCCCCATCCACTGCAAGGCTGGTTTGGGCACAAGCCAGCCCGATGCCAGCCAGAAGAACGCGGAAAATACGCTTGGTCATAATCCATCCCCTATGCCAAAAGAAGATTTACCCTCAGTACAACTCCCTTACCGGGATGAACCGTATCGCTTCACCTGGCGCCACTGTCCGTCCGGCTTCGATTTCGACCAAACCTTCCGCCCAGGCCATGGAAGTGAGGGCACCCGAACTCTGATTCGGGTATAGCACGGCCTGGCCGTTTTCGATCCTGGCGCGTAAAAACTCATGTCGGTCGCCGGCCTTTTTGCGCTCGAAACCGGCGGGCAACGTGTAGCCATGCGGCGTTTGCCAGCGCCCGCCCATGCGGCTGAGCAGGAAGGGCTGCGCGAACAGGCAGAACACCACGTAGGCCGAGACCGGGTTGCCGGGCAGGCCGATGAAATCGGCGTTGCCGACCCGGCCGTAGGCCAGCGGCTTGCCCGGCTTCATGGCCACCTTCCACAGGTCCAGTTGGCCGAGCTGGCTGACTGCCGCCTTGACGTGGTCTTCCTCGCCGACCGAGACGCCGCCGGTGGTCATCACCACGTCGGCGTTCCGGGCGGCGTTTTCCAGGGCGGCGGTGGTGGCGGCGAGGGTGTCGGCCACCGTGCCCAGATCGATCACTTCGCAGCCAGCGGCGGTAAGCAGGGCGATCAGGCTGGCCCGGTTGGAGTTGTAGATGCGTCCTGGCGGCAGGGGCTGGCCGGGCTGGACCAGTTCATCGCCGGTGAAGAACACGGCGACCTTCAATCTGCGATACACGGTCAGCCGGTCGGCGCCGGTCGAGGCGGCGACGCCGAGCTGCGCCGGGCCGAGTCGCACACCGGATTCGAGCACGGCCTGGCCGGCGCGGATGTCTTCGCCAGCGCGGCGGATATGGGCGTTCGGTCTGGGCGCGCGCAGGATTCGGATCTGGCCGTCGGCCGCTTCAGTGTCTTCCTGGATGACGATGGCGTCGGCGCCTTCGGGGACCGGCGCGCCGGTGAAAATGCGGGCGACGCTGCCGATGGCGAGCGGCTGCGGCAGGGTGCCAGCCGGGATGCGCTGAGAGACTGGCAGGGTTGCGCCTTCCTGCGCTTCGGCCAGGCGCACGGCATAGCCGTCCATGGCGCTATTGTCGAGTGGCGGCACGTTCACGGTCGAGATCAGCGGCTGGGCCAGTATGCGGCCAAGCGCATCGGTGGTAGCCAGCGTCTCGGTTTCGGTAACGGGGCGGGCCGCATTCAGCAGCTGCGCGCGGGCTTGGTCAACGGTCAACATGGCGGGCGTGCTCCAGGATGAAATGGGCGATGGGGCTGATGGCGTCAAGCGCGAGGCAGGGCAGTCCGCCGACCGCTTCGTCACTGACGACGGCAAGGATGTGGGGATCGTTCGGGTAGAGCCAGGGCTGGCCGGTTTCAGCCCGATGAACTTCCAGCTTGGGCAGGTCGGCATGGCGATAGCCTTCGACCAGCACCAGGTCGCAGTCGGACAGACGGGCGAGGTGTTCGCTCAAGGTGGGTTCCGGCGCGCCGCGCAACTCCGTCGCGATCATCCAGCGGTTAGGCGAACTGAGCAGGACTTCGTGGGCGCCGGCCTGGCGGTGGCGCCAGGAATCCTTGCCGGGCGGGTCGAGGGTCACGTCGTGATGGCTTTGCTTGATGACCGAGACCCGGAGCCCGCACGCAGCCAGCTCACCGAGCAGTTTCTCGATCAGCGTGGTCTTGCCTGCGCCGCTGTAGCCGGCGATGCCGAACACCTTCATTTTGTCGGGCCTTCTCGCGCCCGATCCCAGTCGGCCGGCGTGTTGACGTTCAAGAACGCCGCCTTGTCCTCTGCGTCGAGCGGCAGGGGGCGGCTGCCAGCGGCGAAGTGCAATGCCCGCAGCGAATGGCCGTGCAGGATTTTGCCGGCCCTGTCCTGCGCCGGGAGTAGGGCGGGCAGAGGGTAATCGGCATAGTGGGCCGCACGATGCGGCTGGCCGGATTTGCCTAGCAGACGCCGGATCAGTTTCGCCGTCAGCCTCGGCATGTCCACCGGTACGATCAGCGCCCAGGCACCGGGTGGCAGCGAGGCGAGGAAATGGCTGATCGCGACGCCCGGGCCCTGGCCCGGTTCCGGGTCGGCAAAGGATGGGTAGCCCGGCCGTTCGCCGCAGACGACGACCGTCTCCAGGCCGCTGTCTTTCAACAGTTTGATCATGTGGTCGAGCAGGGTACCGTCGGCCCAGGGCAGCAGCGCCTTGTCGTGCCCCATGCGGCTGGAGAGGCCGCCGGCCAATACCACGCCGATGATTGATTCTGAGTCCATGCGCTGATTTTAAACGGTAAGTCTGGGCGATTTCCGGGATTGGCTTTGTCGTCTTGATGTTAGTCAAAGCATTTGGACGAGGCGGTGATTAGTCTTGCTATAACAGGATCGAAGGTCCGCTTGCGTTCGGCAACGAACGGGCTGTGGATGTTTCCCTGATCAATCTGGCTGGCAACTGTTTCAAGAGGCAGGAAGCGACATGAATCTATCCGGAATTCTCGTGGTGGCCGACCGTGGCCGGCAAGCCGAAGTCATCGCCGCGCTCGACGCCATGGCGGGCGTGGGCGTTCATCATGTCGACCAGCCGACCGGCCGTCTGATCGCGGTCCAGGAAGCCGAAGACATCAATGCCGAAGTCGAAGGTTTGCGCCGGATCAAGGCCCTGCCGCATGTGATCATGGCCGAGATGGTTTACCACTACATCGCCGAGGACGACGCCGTTTACCCGGAGTTGCCCCCCGAACTCGCCGCGCAGGAAACCTCCTGCACGGTACCTGCTTATCTGATGGATTGACCGCAATTTTCAGGAGGTTGCAATGGGACTGACACGCCGGGATTTTTTGAAGAACAGCATCGCGGCCAGCGCGGCCGTGACCGTGGGGATGCCGGTGGCCAAGCAGGCCGAGGCGGCGGTCAAGGCGACCGAAGCCGGCTGGCAATGGGACAAGGGCGTGTGCCGATTCTGCGGCACCGGCTGCGGCATCATGATCGCCACCAAGGACGGCAAGATCGTGGCCACCAAGGGTGACCCGAATGCCCCGGTCAACCGCGGCCTGAACTGCGTCAAGGGTTACTTCAACGGCAAGATCATGTACGGCAAGGACCGGCTGACCCAGCCGTTGCTGCGCATGACCAACGGCAAGTTCGACAAGAAGGGCCAGTTCGTACCGGTGACCTGGGACAAGGCCATGGACGTCATGGTCGAGAAATTCCTGGAGGCCTACAAGGCCAAGGGTCCACACGGCGTCGGCATGTTCGGCTCCGGTCAGCAGACCGTGCCCGAGGGCTATGTGTCGGTCAAGCTCTGGAAGGCCGGCTTCCGCTCCAACAACATAGACCCCAACGCCCGTCATTGCATGGCCTCGGCGGTGGCCGGCTTCATGCAGACCTTCGGCATCGACGAACCGGCCGGCAACTACGACGACATCGAGTACACCGATACCGCTGTGCTGTGGGGCGCCAACATGGCCGAGATGCACCCGATCCTGTGGTCGCGCATCACCAACCGCCGGCTGACCCACAAGGACATGGTGGTGGTCAACCTGTCCACCTACGGCAACATGTCGTCCGACATCGCCGACATCGAGATCATCTTCCGGCCCAGCGGCGACCTGGCCATCCAGAACTACATCGCCCGCGAGATCGTGAAACGCAACGCGGTGAACTGGGACTATGTCAACAAGCATGCCGTGTTCGCCACCGGTCCGACCGACATCGGTTACGGCTTCCGCCCGGCCAAGGCGGACCAGTTCGCCTCGGCCCGGGAAATGGAAGTGGTCAAGAATGAGCAGGTCCACGTCACCGACAAGTACGAGGCCATCGCCCAGCGCCGCAAGGCCGGCGAGGCGGTCAAGCAGGCCAACACGCTGGGCGCCAAGCCGGCCGCCGACTGGGCGATCAGCTTTGACGACTTCAAGGCCGCGCTGGAACCCTACGACGCCGATTTCGTGACCTCGGTCGCCAAAGGCAATGCCGAAGAATCCGATGCCGATTTCAAGGCCAAGCTGCTCAAGCTGGCCGACCTGTACTGCGACCCGAAGCGCAAGGTGGTTTCGTATTGGACCATGGGCTTCAACCAGCACCAGCGCGGCACCTGGGCCAACGAACAGGCCTACATGAACCACCTGCTGCTGGGCAAGCAGGCCATGCCCGGCAACGGCGCCTTCTCGCTGACCGGCCAGCCCTCGGCCTGTGGCACGGCGCGCGAGGTCGGGGTGTTCTCGCACCGCCTGCCGGCCGACATGCTGGTCAACGTCGCCAAGCATCGCGAGCATGCCGAGGAAATCTGGAAACTGCCGGCCAAGACCCTCAACCCGACCATCGGCAGCCACTTCACCAAGCTGATGCGCGACCTGGAAGACGGCAGCGTCAAATGGGCCATCGTCCAGGTCAACAACCCCTGGCAGAACACCGCCAACCTGAACCACTGGATCCATGCCGCGCGCGACATGGACAACTTCATCGTCTGCTGCGATGCCTACCCGACGGTTTCGGCCAAGGTCTCCGACCTGGTCCTGCCGGCGGCGATGATCTTCGAGAAATGGGGCTTCTACGGCAACGCCGAACGCCGCACCCAGGCCTGGCGCCAGCAGGTGCCGCCGCCCGGCGAGGCCAAGGGCGACCTGTGGATCCTGCTCGAGATGGCCAAGCGGATCAAGATCAAGGACGTGTGGGGCGAGCAGAACGTCCCCGGCCTGAAAGAGGCCGGCTTCACCGACGGCAAGCTGCCTTCGGTGCTGGATGAAGCGCAGAAAATGGGCTACAGCCCGGAGGCGAGCCTGTACGAAGTCCTGTTCGCCACGCCGGCCAACAAGAAGGATTTCCGCTGGCCGGACAAGGCCGTGGCCAAGGGTCATGCAAACCATATTTCGGAAACGCTCAAGGACGGCTGGTTCCCGGAAAAGGCCATGTTCGAGGAATACCGCAAGTTCGGCCTCGGCCACGGCCACGACCTGGCACCGTTCGACGTCTACTACCGCGACGACGTGCACGGCCTGCGCTGGCCGGTGGTGCAGAAAGAAGGCAAGTGGACCGAGACGCCCTGGCGCTTCAATGACCAGTACGACCCTTATGCCAAGAAAGGCGCAGGCATCGACTTCTACGGCAACAACGGCAAGAGCCTGATCATGGGCAGCCTGGATGCGGTCGGCGACGGCAGCAAGAAGGTCGACATTTCGGGCAAGGCCAAGATCTACTTCCGGCCTTATGTGTCGCCAGTCGAGCAGCCGGACAAGGAGTTCGACCTCTGGCTGTGCACCGGTCGCGTGCTGGAACACTGGCACTCCGGTTCCATGACCCGGCGCGTGCCGGAGCTGTACCGGGCCTTCCCCGATGCCGTGTGCTGGATCAACACCAAGGACGCCGAGAAACGCGGCCTGAAGCGCAACGACCTGGTCTGGGTCGAGTCGCGCCGGGGCAAGGTCCGGGTCCGGATCGAAACCGGCGGCCGCAACCGGGTTCCGACCGGCCTGGTCTACGTGCCCTGGTTCGACGAGTCGGTGCTGATCAACAAGGTCACCCTGGACTCGACCTGCCCGATCTCGAAGCAGACCGACTACAAGAAGTGTTCGGTCAAGGTCTACAAGGCGTGACTGAAACGTCATTCCCGCGCAGGCGGGACCCAGCTTGTTCAAGAACCGGGTTCCAGTTTCCACGGGGACGACCAAGGACTTATAGCTAAATGTCCGACTCCTCCATCACCCGCCGCGACTTCATGGTCAAGACCGCCCAGGGCGCTGCCCTGGCGGCCACCGGCGGCCTGCTCTGGGCCTATCTGCTCCGCCAGGAGGCCAAGGCCCAGCCCTATGCCCTGCGGCCGCCGGGCGCGCTGGCCGAGAAGGATTTCAACGCGGCCTGCATCAAGTGCGGCCAGTGCGTCAACGCCTGTCCGCCGGACATCCTCAAGCTGGCTCCGGCCGGAGGCGACCTGCCGATCGGCACGCCCTATTTCACGCCGCGCAGCGGGGCCTGCATCATGTGTCCGGACATCCCGTGCCTGAAGGCCTGCCCGACCGGGGCGCTGGCGCCCGAATTGACGGACATCAACCAGGCGCGCATGGGCCTGGCGGTGATCGACATCGAGAACTGCCTGTCCTGGAAGGGGCTGCGCTGCGAGATCTGCTACCGCGACTGCCCGATCCGGGGCAAGGCGATCTGGCTGGAAACCGACCCGCGCGGCCTGTCCAAACACGCCATGTTCCGGCCCATCGTCAACTCGGACGCCTGTACCGGCTGCGGCATCTGCGAGCGCTCCTGCCCGACCGAGGTGGCCGCCATCCGCATCCTGCCGCGCGAACTGGTGCAGGGCAAAATGGGCGAGCATTACCGGATCGGCTGGAAGGATACCGGCAAGATCACCGAGGACTTCAAGCCGGCCGCAAGCGCGCCCGAAGCACCGAAGGCGCCCGATGGCAAGGCGCCTGGCGTCGATTACCTGAACCAGGGTGGCTTATGAGCGCGATCGGTGAATACAGCAGGACCGACGCCCTGAACTCGGTCGACAAGGTCCATGCCCGCGGCTTCGCGGCCCGGCTCTGGACCTGGCGCTACATCGTGCTGCGCCGGCTGACCCAGTTCGGCATCCTGCTCCTGTTCTTCGGAACCGCGCACTGGGCCTGGCACTATCCGGCCAAGATGCCCCTGCTGAGCGGCAACCTGTCAGCCTCGGAGTTCATCGGTCTGGTGCCGATGGCCGATCCATTCGCGGTGCTGCAGATATTCCTGACCGGCCACGTCCTGCAGCAGAAGGTCATGCTCGGCGCGGCCATCGTCATGGCCTTCTACCTGCTGGTCGGCGGCCGGGTGTTCTGCGCCTGGGTCTGTCCGGTCAACATGGTGACCGACCTGTCCGGCTGGCTGCGTGCCCGCTTGCCGATTCCGCCGATGTTCCACGTCAGCCGCAATATCCGCTATTTCGTTCTGGCGGCCTCGCTGATCCTGTCCGCGCTGACCGGCCTGGCCGCCTTCGAATGGGTGAGTCCGGTCGGCATGATGCACCGCGAGATCATCTTCGGCCTGGGCGCCGGCGGCATGGCCCTGGCCGCGATCTTCCTGTTCGACTTGCTGATCCTGAAGAACGGCTGGTGCGGGCATCTGTGTCCGCTGGGCGGTTTCTGGTCCCTGGTCGGGCGCAGCGCGCAATTGCGGGTCCGCTTCGACAAGGACACCTGCACCCATTGCGGCGAGTGTGCCCGGGTCTGTCCGGAACCGCAGGTGCTGAACCTGAAGCGGCTGGAGGAGACCGGTTATGTCGTATCGGGTGAATGCAGCAATTGCGGCCGGTGCACGGGGCTGTGTCCCGAGGGCAGCCTGGCTTTCGATTTCAGACCTCTCATCCGCGCCCATGCGCGGAGGGATTGATTTTTCATGAAGCGGGTTTTTAGGAGGACGAGATGAAAAGAGGCTTACTGATGGGGACGGCACTGGCGGCCATGACCTTGGCCATGACCGTCTGGGCGGTTGGGGATCAGCCGATCCCGGAAGACTCGATGGGTCTGTCCAAGACCAGCGTCAACGACTCGCCGGCGCCGCCTGCGTTCGAGTACAAGGAGCCGGATGTCGGCACGTTCAATACCCGTGCGGTGCGTTCCTATCAGACTGCGCCGCCGATGATCACGCACTCGATCCAGGACATGCTGCCGATCACGCAGGATTCGAACATGTGCAAGGACTGCCACGTCCAGCCCGAGATGATCGGCAAGAAGGTCGAGGCAGGCATGCCGATCCCGGCTCCGGCCAGCCACTATGTCGATGTCAAGAAGGGTGAGTTCTACATGGGTCGCTGGAACTGCGTGCAGTGCCACCGTCCGCAGGCCGACGTGCAGCCCATCGTGGTCAACACATTCGGCCAACAGGGGAAAGCGTCTAAGGCAAAATAGCGTCTGAAACCGACTCGGACCCGTCATGGAAAAACGCAACGACATGCCCGCCCTCATCGACCGCTACAACCGGCGGGTGGACTATCTGCGCGTGTCGGTGACCGACCGCTGCGACATGCGCTGTACCTATTGCATGCCCAAGCAGTTTACCGACTATGAAGACCCGGCTGACTGGCTGAGCTTCATTGAGCTGACCCAGGTCATCCGGGTGTTCTCGACGCTCGGCGTGCGCCGGGTCCGGCTGACCGGCGGCGAGCCGCTGCTGCGCCGCAACCTGCCCGATCTGGTGGGCCGGATCGCGGCCCTGCCCGGCATCGAGGACATCTCGCTGTCGACCAATGGCGCGCGGCTGGATCGACAGGCCGATGCGCTGGTCAGGGCCGGGCTGAGGCGGGTCAACATCAGCCTGGATTCGCTCGACCAGGGCTGCATCGAAAAGATCACCGGGCGGGATACGCTGGACAGCGTGCTGCATGGAATCAGTGCGGCGAAGGTGGCCGGCCTTACGCCGATCAAGATCAACATGGTGGTCATGGCCGGCATCAACGACCACGAGATCGAGCGCATGGTCGAATTCGCCCTCGATGGCGGCTATATCCTGCGCCTGATCGAACTCATGCCCATGGGCGATACCGCCCGCGGCCAGGCGGGCCTGGACCTGAGCACAGTGCGCGACCGGCTGGTCGGTCGCTACGACCTGCTCCCGTCCGCGACCGAACTTGGCGGCGGCCCGGCCCGTTACTGGCAGACCCGCGACGGCTCCGGCGCGGTTGGCTTCATCACGCCCATGTCGCAACACTTCTGCGCCACCTGCAACCGGGTCCGGCTGACCGTGGAAGGCACCTTGCTGCTCTGCCTGGGTCAGGAACACAGTCTGGAACTCAGACCGCTGCTGCGGGCCGGTATCTCCGACGCCGAACTGGCCGGACAGATCCGCACCGCCATCGACCGCAAGCCTGAGCGCCACGAATTCCGCGAGGCGCCGGAACGCCTGGTGCGCGTCATGTCCCGCACCGGCGGCTGAAGGGCCTGCACGGAAGGGCGGTTTGCACTATCCTTTCAGCCAGTGATAGGCAAGGAACACCCCATGCAGGAACCACTCAAAATCGGCCTGGTCTCGATCAGCGACCGGGCCAGCCAGGGCGTCTACGAAGACAAGGGCCTGCCCGGCCTGATCGACTGGTTTTCTGCCGCCCTGACCACGCCCTGGGTACGTGAAACCCGTTTGATCCCGGACGAGCAGCCGGCCATCGAAGCCTGCTTGCGTGAACTGGCCGACGCGGCCGGTTGCCATCTGATTTTGACCACCGGCGGCACTGGCCCGGCGCCGCGCGACGTGACTCCCGAAGCCACGCTGGCCGTGGCTGACAAGGTCATGCCCGGCTTCGGCGAGGAGATGCGCCGGATCAGCCTGAAGTACGTGCCGACCGCGATCCTGTCGCGCCAGGTCGGCGTCATCCGGGGCCGGTCTCTGATCCTCAACCTGCCCGGCCAGCCCAAGGCGATCAAGGAAACCCTGGACGGCATCTTCGCCGCCGTGCCCTATTGCCTGGACCTGATCGGCGCACCCTATGTCGAGACCAACCCGGACGTGGTCCAGGCCTTCCGGCCCAAGTCGGCCGTCAAACCCAAGGCGTGAAAGGCGACACCATGCAAATACTCTATTTCGGCCGGTTGCGTGAGGTGTTCGGTCGGGGTGAGGAATTCCTCACTGCGCCGGCCGACCCGACGGTCGCCGGCCTGCTCGGAGTGTTGCGCGAGCGCGGCGGCGTCTGGGCGACGGAACTGGCCGAAGGCCGGCCCTTCCGGGTGGCCGTCGACCAGGAGGTGGCGCCGGCGGACGCGCCCTTGCAGGCCGATTCCGAGGTCGCCATCTTCCCGCCGGTGACCGGAGGCTGAACATGGATTCGAAGGCCAGCGTGGCGGTGCAGACCGCCGATTTCGACCTCGCGCAGGAATATGCCCGCCTGGCCGGCGACGCCACGGTCGGCGCCGTGGTCCAGTTCGTCGGCCGGGTGCGCGACCACAGCGAGGGCAGCACGGTCAGCCAACTGACCCTGGAACACTATCCGGGCATGACCGAAAAGGTATTGCAGGACATTGGCGAGCGGGCATTGGCGCGCTGGAACCTGCACAGCGTGCGCATCGTGCATCGCGTCGGTCCGCTCGATCTGGCGGACCAGATTGTTCTGGTCCAGGTCGCGGCCGGACATCGCGAAGCCGCCTTCGAGGCCGCCCAGGCGATCATGGACTTCCTCAAGACCGAAGCGCCGTTCTGGAAGCAGGAAGCCACGCCCGACGGCAGCCGCTGGCTGGATGCCCGTGAACATGACGAACAGGCCGTACAACGCTGGAACGAGACCCCAAAATGAGCAACGACCTGACCCATTTCAATGCAGCCGGCGAGGCCGTCATGGTCGATGTCCACGCCAAGGCCGAGACCCACCGCATCGCCCGAGCTGGTGGCCGGATCAGCATGCGGCCGGAAACCTTCGAACTGATCCGCGACGGCCGTGCCGGCAAAGGTGACGTCATCGGCATTGCCCGCATCGCCGCCATCCAGGCTACCAAGCGCACCGGCGAACTGATCCCGCTCTGTCACCCGCTGGCCCTGACCCGCGTCGGCGCCGAATTTAGCCTTGACCCGGAATTGCCCGGCGTGTACTGCGAGGTGACGGTCGAAACGGTCGGTAGAACGGGAGTCGAGATGGAAGCACTGACCGGCGTCTCGGTCGGTCTGCTCACCGTCTACGACATGTGCAAGGCAGTCGATCGGGGCATGGCCATCGAGAATATCCGGGTGCTGGAAAAGCAGGGCGGCAAGTCGGGGCACTGGCTGGCCGGATGATGTGATTCGAATATTTTGTCTTCAAATCCCAACCATCCCAGAAATATGCGGAATTATGTAGCAGCCGCACAAACCAATGAAAAACAGATAGTTATAAACTTCTCGATACGGCGGCAAAAAAATCGGCATCCCTGGAGGTGCCGATGAATACCCGCCTTTGCGGCAGAGTGGGAGGTAAACGGAGTTTACTTTGAGTAGGACTGGACGGATTCATATTCATTGATTAACTTATCTATATCCTTGTTATTTTTGTATTTATTTTGTAGGTGTTTCATCTGACGCTGTGCTTTCCCACAATACCTGTCTATGGCCTGTTCGATTCTTTTTTGCTCGCTTATGGGCAATTCCGAATCCCATTCTCCCGCAAAGTGTTCACACAAGTCCGCATTCGATTTAAACGCGCGAACATCCTTATTATTAAGAGTATTTGCTGCGGCGGTGTTTGCTAAGACAATCAACGCCAATAGCGCAATAGTTTTCATCGCTATTTTCCATCCGGGACCCGACAGTTAATTATGATTGTTTGTGCTGCTTGGCTTGTCGCTGTGCTCATGGTTTGAGCATGAAGATATGTCGTTGTCATGGTAACTGCAATCTGGGCCATTAACGATTTTTAAACGTTTCTTGTCTATGGATAAACGTTGCAATGAACTATCTGGTTTTCCTGTATTGGGGCCGAGAGGCTCAAAAGAAATCCAGAGCTCTTTTTTATTGTTATGTAGGTGGGCGATAAGCGACTCAAATGAATCGCCATCGGTTATATATAGTTCCTTGGAGTTGATACAACTTTGAATTAAGTTCCAGTCAATCGGATAGGCATGCTTGTTCTGTATTTTTGCCAATACAATATAATCCTCATTTCCTGCGCCGCAGTACCCTTCGCCAGAAGATTTCGAATCAAATCTAACGACAAATACTCCATAATTCTCGGGGCTTTGTTTTGAAAAACAAAAAAGTGTCTTTTGTGATGTGCTTCTTTCTTTGTATATTTTTTTTAGTTGTTTGTTGTTTATGCTGAAAGAACATAATTTATCTTCGGTTGTGTTTTTAATTTCAGCCCATGCTGGCGTGATCGCGCTAGCGCCTAATGTTAGAAGGCTAATTATCAAGCACATGATCCGCATAACAAACTCCATAATATTTCCAGGGGTGATCATCAGTTTGCCCTTTTTTCCCTAACTTATATTGGTCCGAATCGCGCATATGAAGTTCATCTTCCCCCTTGTTGCTATTGGCCTCGATTGATGTGTTCCAGCCAATGTTTCCTGTTGCTGTATCGCATAATACGTTTTGGTTGCGCACCCATTGTTTCGTTGTTTCATCCCAAATGTAATAGTGGCCGCCATTCCAAAGTGAAAATGTGTCATGTTCAATTTGGTCATCAGTACAAC
>JBBIJC010000002.1:84420-88278 GCA_037446165.1 Hydrogenophilales bacterium | reverse complement strand
CTAGTCGATATGCCAGCGCAGCGACTTCTCCTGGCGCAGGTGGCGGGCGATGCGGGCCTCGTAGTTGCGCCGTGCCGATCCCGTGTAGACGTAGGTGCCTTCGGGAAAGCGGAATAGACCCAGCTTGCCGATGGTGACTTCGATCTGGAGCGGAACGCGGATGACCAACTGGTAGGTATGTGGTTCGATGCTCATTGCGACGCCAGCGTGCGCAGCACGGCCCTGAGCAGTTGCCAGCATTTTTCGACCGAGGCGATCTCGACCCGTTCTCCTGGGGCGTGCGCGCCGCGGATGTCAGGACCAAAGGAGATCATGTCGAGGTGTGGATGGCTGGCCGCCAGCAGGCCGCATTCCAGGCCGGCGTGGATGACCTGCAACGAGGCGGGCTGACCGAATTCGTCCGTGTAGACGCGCTGGCACAGGGCGAGCAGGGGCGAGCCGGGGTTGGGCGTCCAGCCCGGATAGGCGCCGTCCTTCCAGGCATGCAGACCATGCTCACGTGCCTGTTGGACCATGATCTCGGCCAGGGCGTCGGCCTTGCCGTCGTCCAGCGAACGGACCTTGAATGTGGCGCGGAATTCGCCGTTGGCGAGGTGCAGCACGCCGAGGTTGTCCGAGGTCTCGACTACCTCCGGAAAGGCGGTGCTCATTGAGTCCACGCCGTTGGCTGCGCCAGTGAGATAAACCAGCAGGCGGTCGCGCTCGGCAAGCGTGATCGCCTCGGTTCGGGTTGCATCCTCTGTCTTGCAGGTCAAGGTCAGCGCAGGATCGGCCTCGGCGAAACGCTGGCGCCAGTCTTCCTGCCATTGCAGTACATGGCGCTCCAGTGTCTCGACCAGGCCGGCGGGCAGGGCGAACAGGGCCGTGGCTTCGCGTGGTATGGCGTTGCGGGCGGTGCCGCCGTTCATTGCGATCAGACGCAGATCGAACAGCCCGGCCAGATCATCCAGCGCTTCGGCCAGCAGCTTGATCGCATTGCCGCGCCCGAGGTGGATGTCGATGCCGGAATGGCCGCCGTGCAGGCCGCCGATCTCGATGCGGCGGAAGGCCTGGCCTTGCGGCAGGGTCTCCAGCGCGACCGGTTGCGCGACTTCTACATCCACGCCGCCGGCACAGCCCAGATAGAAATGCCCCCATTCTTCGGTGTCCAGATTGATCAACGTCCGACCCTGCAAGGTGCCCGGCGCCAGTCCGCGTGCACCGTCCATGCCGGATTCCTCGTTGACGGTAAGCAGCACTTCGAGGGGCGGATGAATCAACCCTGGCGCTTCGAGCGCGGCCAGCGCGAGCGCGACGCCGATGCCGTTGTCGGCGCCGAGCGTGGTTTGCTCGGCCACGACCCAGCCCTTGCGCACCTCGGCACGGATCGGATCGCGTTCGAAATCGTGCACCGTGCCGGCATTGGCCTGGCAGACCATGTCGAGATGGCCTTGCAGGATCACGCCGGGCCGATCCTCGTGGCCAGGGCTGGCCGGCTTCCTCAGGATCAGATTGCCGATGGCGTCGACGCTGGCCTCGATGCCACGTGTTTTCGCCCAGAGGGTCAGATGGTCGCGCAGCGCGGCTTCGTGCAGGGAGGGGCGGGGGATGGCGCAGAGGGTAGCGAAATGCGACCAGACCGAATGCGGTTCAAGGTTTTCCAAGGCGGCCTCTGGCGGGGATAAGGTGTTTATTGCTTGGCCGTAGCGCTGGCCGGGGTGGCGTGCCCAAAGGTGGAAGCGGACTTGCCCGCAGGCAGCGGTGCCATCAGGGTCGGTTTGATGTTGTTCTTCATCCAGTTGAGCATGTCATCCCACATCGCCCGCTGCTCGCGCGGGGCGGGCATGTTGTTGGCGTTGGGCAGCTCTATGGTGATGACCGGAATCTGTTTGTAGAGCCCGCTGTAATTGCCCATCGAGCCGGGGTAGACGCCGAGCCGGCTCAGGGTCAGCCGGCCGAAGCGCGTCGGTTCCGGCACCGGACCGTCATAGTCGAGCAGGTTGTACGGAGCATGGATGCTGATGATCAGATCCGGTTTGAAGTCGCTGACCTGCTTCTCCAGCCATTGCGTCTCGATCTCCGAACCGGCCTGCTTGCCCGGAAAGCGCCGCGGGTCGCGCCGGGTGCGGTCGTTCCAGTAGGTCTGGGCATCCATGTCCCAGTCCGGGGTCTGGAAGTTGCGGTTGAGATCGACACCGTTGGCATTGACCCGGGTGGAAGGCTTCGCCAGCAGGCCGTCCGGATTGGCCAGGGGAATCACGCGCCAAAGATAGGACGCCGGTTCGGGCTCGCGTATCCACTTGAGCCAGCTGAACACGATCGACACCGCCGTCAACTCGTCGCCGTGAATGCCGCCGATGAGCAGGATGTGTTTCGGTTCGTCGGCTCCGGCATCGTGACCTATCGAGTCGATATCGCGATAGGCCAGGATATTGCCCTTGGTCGTGCGTTCAGGGCCGGCCCCGAAATTTTCGGCATGGCAGGCGGTGGCGGCCACACTGTGCAAACGCTGACCCAGGGTTTCACACCAGGCGTGTACCTCGGTCGATTCCGACCCGGCCAGGGCGGCCGGCGCTTTCAGGATCAGGATGGCAAAGAGGGTAATTCGGATCAGGCTGGACATGGTGTGGGTGGATTGTTTCGTGATTGCGGTCGCGGTGATGGCTGGAATTGTCGCCGATCATGCCATCGGCCAACTGCGGAATTGTGTACCAGGCTGCTCGATGCCCAGCTCCCGGTAAAGTTTGCCGACCAGTCCGCGCAAGTCCTCCAGCTCGGCTTCGAGCCGGGCGACGTTGGCCTTGAGCGCGGCGATTTCGCCGAGTGTCACGTCGGCCGAGGGGGCGGCAGGGTCCGTGGCGGCCGCTTCCTCGATGGCCGGTTCGCCCGAGAGCAGATGCATCCAGCGGTTCTCGCGCGAGCCGGGCTGGCGCGGCAGTTCCGCCACCAGGGCGCCCGTCTCGCGCTCGGCCAGTTCGGCCAGGAAGCCTTCCACCGTGGAGATGTCGGCGAATTTGTGCAGGCGTTCGCTGTTGATGCGCAGTTCGCCCGAGGTTTGCGGTCCGCGCAGCATCAGGGTCGCCAGCAGGGCGGTGGACTGGCTCGGGATGTGCAGCACTCGTTCGATGTTGTGGGCGTAGCGCGCGACCCGGCCGCCGCTCGATTCGATCACCAGCGATGCGAATTTCAGGCTGTCCACCGCTGCCTGCACCTCTGTTTCAGAGGCCTCGATGATCGGCGCCCGGCTGGTCTTCTGGTTGCAGCCGGCCAGCAGCGCATTCAGGGTCATCGGATAGGTGTCCGGCACCGTGCGCTGTTTTTCGGCCAGCACGCCGAGGACTCGGGTTTCGAGGAGGGAGAGGACGGGAAGGGGAGCGGTCATGGCGGTCGGGAATCGGTTGAGCGGCCAGTAGCGTAGCCCGGTAAGCCGAAAACTGAAACTCTCCCGCCGCTAATGTGGTGCTTCCAGGTTGACGGAACGCATCGAATTGCGGAAATCCGAGGCATTCTTGTAGGAGCGGCCTTGGCCGCGAAGGAGATGCGCGGCTGAAGGGGTACTTTCGCGGCCAAGGCCGCCCCCACACCCGGTCTTGACCGAGGTTTCTCGGATCGAATCATCGTCGCAACAAGTGCCAGACAGAATGAAGCACTACGCTAGGATCCTCTTGACCGGCAATCGGCGAAGACGAATCCGTCCCGCGACACCACTTCGCCGATCTCGATGTCGAGCGGCCGGGCGAACATCGGCCCGTCGAAGACGAACGAGTGGAACTCGCCGTTCTCGCCGCAGGGGTCGCAGCCGGCCGGCATCTCTTCCAGCAGCGCCCGCGTCAGTTCGCGCCCGGCGAACCCGGCGGGCAAGACACGGGGGTCGACGCA
>JBBIJC010000002.1:12655-84320 GCA_037446165.1 Hydrogenophilales bacterium | reverse complement strand
CGCAACTCATGCAGCGCCCAGGCGCTGTCCTTGCCGCTGCTCCAACTGAGCCAGGTTTTCTTTCGCATGCGGATTGGCCGATCGTCGATGAATGCGACCGTCAGGCCGGCCGCTGCTTTTCGATCCGGTTCATGCCTTGAAGCGCAGGTCGCCGTGCTCGGTGAACTCGAACATCGGTCCCCATGCCACTTCCCAGTAATGCCCATCCGGGTCGCTGAAGTAGCCGCTGAAGCCGCCCCAGAAGGTGTCCTGCGGTGTTTTTGCGATGTGCGCTCCGGCTTCGGCAGCCCGGGCGAAGATGCTAACGATCTCTTCCTTGCTGCGTGCGTTGTAGCCGAGGCTAAAGCCCCCGAACGTGCCCGGCGGGGGCAGCTTCACGTCCTCGCCGATGTCTTCGGCCAGCTTGTCCAAAGGGTAAAGCGAAAGCCAGACGCCGGGCAGCGGGATGAATGTGACGCCCTCGTTTTCGGTGTTGGGCTGGGTTGCAAAGATCTCGCGGTAGAAGGTGGTGGAGCGTGCGAGGTCGGATACCCCCAAGGTGACGACGTTCATGCGCGGAATCATCATGATTTTCCTCCTCGTTGCGATCCACCCGGATGACGGGCGATCGCAGTATAGGCTTGCACCATTTTCGACTGGGTGTCGTGTCGGCAGTATTTCCCGTGCGGGTCTGTCTCCACTATCGGCTGATCGGCTTGTACCGGATCCGCTTTGGCTTTGCCCCTTCCTCGCCCAGGCGGCGCTTCTTGTCGGCCTCGTATTCCTGGTAGTTGCCGGCGAAGAATTCCCAGTGCGAATCACCCTCGCAGGCCAGGATGTGGGTGGCGATGCGGTCGAGGAACCAGCGGTCGTGGGAGATGACCAGCACGCAGCCGGCGAATTCGAGCAGGGCGTCTTCCAGCGCACGCAGGGTTTCCACATCCAGATCGTTCGAGGGTTCGTCGAGCAGCAGGACATTCCCGCCCTGGATCAGGGTCTTGGCCAGGTGCAGCCGGCCGCGTTCGCCGCCGGACAGGTTGCCGACGATCTTGCCCTGGTCGCCGCCCTTGAAGTTGAAGCGGCCGAGGTAGGCGCGGCTGGGCATTTCGAAGCGGCCGACGGTGAGGATGTCGGCGCCGTCGGCTACCGCGTCGAACACGGTCTTGTCATTGGCCAGGCCTTCGCGGCTCTGGTCGACCGAGGCGATCTTGACGCTCTGGCCGATGTCGATGCTGCCGCTGTCTGGCTGTTCCTTGCCCTGGATCATGCGGAACAGGGTCGACTTGCCGGCGCCGTTGGGGCCGATGATGCCGACGATGGCGCCGGGCGGAACCTGGAAGCTGAGGTTGTCGATCAGCAGGCGGTCGCCAAAGGATTTGGTCACGCCGTTGAACTCGATCACCTTGTCGCCGAGGCGCTCGCCCGGCGGGATGAAGATTTCCTGGGTCTCGTTGCGCTTCTGGTATTCGACCGAGTTCATTTCCTCGAACCGGGCCAAGCGGGACTTCGACTTGGCCTGGCGTGCCTTGGGGTTCTGGCGCACCCATTCCAGTTCCTGCTTCATGGCCTTCATGTGGGCGTCGATCTGCTTGTTCTCGGTCTCCAGGCGGGCCTCTTTCTGTTCCAGCCAGCTGGAGTAGTTGCCCTTCCACGGGATGCCGTGGCCACGGTCGAGTTCAAGAATCCATTCGGCGGCGTTGTCGAGGAAGTAGCGGTCGTGGGTGACGGCGACCACGGTGCCGGGGAAGCGGACCAGGAACTGTTCCAGCCATTCCACCGACTCGGCGTCGAGGTGGTTGGTCGGTTCGTCGAGCAGCAGCATGTCGGGCTTTTGCAGCAGCAGTTTGCACAGGGCCACGCGACGCTTCTCGCCGCCGGACAGCTTGCCGATGACCGCGTCCCAGGGCGGCAGGCGCAGGGCGTCGGCGGCGATTTCCATCTGCGTGGCGGTGTCGTTGCCGGCGGCGGCGATGATCGCTTCGAGCCGGGCCTGTTCCTCGGCCAGCTTGTCGAAGTCGGCATCCGGCTCGGCGTAGGCGGCGTAGACCTGCTCCAGTTTTTGCTGGGCCTGCATGACCTCGCCCAGGCCGGCCTCGACCTCCGCGCGCACTGTCTTGGCCGGATCAAGTTCGGGTTCCTGTGGCAGGTAGCCGATGGAGATGCCGGCCAGACGCTGCACCTCGCCGTCGAATTCCTGGTCGACGCCGGCCATGATCCTGAGCACGGTCGACTTGCCGGAGCCGTTCAGGCCGAGCAGGCCGATCTTGGCGCCGGGGAAGAAGGACAGGGAGATGTCCTTGATGATCTGACGCTTGGGGGGGACGATCTTGCTCACGCGGAGCATGGACATTACGTATTGGGCCATGGAGTTTTCGAGTGTTTTAGAAACCGGTGAATAGGAGGTCGAGCGCGGCGATGATCTCGTCGCGCTGGGTGGACAAATTTGCTACAGGGCTTTTCAGCATACGGCGCGGCACGGTGGCGATATCCTGCACACGGACGTGATATTCCTGGCCATCGATCATGGTCAGCGGGTTCAGCCGCAACATGGGGATGACGGAGTCGTCCTGCTTGATGCGCAGCGGCGCGACAACAAAATGTTCCAGGCTGTCGAGCAAGTCGAATTGCAGGACAACGACATAGGGAATGCGTGCCAGGGATGACTTGTCCGGGTTGTGGTAAACATCGAGCTGGGGCATTCCAGGTCAGTCCGTCTCGGCGTTTTCGCGGCAGAAGGTTCGGAAGTTGTCGCTGAACAAACCATGCTCTGCGACATCGCGGTTATAGGCCTCGATAGCCGCGCGGTTTTCCTCCAGCCATTTGGTTTCCTTGGCCTTCTTGACCTCGGCTTCGAGTGCGGTTTCCAGCGTGCGTGACAGGTTGATGCCCAGGGCGCGCGCCTCTTCGAGCAGATCGACGCGGAGGCTGAGGTTGGTGGCTTTTTTCGTGGGGGCGGTCATGAGGTATTCCTTGTGCCTGTTCGATGCGTATAGTGTATGCGCATCGAATGATGCTGGGCAAGGAACGAAATCTAGCCTGGTCTTGCTGAGGGAAACGGGGTTCCGGGCTTCACTCGGCGTGCCAGGCGGTGACCAGATCGGGGTCGCCGGCATGGTCGATCAGGATTTGCCGGACCCGTTCCTGCCAGAGCCGGCCGAAGGTTTCGCGTGCCGCACGGTCGGCGGTCCCGGCCACCACAGCCGACATCACGGCGGCCATGTCCGCCGAAGCGGGCACGACCTCCGGGGCATAGTCCAGCGCCACGGCCGCGCCGGTGTCCAGCCGGGTCAGTTTGACCGGTGCGGGCAGCTCAACGCCGAACTTGAGAAGCCCTCGCCGAACATGCTGATTGCCCAGACCCTTGAAGCCGCCGGCTCCGGCCGCGCCGGTGATGAGTCCAAGTACATTGGCCACCACACCGGTGGTGCCGGTTTCTTCGGGGTCGCGCAGGTCGACCCTGATCTGGCCGCGTTCGGGAACGGTCGGCTCAGGATACAGGATGGACAGGCCGCGCACGGCCATCAGCCAGGCGCCGGCCACCGTCGGACAGGAATGCCCGGCCAGTTTGACAGCGTCCTCATAACGGTAGGTCATGAGGCCCTTGGTGGCGGCGCCGAGTAGTTCGGCCAGCGGGTCGTAGAGGGTGAGCGACGGGATCTGCTCGAAATAGTCGGGGAAGGACATGCTCATGCTTTCAAAGGGATTTGCGATGGGGGCCATGGTCGCTCAGCGCGGCCTGGTCCGCCTTGATCTCAGGCAGGTGTGCTACAGCCGTTCGGCCAGCGTCTTTTCCAGTTTGATCTGGTCGACCGTGAAATTGCGGATGCCCTCGGCCAGTTTCTCGGTGGCCATGGCATCCTCGTTCAGATCCCAGCGGAATTGAGCCCCGGTCATGGCGGCGGGCCGGGGCTGCATTGCGCCGTCGTAAACCAGCCTGCGCGGCACCAGGACCTCGCTGGCAGCCAGTTCGTCCATCAGATTGGGGCTGATGGTCAGCCGGTCGCAGCCGGCCAGGGCCAGGATCTCGCCGGTATTGCGGAACGAGGCGCCCATCACCGTGGTGGCATAGCCGTGCTGCTTGTAATAGCGGTAGATGGCCTGCACCGAACGCACCCCGGGGTCGTCCTCCGGCGCCACGTTGGCATCGCCGCCATGGCTCTTGCTCCAGTCGAAGATGCGCCCGACGAAGGGCGAGATCAGGGTCACGCCGGCCTCGGCAGCGGCGCGGGCCTGGCCGAAACCGAACAGCAGGGTCAGGTTGCAATGGATGCCCTCGCGTTCGAGGATTTCCCCCGCCCGGATCCCTTCCCAGGTGGAGGCGATCTTGATCAGCACCCGCTCCCGGCCGATGCCGGCGGCAGCGTACAACTCGATCAGCCTCCGTGCCTTGGCGACGGTGGCCTGGGTGTCGAACGACAGGCGTGCGTCGGCCTCGGTCGAGACCCGGCCAGGTACCAGTTTCAGAATCTCGACGCCGGCGTTCACGGCCAGCTTGTCCAGGGCATCGGTCAACTGGCGGCCAGGGTCGCTGGTTTGGCCGCGCGCCCAGGCGACGGCCTCGTCCAGCAGCGGTGCATACCGCGGCGAGGCGGCCGCCTTGAGCAGCAATGACGGGTTGGTGGTGGCGTCTTCCGGGCGGTGCTGGGCGATGGCGTCGATGTCGCCGGTGTCGGCGACGATGGCGGTCATGGAGCGGAGTTGTTCGAGCTGGTTGGCCATGTGGACCTCCTGAGGGTTATGGAGTCAGTTATAGCACCCTTGTATGACAGCCCCGACGGCCGGGCAGGCTGGCCTGCCCGGCTTATTTGACCGACGCCACTGGCGTCAGCCGCCAGATCTCCGCGTTGTATTCCTGCATGGTCCGGTCGGTCGAGAACTTGCCGCTGGTGGCGGTGTTGAGGATGCTCATCCGGGTCCAGCGGTTCCGGTCCTGGTAGGCGGCCGAGGCGCGGGCCTGGGCATCGACGAAGGCACGGAAGTCGGCCGCCACCAGCCAGGGGTCATGCGGGCTGCGGATGGCCTGGATGATGGGGTCGAACAGGCCGGGTTCGAAGTGGTTGAAGTGGCCGGATTCAAGCAGGTCCATGACCCGTTTAAGGTCCGGATCGGCGTCGATGATGGCGCTGGGGTCGTAGTGGGCGCGGGCGGCTTCCACTTCCTCGGCGTTGAGTCCGAACAGGAAGAAGTTGTCCTCGCCGACCTCCTCGCGGATTTCGATGTTGGCGCCATCCAGGGTGCCGATGGTGATGGCCCCGTTCATCATGAACTTCATGTTGCCGGTGCCGGACGCTTCCTTGCCGGCGGTGGAGATCTGCTCGGACAGGTCGGTGCCCGGAGCGATGATCTCCATGGCCGAAACGCGGTAGTTGGGCAGGAAGGCCAGCTTGAGCCGATTGGCCACCTGCGCATCGCCGTTGAGCATGTCCGCCACCTTGCAGATCAGGGTGATGATGCGCTTGGCCATGAAGTAGCCGGGAGCGGCCTTGCCGCCGATGAGTACGCAGCGGTTGGTCCAGTCCGCGTCTTCGCCGTTTTTCAGGCGGGCGTAGAGGTGGATAACATGCAGGATATTGAGCAGCTGGCGCTTGTATTCGTGGATGCGCTTCACCTGGACGTCGAACAGCGCGTCTGGATCGAAGTCGACCTTGCAGTCTTTCTTCACCAGTTCCGCGAGCCGGACCTTGTTGCCGCGCTTCACCTCATGCCAGTGCTGCTGGAAGGCCTTGTCGTCGGCAAGCGGGATCAGGCCGCGCAGCTTGTCCAGCTGCCGGATCCAGTCATTGCCTAGCCTGGTGGTAAGCAGTTGCGCCAGCGCCGGGTTGGCGGCGGCCAGCCAGCGGCGTTGGGTGACCCCGTTGGTCTTGTTGTTGAACTTGTAGGGCCACAGTTCGTGGAAATCTTGGAACAGGCCCTGGCGCAGCAGATCGGAATGCAGGGCGGCGACACCGTTCACCGAGAAGCTGCCGACGATCGCCAGATAGGCCATGCGCACCTGGGGATCGTGACCTTCCTCGATCAGCGACATGCGTGCCAGGCGCGAGTTGTCACCCGGCCAGCGGCGGGCCACTTCGGTCAGGAAACGGGTGTTGATTTCGTAGATGATCTCGAGCAGACGGGGCAAAAGCTGGCCGAACAGGCGTACCGGCCATTTCTCCAGGGCCTCCGGCAGCAGTGTGTGGTTGGTGTAGGCCATGACCTTGCTGGTGATGGCCCAGGCCGCATCCCATTCCAGCTGGTATTCGTCCATGAGCAGGCGCATCAGCTCGGGTACCGCGCAGGTCGGGTGCGTGTCATTGAGTTGAAATACGTTCTTTTCGGCAAAGCGGCTGAAGTCCAGGCCGTGGTATTGCTCCCAGCGGGCCAGTACGTCCTGGAGGCTGGCGGAGGCGAGGAAATATTGCTGTTTCAGGCGCAATTCCTTGCCGTTCTCGCTGGCGTCGTTCGGGTACAGCACCATGGTGATGTTCTCGGCCGCATTCTTGGCGGCGACCGACTCGGTGTACGAACCGGAATTGAACTCCTGCAGGTCGAACTCGTCGGTCGCCGCTGCGCTCCACAGGCGCAGCACGTTGACGGTATCGTTCTGGTAACCGGGGATGGGCGTGTCGAAGGGCACCGCGAGCACATCCTGGGTATTCATCAAACGCACGTGGCGACGGCCCTGGATGTCCTCGTAAGTTTCGGTATGGCCATAGTACTGAACGCGCCGGGTGTGCTCCGGCCGTTCCAGTTCCCACGGATTGCCGTCGCGCAGCCAGTGGTCCGGCTCCTCCATCTGCTGGCAATGTTCGATGTGCTGGCGGAACATCCCGTATTCATAGCGGATGCCGTAGCCCATCACCGGCAGTTGCAGGGTGGCGCAGCTGTCCAGGAAGCAGGCAGCGAGACGACCCAGGCCGCCGTTGCCCAGCCCTGCGTCCAGCTCGACGTCGATCAGTTCTTCCAGGTCGAGCCCGAGTTGGTGCAAGCTGGTTTTCGCGGTCTCGTCCAGGCCCAGGTTGAGCAGGGCATTGTTGAGGGTGCGGCCCATCAGAAACTCAAGCGAGAGGTAGTAGGCGTGCCGGGCGTCTTGTTGCTCATAGGCCGCCCGGGTCCGCTTCCAGCGCTCCATGAGGCGATCGCGCAGAGACAGGGTCAGGGCAATGTAGGGATAGTGAGAAGAGCGGCAGTGAGGGCTGCGGCCAAGGAAATTGCCAAAATAGCGGCGGATATCCAAGGCCAGGGCCGCCTCATCCATGCCCAGGGGCGGCAGTTCATACAGCTCGGCGGTGGGGCGGCTCACGCGAAATGGCTTAAGGCGGGTTGTGCTGGATCGGTGGGACATGGCGGGTTATATCGTTAGTTATACAGTGACAGGGTAATGAATATGGGCGCAAATGAACACTGGAAGAATGAACCAGCCCGGTGTGGCCGGGCGGTCTGATGGGGTTTGTACCGGTCGGGCGGCCGCGAGCAGGCTGTCAATCGACAACAATGGCCTCCAGCGCTTCCTGTTGCTCCAGCCATTCCGCCTCCAGTTGATGAAGTTCCCTGGCCAGGTCGGCTTGTTCGAACAGGTGGTTTTTCAGCGTCTCCTTCTGCGCTTCGCCATAGACCGCAGGGTCGGCCAGCAGGGTCTCCAGTTCTGCCTTGCGGGAATTGCGCCGGGCCATTTGCTCTTCCAGCCGCTTGATCCGGGTCTCGATCGGTTTGCGCTGGGCGGACAGGCGCTGCCGGGCTGACGCTTCCTGGCGTTTCTGTTCCTTGCGGTCGATATTGTCCCGTGCAACGGCCTCGGCTTCGGCCGGCGTGGAGAGCGGCTCGGTTTTGTCCGGTCTGGGCTTGCCCTGGCCGAGCTTGGTCCGGAACAGCCAGTCGCGGTAGTCGTCCAGGTCGCCGTCAAAGGGCTGCAGGCTGCCGTCGGCGACGATCATGAATTCGTCGGTGGTGGCGCGGAGCAGGTGACGGTCGTGGGAGACCAGGATCAGGGTGCCTTCGAACTGGGCCAGGGCGACGGTCAGCGCCTCGCGGGTTTCCAGGTCGAGGTGGTTGGTTGGTTCGTCGAGCAGGAGCAGGTTGGGCCGTTGCCAGACGATCAGGGCCAGCGCCAGCCGGGCCTTTTCGCCGCCAGAGAGCGGCGCGATCGGCGCAGTGGCCATCTCGCCGTTGAAGTTGAAGCCGCCCAGGAAGTTGCGCAGTTCCTGTTCGCGAGTGGTCGGCGACAGCCTGCCCAGGTGCCAGAGCGGCGACTGGTCGTGACGCAGCATCTCCAGCTGGTGTTGGGCGAAATAGCCGATGGCCAGGCCCTTGCCGGCAACCAGCTTGCCGGACAGCGGCGGGATGTCGCCGACCAGGGTCTTGATCAGGGTCGACTTGCCGGCGCCGTTGACGCCAAGCAGGCCGATGCGCTGGCCGGCCTGGAGGTTGAGGTTGATGCCGGAGAGGATGGTCTTGTCACCGTAACCTGCGACCACGTCTTCCAGCACCAGCAGCGGGTTCGGCGCCCGTTCCGGTTCGCCGAACTCGAACGAGAACGAGGCGGCGGCATGGATCGGCGCCAGTTCTTCCATCTTGGCCAGCATCTTCATCCGCGACTGGGCCTGCTTGGCCTTGCTGGCCTTGGCCTTGAACCGGTCGATGAACGATTGCAGGTGGGCGCGTTCGCGCGACTGCTTTTCAAACTGGGCCTGGCCGAGGGAGAGGTTGATCGCCCGCTGCTTCTCGAAGCTGGAATAGTTGCCGCCGTAGCGTTTCAGTTTCCGGCCGTCGATGTGCACCACCACGTTGACCACCCCGTCGAGGAAGTCGCGGTCGTGGGAGATGACGATCAGGGTTCCGGGATAGCGTTTCAGCCAGTCTTCCAGCCAGAGGATGGCGTCCAGGTCGAGGTGGTTGGTCGGTTCGTCGAGCAGGAGCAGGTCGGACGGACACATCAGCGCCTGGGCCAGGTTGAGGCGCATCCGCCAGCCGCCGGAAAAGCTGGCGATGGGTCGCTGCATCTGGTCGTTGGCGAAGCCCAGGCCGGTCAGCAGCTGTTCGGCACGGGCGCGCACCGTGTAGGCGTCGGCATCCTGCAGTGCGCCGTGCAGTTCGCCGATGCGATGACCGTCGTGGTCGTGTTCGGCCTCGGCCAGTTCGGCTTCCAGCCGGCGCAGGGTGGTGTCGCCGTCGATGGCGTAGTCGAGCGCGGTTCGGTCCAGGGCCGGGGTTTCCTGGGCGACATGGGCGATGCGCCAGGCGGCCGGGAAATCGACATCGCCGGCGTCGGGGTGCAGCTCGTTGCGGAGCAGGGCGAACAGGCTGGATTTGCCCGAGCCGTTGGCGCCGATCAGGCCGATCTTCTCGCCCGGGTTGAGGACCAGGTCGGCGGTTTCGATGAGCGGCTTGGTGCCGCGAATGAGGGTGAGTCGGGTGAGTCGGATCATGGGGCGCGATTATCGCCTGAAACGGTGAGGGATCAGACAACAACTACATGGCGGCCCGGACTCAGCTCGCCAAACGTTCAATCGCTTCGACCGGTCCGGGGCGGCCAAACAGATAACCCTGATAGGCGAAGCAGCCTTCGCTGGCCAGGAATGCGCGCTGGGCCTCGGTTTCCACGCCCTCGGCAATGACCGTCAGGCCCATGCTTTGGGCCAGGGCGACAATGGTGCGGGCAATGGCGGCATCGTTCGGATCGGTGAGCACGTCCCGGACAAAGGATTGGTCGATCTTCAGCTGATCCAGCGGCAGGCGCTTCAGGTAGCTGAGCGAGGAATAGCCGGTGCCGAAGTCATCCAGCGAGAAGCCCACCCCGCTGGCTTTCAGCTTGCTCATTTTGGCGATGATGTCGGCCACGTCTTCCAGGAGCAGGCTTTCGGTGAGCTCCAGTTTCAGACGTTTGGGCTTGGCCCCGGTCTGGTCGAGCACAGCCAGCACCTGATCTGCGAAATCAGGATGCCGGAACTGGCGGGCGCTGATATTCACCGCCAGGGTGAGATGGGCCAGCTCGGGGCGGCTGGCCCACGCGACCAGTTGGGTGCAGGCGGTCTCCAGCACCCAATGACCCAGGGGCAGGATCATGCCGGTTTCCTCGGCCAGAGGAATGAATTCGGCGGGCGGCACCAACCCGTGCCGAGGGTGTTGCCAGCGCACCAGGACCTCGGCGCCAGTCAGCTGGCCATCGCGGTCGACCTGGGGCTGGTAGTAGAGGATGAATTCGTTGCTGCGCAGCGCCTGGTGCATATCCGCTTCGAGCGAGGCGCGGGCATTGGCGACGGCCTGCATGCCCTGATCGAAGAAGCGCAGCACATTGCGGCCCGCATCCTTGGCCTGGTACATGGCCAGGTCAGCCTGTTTCAGCAGTTCATCCAGGGAATCCCTGCTCCCTTGGAACAGGGTGGCGCCGATGCTGCTGGTGCTGTGATGCTTGTAGCCGGCGAGCTGATAGGGCTGAGTGAGGATGGTCAGGATCTTTTCACCCACCGTCCGGGTCTGGGTCGCGGCGTCCTCGAGGTTGTCGCCCAGGCCTTCCAGCATCACCACGAACTCGTCGCCGCCGAACCTGGATACGGTGTCGCCCTCGCGCACGCATCGGACCAGGCGATCGGCAACCTGCTGCAGCAACAGGTCGCCCTTGTCATGGCCCAGGGTGTCATTGAGGGTCTTGAAGTTGTCGAGGTCGATGAACAGCAGCGCCCCGCCATGCCCGCTTCGGGCGCTGGTGGTCATGGCCTGCTTGAGCCGGTCGGTCAGCAACCGGCGGTTGGGCAGGTGGGTCAGGGCATCGTAGAACGCCAGTTGCTTGATCTCGTCTTCTGCGGCCTTGCGCTGGCTGATGTCGCTCATGGTGGCGACGAAGTGGGTGACCGCGCCGTGGATGCCTTTCACCGCGGTGATGGTGAGCCATTCGGGGAACTCCTCGCCATTTTTGCGTCGGTTCCAGACTTCGCCCTGCCATGCGCCGATGCGCTCGATCGCATCCCACAGCTCGCGATAGAAGGCGGCGTCGTGACGGCCCGAGCTGAGCAGGCGGGGGTTCTGGCCGACGACCTCGTCGGGCGTGTAGCCGGTGATCTCGGTGAAGGCCTGATTGACGCGCAGGATCACGCCCCTGGCGTCGGTGACCATCATGCCTTCCTGAACGTTGAAGGCGGCAGCGGCAATGCGCAGGTCGGTCTCCGTTTCGCGCGCCTGGCGCAGGTAAAGCACCATGGCCCCAGCGGCGACGATCAGCATGCTGCCGGCGACGGCAAGCAGGATGAACAGCCCGGTACGCTCGATTTGCAGTCGCGCCAGGTCAGCCATTGGCCGGCTCAGATGGATGGTGATGGCGTCTTCGGGCAACACCCTGGAGACCAGCGCGACCGGTTCCTTGCTGTCCCCGAGCAGCACGGCCGAGGGGAATTGTCCCTGGTCCCAGCGGCTGATGGTCAGGGGCTCAAACCGGCTGGTCTTGTATTGCATCTGGCGTTTCTCCAGCGACAGATTCAGGAATTCGGCCTTGGGCAGGGTGTGGTTTTCCAGTTTCGGGTCCGGCGCCAGGATGATGACGCCATTGCTGTCGGAGATGAAGGCATTGACTGGATTGGTCCAGCGGGCGAATTTCGTGATGTCCCGCTTGGCCACCGCCGCGCCAATGAAGCGCCCGTTTTCAAGGATGGGCGCGGAATAGTACAGGCCGGGAATCTTGCTCGTCCGTCCCACCGCGTATTGATGGCCGTTCTGGCCCGCACTGGCCTGTTTGAAATAGTCCCGATCGGCGTAATTGGTGCCGACAAAGCTGCCGGCGGTGCCGGCGTTGCTGGCCGCGATGCAATCGCCGGCCGCATTGACGATCCAGGTGACATCGGCATTCAGATGCGTGGCTTCGACCGCCAGCGAATGGTTCAGATCAGCCAGCGCCTTGTCACCGGTCCAGGCCTTTTTACGGGCCTCATAATTTTGCATCGAGGGCCCAATATCCGGGTCAAAGCGGCGCAGGACTTCGTGGGTGTCGTGATCGAGGGCGATGACCAGCGCGATGCCCTTGAGCATCTGGACCGCATCGTCGATATTGCCGGTGACCTGGTTCAGCCGGTGCGCGGCCTGCTCGGATTCATGCTGGTAAACGCTGCGGGCAAGATGATCGTAATAAGCACCGGCACTTAACCAGGCGATGCCGATCCAGCCGGCAATCATCAGGCCGGTGACCTCGTACGAGCCTCGCAGCGAAAACAGTTTCGGCTTCGCGACATACGACGCCACCATGGTCAGCACGATAATGGCACTGGTGACGACCAGAACCATCGAGGCGAGGAAGGTGGGAGTGATCTGGGAATCGACGATGCTCTGGTCACTGTCGCTGATGAAGTAGGCGGCTGCCATGGCCGTGTAGTGCATGCCCGAAACCGCCAGACCCAGGACCACGGCGCTGATCACCGGCACCCAGAACAACTCGAACGGATGCCATGATTGCAGGCGATTGCGGATCCACAAGGCCAGCATCGCCAGGGCAATGGCGACCAGAATGGACAACAGGAACAGCTTTAGGTCGTAGCGGATCATGCCGTCCAGATGCAAGGCCGCCATGCCCGAATAATGCATGGTGCCGATGCCGAGCCCGAGCAGCAGGCCGCCCGAGACCAGGCGCGAGGTCGACAGCGTGGGCCGGCTGATGATGGTCATGGCCAGGATGCTGGCCATGACGCCCGGAATCATCGACAGGAGGGTGATCAGCGGATCATAGGCCGTACCGCAAGGCAGGCTGAACGCCAGCATGCCGACGAAATGCATGGCCCAGATGCCCAGTCCCATGCAGGTCCCGCCAATGGCAATCCAGACCCGCCGTGGCCTGGTCTCGGCGGCGTTGGCAACGTGCTCGGAGACCAGCAGGGCCGCATAGGATGCAAATATCGCAGCGACGACGGAAAGGCTGACCAGGACAGGGTCGTAATGACCCGTGTAGAGCAGGCTGCTTTCCGGCGGGGTGGTTACCAGATGAAGAAAGTCAGGCATCCTTTCTCCTCTCAGAACAAGTCGACGCTGCCGCTGTCGGTGCGGTTGGCCTCCATCTCCTGCTTGAACTGGCTGGCTAGGGTATCGAGCAGGGTGATGACGCTCATGCTCTCATCCTCCATGCGCGCCAGGATGTCGGTCTGAAGATTGCCCGACCGGGCTTCGCGTACCGCCTCGACTGCCAGTTGGTGAAAACGCATGTGCGGCGCTTCGACCGCCTGGAAGCCGGGTACTCCGGAAAAGTGCCGGTGCCCTTCGCCCTCGTAGTACCAGCGCCCGAGCCGGCAGGCGGTGTGATCGGAAAAGGCCTCCGCGCCTTCGTCTGATATACCCAATACCACATTGTAGACCCGCGACTTGAAGACAATGTGGTCTACCTTCGCCAGCTCGCAGAATCCGCGCAAGGCGGCGCTTGACAGTGCCTTGTCCATGTTTTCGGACAGGCTGAGCAGATGGGTGATGACCGTGGTGGTCTCCTGGCCTTTGACGCTGTATTGGTGCGAGTTTTCAGACAGCTGGCTCATATGCTCGCAGCTTTGCCGGCTCGATTCGCTGATCTTCGCGACCCGGTTGGAGATCTCGCCTGTGGCCTGGCTGGTTCGCTCGGCCAGCTTTCTGACCTCGTCCGCAACCACCGCAAAGCCCCGGCCGGCTTCACCTGCCCTGGCCGCTTCAATCGCGGCATTGAGCGCGAGCAGATTGGTCTGTTCTGCCACCTGTCGGATCAACTCGACGATTTGTCCGATCTCCTGGGCGTGCGCATCCAGATTGCCCACCTTGTCCGAGGCGGACTTTGAACTTTGCGCGAGTTCATCCAGGTTGGCCGCCAGGGCGTGCACCGCCGAACGCGTGGTCAGCGAGGCGCCCTTGACCTCCATGGCAGCGATATTCTCCTTGCCCAGAAAATCGGCCATCTTGGCCGTGCTGCCCTGGACCAGCAGCAGTGACTGGTGAAACTTGGTCAGGCTGGCATGTGTGCTGGCCTGACTTTCCAGTGTGTGCCGGAGGATTTCGGCTTCGTGCCTGGCCTGGTCGAGCTCGATTGCCTGGGCCTGGGCGGCTTGCTCCATTTCTGCCAATCGGCGCATGTGATCAGCAAGCAAGGCCTTCAGCCCTTCGATTTCCCGTTTGCATTTGTTGAACATGATCCCCCTAAAATTGATTGAGTATTTTCATTGCCGTACTGACTGACGGTAGAAATGAACCAATGATCGATGGTATCAAAATTGAACGGTAGATACCCGATCATCAATGGGGTCTTGTTGTTCCGGCCAGGGGGTGACCGGTATGTCTGCCCGGCCATGGCGCTGGGAGCAATGGCAGTAGTGCCTCATCCCGGTAAATCGTGAAGTACATAAGGAAAAGGCCGCAATTGCGGCCTTTTCGCTGCTCGGGCGTCGGCCTGTTACTTCTTTTTCGGGGGCAACAGGTCGGTGATGGTGCCCTCGGCCATCTCGGCCGCGAAGCAGATCGTCTCCGACAGGGTCGGGTGGGCATGGATGGTGAGGCCGATGTCCTCTGCCGTGGCGCCCATCTCGATGGCCAGTACCGCCTCGGCCAGCAGTTCGCCGGCGTGAGTGCCGACGATGCCGGCGCCGATCACCTGGCCGGTCGCCTTGTCCATGATCAGCTTGGTCATGCCTTCGGTCCGGCCGAGCGACAGGGCGCGGCCGCTGGCGACCCAGGGGAAGGCGCCTTTCTCGATCTCGATGCCCTTCGCCTTGGCTTCGATCTCGGTCATGCCGGCCCAGGCAACCTCGGGGTCGGTGTAGGCGACCGAAGGAATGACCAGGGCCTGGAATTCGACCTTGTGGCCGGCAATGACCTCGGCCGCGATCTTGCCTTCGTGTACCGCCTTGTGCGCCAGCATGGGCTGGCCGACGATGTCGCCGATGGCGAAGATGTGCGGCACATTGGTGCGCATCTGTTTGTCGACGGCGATGAAACCGCGTTCGTCGATGGCCACGCCGGCCGCTTCCGCGCCGATGGTCTTGCCGTTGGGGCGGCGGCCGATGGCGACCAGGACCCGGTCGAAGGCCTGGGTTTCGTTGGCGTCGCCAGCCTTCAGGGTGACGTGGATGCCGTCCTGCTTCGCTTCCATGCCGGTAACGCCGGTATTGAGCAGAATCTTCTCGAAGCGTTTTTCCATGCGCTTGGCCAGCGGCTTGACCAGATCGGCGTCGCAGCCGGGGATCAGCTGGCCGCCCAGTTCGACCACGGTGACCTGGCTGCCCAGTGCATCGTAGACCGTGCCCATCTCCAGGCCGATGATGCCGCCGCCGATGACCAACATGCGTTTTGGTACATCTGCCAGGGCGAGGGCGCCGGTCGAATCCATGACCCGTTCGTCGTCGGGCTGGAAGGGCAGCCTGATGGCCTGGGAGCCGGCGGCGATGATGGCGTGGTCGAAGCTGATGATCTTGGTTGTGCCATCCGGGCCAGCCACTGTGAGTTGGTTCGGCCCGGTGAATTCCGCGACACCGTGGACCACGGTGACTTTGCGCTGTTTGGCCAGCGCACCAAGGCCGCCGGTCAGCTTGGCGACCACGTCCTTGGCCTTCCAGTTGCGCAGCGTGTCGAGGTCGACCTTGGGCTTGCCGAAGCTGACGCCGTGCTCGGCCATTTCTTCGGCCTCGGTGATCAGCTTGGCGGCATGGAGCAGGGCCTTGGACGGGATGCAGCCGACGTTGAGGCAGACGCCGCCGAGATCGGGATAGCGTTCGACCAGGACCACCTGCTTGCCCAGGTCGGCGGCGCGGAAAGCAGCGGTATAGCCGCCTGGGCCTGCGCCGAGGACCAGGACCTCGGCATGCAGATCCCCGGCCGGCATTGTGGCGGGGATGTTGACTGCGGGGGCTGGCGCTGGGGTGGCTGCCGGTACTGGTGTGCTCGCTGCCAGCTCAGGCTTGATTTCAGCTGCCGGCGCATCACCAGGAAGGCTCAGCACCAATAGCGGCGTGCCTTCGGATACCTTGTCGCCGACCTTGACCAGCAATTTTTCAATCACGCCTGCCTGCGAGCAGGGGATGTCCATGGCGGCCTTGTCGGACTCGACAGTGATCAGGGGGGTGTCTTTGGCAATGGATTCACCAGGGCTGACCAGGATTTCGATGACCGCGACATCCTTGAAGCCGCCGATGTCCGGGACCTTGATTTCGATGGATTGGCTCATGGTTTTATCTCGAGTTTGAGCTTGGATGAGGTTCGCATGTTGCTTGTCATCCCCATCTGCACGGGGATGACGAGCTTGGTCAGAGCAGCAGCCGGCGCACGTCGGACAGCATCAGGCGCAGGTGGCTGGTGAAGCGCGCGCCGTCGGCACCGTCGATGACGCGGTGATCGTAGGACAGTGCCAGCGGCAGCACCAGGCGCGGCTCGAAGGTCTTGCTGGCCTTGTTCCAGACCGGCTTCATCTCGGCGCGGGACAGGCCCAGGATGGCCACTTCCGGGCAATTGATGATGGGCGTGAACTTGGTACCGCCGATGCCGCCCAGACTGGAGATGGTGAAGCAGCCGCCCTGCATGGCGTCGACCTTGAGTTTGCGCTCGCGGGCCAGTTCGGACAGCTCGGCCAGTTCGCGGGCGATGTCCATCACGTCCTTCTTGTTCACGTCGCGGATGACCGGCACGACCAGGCCGTCCGGGGTGTCGCAGGCGAAGCCGACATGGAAATACTTCTTCATGATCAGGCTTTCGCCGTCCGTGGCCAGCGAGGCGTTGAACTGCGGGAAGGTGCGCAGGGCGTTGACCACGGCCTTCATCATGAAGGCCAGCAGGGTCAGCTTGACGCCACGTTTGGCGGCCTCGTCCAGCATCGACTTGCGGAAGTCTTCCAGGTCGGTGATGTCGGCCTCGTCGAACTGGGTGACGTGCGGCGCGGTGACCCAGTTGCGGTGCAGGTTGGCGCCGGACAGCTTCTTGATCCGGGACAGGGGCTGGTTCTCGGTCTCGCCGAACTGGCTGAAGTCGATTTCCGGCGCCGGCAGGACGCCGAAGCCGATGCCCATGGCCTCGGACTTGGGCTTGGCCAGCTCGCCCTTGATCCAGGCCTGCACATCTTCCTTGGTGATGCGGCCGCGCGGGCCGTTGCCCTTGATGTGGCTGAGGTCGGCGCCCAGTTCGCGGGCGAAGCGGCGTACCGACGGGCTGGCGTGGGCAGTCTTGCCGGCGACGAACTCGACGTGGGCAGCGACCGGGTCGGGCCGGTGCCTGGGCGGGATGTGGGCCGGTACTTCAGGCGCCGGGTGGGACGGCGGCGGCACGTTGGCGACCACCGGCGTGGCGGCCGGGGTGAATGAGGTGACCACCGGCGCGGCCGTGGCCGGGGTGGTGTCACTGGAAGTGTCCAGCATGAGGACCAGCGAGCCGGACGAAACCTTGTCGCCGACCTTGATCTTGAGTTCCTTCACGGTGCCGCCGAACGGGGCGGGGATGTCCATGGCGGCCTTGTCGGACTCGACGGTCATGAGCGAGGCGTCGGTGACGATCTCGTCGCCCACCTTGACCATGATCTCGATGACTTCGACATCCTTGAAGCTGCCGATATCGGGGACGATGACTTCCTTGATGCTCATCTTCTCGACTCCGTTATACGTTCACCGGGTTCGGCCGGTCGGCGTCGAGCCCGTATTTCTTGATGGCTTCGGCGGCCGTGCTGGCCGGAATCGTGCCCTCGTCGGCCAGCGCCTTGAGGGCGGCCAGGGTGACGTAGTAGCGATCCACCTCGAAGAAACGGCGCAGCGCCTCGCGCGAGTCGGAGCGGCCGAAACCGTCAGTGCCAAGGGTGACGAAGCGGCGCTGGATATAGGGCCGGATCTGGTCGGGGAAGGCGCGCATGTAGTCGGTCGAGGCGATGATCGGGCCTTCGGTTGCGTCCAGGCACTGCTCGACGTAGCTGGTCTTCTGCTTCTGGTCCGGATGCAGCAGGTTCCAGCGATGTGTTTCCTGGGCCTCGCGGCGCAGTTCGTTGAAACTGGTCGCGCTCCAGACATCGGCGCTGACGCCCCAGTCTTGTTCCAGCAACTCGGCAGCGGCCATGACCTCGCGCAGGATGGTGCCCGAACCCATGAGCTGGACCCTGGGCTTCTTGGTCTTGCCCTTTGCCTTGGCGCCTTCGCTCAGCTGATACAGGCCCTTGAGAATGCCCGCCTCCGCGCCCTTGGGCAGGGCCGGGTGGCTGTAGTTCTCGTTCATCACGGTGATGTAATAGAACACGTCTTCCTGGTCGTGGAACATGCGGCGCATGCCGTCATGCATGATCACCGCCAGTTCGTAGTGGAAGGTCGGATCGTAGGCGATGCAGTTCGGGATCATCGCCGCCTGCAGGTGGCTGTGGCCGTCCTCGTGCTGCAGGCCCTCGCCGTTCAGCGTGGTCCGCCCGGCGGTGCCGCCGAGCAGGAAGCCGCGGGCGCGGGAATCGCCGGCCGCCCAGGCCAGGTCGCCGATGCGCTGGAAGCCGAACATCGAGTAGTAGATGTAGAACGGGATCATCTGCACGCCGTTGGTGCTGTACGAGGTCGCGGCGGCGATCCAGGACGAGAACGCGCCGGCCTCGTTGATGCCTTCTTCCAGGATCTGGCCGCCCTTGTCCTCGCGGTAGTACATCACCTGGTCGGAGTCGACCGGTTCGTAGAGCTGGCCGGTCGAGGAGTAGATGCCGACCGTGCGGAACAGGCCTTCCATGCCAAAGGTGCGGGCTTCGTCAGGGACGATCGGTACGACGCGCTTGCCCAGGCCCTTGTCGCGCAGCAGGGTGGTCAGGATGCGGACGAAGGCCATGGTGGTCGAGATCTCGCGATCGCCGGTCGCTTCCAGCATGGCCTGGAAGGCGTCCAGGTCAGGCACGGCCAGCGAATCGGCCGTGGTGCGGCGGGTCGGAATGTAGCCGCCCAGTTTTTCCCGGGTCGCGCGCAGGTACTTCATCTCGGCGCTGTCTTCGGCCGGACGGTAGAACGGCAGCTTGGGCAGATCCTCGTCGGAGATCGGGATGCTGAAGCGGTCGCGGAAGGCACGCAGATCGTCCATGGCCATTTTCTTGGCCTGGTGGGTTGGGTTCTGGGCCTCGCCGGAGGCGCCCATGCCGTAGCCCTTGACCGTCTTGGCCAGGATCACAGTCGGCTGGCCGGTGTGCTTCACGGCCGCGGCATAGGCGGCGAAGACCTTGTGCGGGTCGTGGCCACCGCGGTTCAGGCGCCAGATATCGTCATCGGACATGGCCGCGACCATCTCCTTCAGTTCGGGATATTTGCCGAAGAAGTGCTCGCGGGTGTAGGCGCCGCCCTTGGCCTTGAAATTCTGGTATTCGCCGTCGACGCATTCTTCCATGCGCTGGCGCAGCAGGCCCTTGGTGTCCATGGCCAGGAGCGGGTCCCAGTACGAGCCCCAGATCACCTTGAGCACGTTCCAGCCGGCGCCGCGGAAGGCGGCTTCCAGTTCCTGGATGATCTTGCCGTTGCCGCGCACCGGGCCGTCCAGGCGCTGCAGGTTGCAGTTGACCACGAAGATCAGGTTGTCGAGCTTCTCGCGCGAGGCCAGGGTGAGGGCGCCGAGGGATTCCGGCTCGTCGGTCTCGCCGTCGCCGAGGAAGGCCCAGACATGGCGGCCCGAGGTGTCGGCGATGCCGCGGTCGTGCAGATATTTCAGGAACCGGGCCTGGTAGATGGCCTGGATCGGTCCAAGGCCCATGGACACGGTCGGGAACTGCCAGAAGTCCGGCATCAGCCAGGGGTGCGGATAGGAGGGCAGGCCCTTGCCACCGGATTCCTGTCGGAAATTCTCAAGGTGCTCCTCGTCGATGCGGCCCTCGATGAAGGCGCGGGCGTAGATGCCGGGCGCCGAGTGGCCCTGGAAGAAGACCAGGTCGCCGCCGTCAGGGGCGGACGGGCTCTTGAAGAAATGGTTGAAACCGACGTCATACAGGGTGGCGGAGGACTGGAAGCTGGCGATGTGGCCGCCCACGCCTGGCGCCTTCTCGTTGGCGCGCATCACGCAGGCCACGGCGTTCCAGCGGATCAGGGTCTTGATCCGGCGTTCCATGGCGGTGTCGCCGGGGTGCTTTTCCTGCAGGTGGGTCGGGATGCTGTTCACATACGCCGTGGTGGCGTTGTAGGGCAGGTAGGCGCCAGAACGGCGGGCCTTTTCGATCAGCCGTTCAAGCAGGTAATGGGCACGCTCGGGGCCTTCTTCTTCGATGACTGCGGCAAGGGCGTCCAGCCACTCGCGCGTTTCCTGAGGGTCGATGTCAGGGTTATGAGTCGACATGAAAGAGTTCTCCGGATAGGGGCCGGGGCATACGGTACTGGCTTGTTCCAGCATGCATTCCCGGTTAGAAGACGATCAGTTTCGTGAAACAATATGGCATAAAGGCGCCGAATTATCGAGGCGATAAGAGCCTTAAGTCAATTCAATACAGGCTATTGTTATTTTTAATATTAAGGATGGCTAATGAGCAAACAGTCGCGAGTCGAAACGGGTCTGCCCAAGCTGGTCGAGCAAGCTGCAACCCTGGTCCAGCGTAGCCTGCAGACCCGTCATCTGCTGGTGCTCCTGCCTGCGGACAAGGGCTGGCATGATGCGCCCGATCATTCCCTGGTCCTGAACGCGCTGCAGCGACAGCGCAAGAAGCCGGAGTCGCTCGGCAAGCAGCCGCTCAGCCTCGAATTGCCTGGCGGTTGCCTGGCTTCCTGGCTGCGGCTGGATCCGGAAAAATCGACTTTCGAACGCCAGACCCTGTTGCGCAAAGCGCTCAAGCCACTGCTTGACGAACAGCCGGAAAGCCTGGAAATCGCCGTCTTCGGCGATGACGATTTCCGTGACCGTATGGCACGCGAGGCGGTCTACGTGACCTGGCTGAACAATGCCCCCCTGCCCAACTGGAAGTCAGATCAAAAGCCCTCGCTGATGAAACGCATCGTGGTGCATGGATCAAAAAGCGTCGACGGCCTGGTGCGCGAACAAGCGCTGGCCGAAGGCAATATCCTGACCCGCAGCCTGACCATGGAGCCACCCAACGCGTTGACCCCAGCGACCTATCGGGCACGCATCCGCGACCTGACCGCTCAGCATGGCTGGTCGATCGAGGAATATGACATGAAGCGGCTACGCAAGATGCAGGCCGGGGCGTTTGTTGCGGTGGCGCGGGGCAGCGGTCATGAGGATGCGGCCATCGTCCGCCTCGGCTACAAGGGTCGTGGCACCCGGGCGCAGACAATCGCCCTGGTCGGCAAGGGTATCTGCTTCGATACCGGCGGCCACAACCTCAAGCCGGCGCGCTACATGCACAACATGCACGACGACATGAATGGTTCGGCCGTGGCTCTGGGTATCCTGCTGGCGGCGAGCCGGCTGAAGCTACCGGTGCGTCTTGAGGTTTGGCTGGCCATTGCCCAGAACCACATTAGCCCCGAGGCCTATACCCAGAACGAGATCATCACCGCGCTGAACGGCACCACCATCGAGATCATGCACACCGATGCCGAGGGCCGCATGGTTCTCGCGGATACGCTGACCTTGGCCGCGCGGGAAAAACCGGATGCCATCATCGACTTTGCTACCTTGACCGGCAGCATGGCGGTGGCGCTGGGCGACCGGATGAGCGGGGTGATCGCCAATCGCGATGATCTGGCGGCGCAGGCCGTGATCTCGGGGCAGGCGTGCGGCGAACGGGTCGTGGCCTTTCCCCTGCCGGAGGATTACGACGAGGCGCTGGATTCCCAGGTCGCGGACGTCAAGCAATGCACTTTGGAGGGCGAGGCAGACCACATCCTGGCCGCCCGGTTCTTGAATCGCTTCGTGGCCGACACGCCCTGGTTGCACGTCGATCTGTCTGCCAGTCGCTGCAAGGGTGGGCTGGGTGCGGTCGGTTCCGATGTGACCGGATTTGGCGTGGCGCTGGGCCTGGAGTTACTCGATACCCTGGGCTGACCAGGCGAAATCTGGCTGGGCGCCTGGGGCAGCCATCATTCCGTCCCGTAGTAGTAGGCGGCTTCCTTGCGCAGCAGTTCCTCAATGGTTTCGTCAGGCATTTCATGCATGCGCTGGTATAGGGCCGGCGCAATCTTGATGAAGGTGTCGACCAATTCAGGGTCGAAATGGCTGCCGGAGTCGCGCTTGAGTATTTCCAGTGACTTTTCCAGCGACATGGGCACTTTGTAAGGGCGCTTGGAGGTCAGCGCATCGAAAACATCGACGACGGCAAAAATACGGGCGGTAAGGGGTATCTCGTTGCCCTTGAGCCCGCGCGGATAGCCGCTACCGGCATATTTCTCGTGGTGATTGAGGACGATGTCGCGTGCGGCGGAAAGCCAGGTCGATTTATCCAGGATGTCAGCCCCGAGCGTGACGTGGGTCTTCATGATGGCGTATTCATCGTAACTGAGCTTGCCCGGCTTCAGCAGGATGGTGTCCGATATGCCGATCTTGCCCACATCGTGCAGAAATGAACCTGAAATCAGGGAACGCATGGCCTTGTGGGGCAGGTTGGCCGCATAGGCGAGCTCAATGGCATACAGCGTGACCCGATAGTTATGGGTGTTGGTGTCCGAGTCGCGCTTGGCGATCGCGCTGCCGAGCACTTCCATCAACTCGATGTTGCCGGCCAGGATGGCCTTGGAGGTGCGGATGATTTCGCGGTTCAGACGCATCATCAGCGGGAGCAGCAGAATGCCGGTTGCGACGACAGTCAGAAAGACCATCAGGGTGTTTCGCTGCAGTCCCTTGTCGAGCGCTACCTTGTTTTGCCGGTCGACCTGGTAGACGCCCTCGAAGAAGCCCGAACTTAACGGGACCAGCACCTGTATGTAGGTGTTGCCATTCAGCTCGATGCGGTAATCGGCTGCGCCATTGTCAGCCGGCAAGCCATGAAGTTTGCCCTCCAGCGCGGTCTGGATCCATTCCTTGCCCTTGGCCACGGCCTCGAGCTTTTTGTTCTGGTTCTGGTCGTACAGATTGACGATCGGGAAGTTGTCCTGCATGAGGTCGCGCACGGCTGCTTCGGTTTCCGGCGTATCCAGGTTCGTTGTGTTCGCACCCAGATGCCTGCTGACGAAGCTATTGGCCTGCTGAACTGCCAGCTGTATGACAGTATCGTCCACCCGTTTGCTTTCGACCCAATAGGCCAGACCACCCAAGGCCGTACCCAGGAACATGACTGCGACGACAATGCGGACGAGAGTGCGCCTCCAGATGTCGGGAGTAAGCATGTGAGTCGGGTCCTTGGCTGTCATGATGGGTACGAACAATACGATGGCTGTGAGATAATTTGAAAAATTCTTTTTGTCTCAACTTCACATATTAAATGTCCGGCAATTCTATAGGCAAACTCTACTGTGTGACCTCTTTTGGGGAGTCTCATGGTCCGGCTATCGGTTGCGTGATCGATGGCTGCCCCCCTGGAATGAGTTTGTCGGCGGAGGATATCCAGGCTGACCTGGACCGGCGCAAGCCGGGTACATCGCGCCATGTCACCCAGCGGCGCGAGTCCGATACGGTCGAAATCCTGTCCGGCGTGTTCGAGGGCAAGACCACGGGCACCCCCATCGCGTTGCTGATTCGCAACGAAGACCAGCGCAGCAAGGATTACGGCGAGATCGCCAGTACCTTCCGGCCGGGACATGCCGACTACACCTATTGGCACAAGTACGGTATCCGCGACTATCGCGGCGGCGGACGCTCATCGGCCCGGGAAACGGCAGTGCGGGTAGCGGCTGGCGCAGTGGCCAGGAAATGGCTGCACGAGAAATACGGTACGGTGATTCGCGGCTACCTGGCCCAACTCGGCCCGATCGAGCTTGTCTTCAAGTCCTGGGGCAGTGTTGGCGAAAACAGTTTTTTTTCACCCGATCCGGACGCCGTGGTCGGGCTGGAACAGTACATGGACGATCTGCGCAAGGCAGGCGATTCGGTTGGCGCGCGGATCAATGTGGTGGCCGAGAAGGTCCCGGTCGGGCTGGGCGAACCGGTTTACGACCGGCTTGATGCGGACATCGCCCATGCCATGATGAGCATCAACGCGGTGAAGGGGGTTGAGATCGGCGCCGGCTTTGCCTGTGTCGCCCAGAAAGGCACCGAGCACCGCGACGAACTGACCCCGGAAGGGTTTCTGTCCAACCACGCCGGTGGAGTTCTGGGCGGTATTTCCAGCGGCCAGGACGTGCTGGTTTCGATGGCCATCAAACCCACCTCGTCGATCCGCATCCCCGGCCGTTCGATCAATCTCGATGGCCAGCCGGTGGACGTGGTGACCCACGGTCGCCACGATCCTTGTGTCGGCATCCGGGCCACGCCCATCGCCGAGGCGATGCTGGCCATCGTATTGATGGACCATGCCCTGCGCCAGCGGGCACAGAATGTCGATGTGCGTTGTCCGACCCCCGTGATTCCCGCTTCACCCAATCAAACCAAGCGTACTTAAGGAGCGCAAAAATGATCGAAAGCCACGACCTCTTTCACGAGTTTCCCGAGCATACCGACACCATTCGAAAGCTGGTGCTGGCCAATGATGATTTCGTCAAGATGATGCGGGATTACGACGACGTCGATCACAAGATCCAGCGCATCGAACAGCGGGTCGAGGCCGCCTCGCTGCACTACGAGGAAGAGCTGAAGCGCCTGCGGGTCAGCCTGAAGGACAAGCTGTACAAGATCATCGTCGCCGCCTGAACGCGCGTCGCCGAACCGCTGCGGCCCGGAGCCTGCCTCCGGGCCGCTTTTTTTCACCGCCGTGCAGAAGATGAACCTGATCCCTTACTGGCGCCTGTCCGGCTTTTACTTCTTCTATTTCGCCTTCGTCGGGGCGATGGCTCCATATTGGGGCCTTTACTTGCGTTCTCTGGCGTTCAACGCCATCCAGATCGGGGTGCTCATGTCGCTGCTTCAGGTCATGCGCATCTTCGCTCCCAATGTATGGGGACATATCGCCGACCGCACCGGCAAGCGGGTGGCCATCGTCCAGATTGCCGCGACTGTCAGCTTCATCTCCTTCATCGGGGTGTTCTGGGGCAGTGGTTTTTGGTGGATGTTCGCGGTGATGAGCTTCATCAGCTTCTTCTGGAGCGCATCGCTGCCGCTGGTCGAGGCAACCACACTGTCGCACCTCAAGGACCGCACCGACCGTTATGGCCTGATCCGGCTCTGGGGCTCGGTCGGTTTCATCCTGGTGGTGGTCGCGCTGGGCGCGGTGCTCGACCACTGGCCGATCCGCACCCTGCTCTGGGTCATCATGGGGCTGCTGGTCGGCATCGTCCTGTTTGCACGCTTCATCCCCGAGGCCGAGGTGGCCCAGCTGGAGGTCGAGCATGTCTCCCTGAAGGGGGTGCTAAAACGGCCCGAGGTGGTGGCACTGCTGGTTGCAGCGATGCTGATGGCGGCCGCGCACGGACCTTACTACACCTTCTTCACCATCTATCTGGTCGATAACGGCTATAGCAAGACCGTCGCAGGCTGGCTCTGGGCGCTGGGCGTGATCTGTGAAGTCGGCGTGTTCATGGTCATGCCGCGGGTGCTCAAGCGCATTCCGCCGGAGACGGTACTGCTGGTTACCTTGATTGCCGCAGCGGTGCGGTTTCTGCTGATTGGCTGGTTCGTCGGCAATCTGCCCTTGCTGTTGCTGGCCCAACTGCTTCATGCGCTGACCTTCGCTGCCTATCATGCCGCGGCCATCGGTCTGGTGCACCGGTATTTCCGCGGCAAGAATCAGGCCCGTGGCCAGGCCCTGTACAACAGCCTGGCCTTTGGCATCGGCGGCTCCATCGGCAGCCTGTATTCCGGGGCGGCTTGGCAGACCCTGGGTGGAGCGGAGACGTATTCAATTGCAGCCGCGTTCGCCTTGCTCGGAGCCATCGTGTTCCATTTCAGTAGCCGGGGGCAACGACCGGGACGGGCTTCATAGCTGGCCGGTGACGGCCCGGATATGGAATAATCAATAACTTCATCAGGCACATTAACGATCATGCCCCGTACCCTTTACGACAAGCTCTGGGATGCCCACGCCGTTCATGTGGAGCCCGACGGCATGACTTTGCTCTATATCGACCGCCAGCTGGTGCACGAGGTGACCAGCCCGCAGGCCTTCGAGGGCCTCAAGATCAACGGCCGCGCACCGCATCGGGTGACTTCCATCCTGGCCACGCCCGACCACAACGTGCCGACTACCGACCGCGCCGCCGGCATCGCCGACCCGGTTTCCCGCACCCAGGTCGAGACCCTGGACGCCAACTGCCGCAGCTTCGGCCTGACCGAATTTGCAATGAGCGACCATCGCCAGGGCATCGTCCACGTCATCGGTCCGGAGCAGGGCTTTACCCAACCCGGCGTCACACTGGTTTGCGGTGACTCCCACACCAGCACCCACGGCGCGTTTGCGGCGCTGGCCTTCGGCATTGGCACCTCCGAGGTCGAGCACGTCATGGCGACGCAGTGCCTGTGGCAGAAGAAGTCTAAGGCAATGCTGGTCAGGGTCGAGGGTGCGCTGGCCAAGGGCGTTACCGCCAAGGACATCGCGCTGGCGGTGATCGGCCGGATCGGCACTGCCGGCGGCACCGGCTATGCCATTGAATTCGGCGGCTCGGCCATCCGCAGTCTGTCCATGGAAGGCCGCATGACGCTCTGCAACATGGCCATCGAGGCCGGTGCCCGGGCCGGCATGGTGGCCGCCGACGACAAGACCGTCGAGTACATGAAGGATCGGCCCTACAGCCCCAACGGCGAGCAGTGGGGCCAGGCCGTGACCTACTGGCGCACCCTGGTTTCAGACCCGGACGCTGCCTTCGATGCCGTGGTCGAACTGGATGCCGCCGGGATCCGGCCGCAAGTTACCTGGGGGACCTCGCCCGAGATGGTGGTGGCGGTCGACGGGCGTGTGCCAGACCCTGCCGAAGCGCCCAACGACGTCAAGAAGGCGGACTGGGAACGAGCCCTGCACTACATGGGGCTAAAGTCCCATACCCCGATGGCCGATATCGCGGTGGACAAGGTCTTCATCGGTTCCTGCACCAACTCCCGGATCGAGGATCTGTGGGAGGCGGCCGAAGTGGTCCGCGTCCTGGCCGGCTCAGGCCGCAAGGTGGCGGCGAATGTGAAACAGGCGCTGGTGGTGCCTGGCTCCGGCCTGGTCAAGGCCCAGGCCGAGGCCGAGGGACTGGACAAGGTGTTTATGGATGCCGGTTTTGAATGGCGCGAGCCCGGCTGCTCGATGTGCCTGGCCATGAACGCCGACCGGCTGGAATCCGGCGAACGCTGCGCCTCGACCTCAAATCGCAACTTCGAGGGCAGGCAGGGGCAGGGCGGGCGGACCCATCTGGTCAGCCCGGCCATGGCGGCGGCGGCGGCCATGTATGGACATTTCGTTGATGTGAGAGAGGTGATGCTATGACTCCTAGGAACATGATCATTTTGGGTGTGGTGAAACTGGCGCTGATCGCGGTTGCGGTCGGAGTGGTATTCAGCATGTACGGCTGCAACACAGTCGAAGGCGTGGGCAAGGACATCAAGGGCGCCGGCCAGGCAATCGAGCGCGCGGGCAGCAAGTAATGAATCCATTTACCCGACTCGACGGCCTGGTGGCGCCGATGGATCGCGCCAACGTCGATACCGATGCCATCATCCCGAAGCAGTTCCTGAAGTCGATCAAGCGCACCGGCTTCGGCCCGAATGCCTTCGACGAATGGCGCTACCTGGATCACGGCGAGCCGGGCATGGACAACAGCAAGCGGCCGCTGAATCCCGACTTCGTGCTCAACCAGGCTCGCTACCAGGGCGCCTCGGTGCTGCTGGCACGCGAGAACTTCGGCTGCGGCTCGTCCCGCGAGCACGCGCCCTGGGCCCTGGAGGACTACGGTTTCCGCGCCATCATCGCCCCCTCGTTTGCCGACATTTTCTACAACAACTGCTTCAAGAATGGCCTGCTGCCCATCGTCTTGCCGGCCGCGGTGGTCGAGAAGCTGTTCCGTGAAACTGACGCCGCCGAGGGCTACCGCCTGACCGTGGACCTCGCGGTCCAGACCGTGACCACGCCCTCGGGCGAGGTGTTCGCTTTCGAGGTTGACGGCGAGCGCAAGCACCGCCTGCTCAACGGCCTGGACGACATCGGCCTGACCCTGCAGTACACCGACCGGATCAAGGCCTACGAGGCGCAGCGCAAGTCGGTCACGCCCTGGTTATTCAACTGAAACACGAGAAAGATACACAATGAAGATCGCAGTCCTGCCGGGTGACGGTATCGGCCCCGAGATCGTCGCCCAGGCGATCAAGGTTTTGGACGTCCTCAAGGCGGACGGCATGAAGATCGAGCTGGAACAGGCGGCCATCGGCGGCGCCGGCTACGAGGCCGCGAAAGACCCGCTGCCCGAATCGACCTTCAAGCTGAGCCAGGAAGCCGATGCGGTTCTGCTCGGCGCCGTCGGCGACTGGAAATACGACACCCTGCCGCGCGACATGCGTCCCGAGCGCGGCCTGCTGCGCATCCGCAAGGGCCTGAACCTGTTCGCCAACCTGCGCCCCGCTTTGCTCTATCCCGAGCTGGCCTCGGCCTCGACCCTCAAGCCCGAGGTCGTGTCCGGCCTCGATCTGATGATCGTGCGCGAACTTACCGGCGACATCTACTTTGGCCAGCCGCGCGGCATCTCCACCCTGGACAACGGCGAGCGCGAGGGTATCAACACCATGCGCTACAACGAGTCCGAGATCCGCCGCATCGGCCGCATCGCCTTTGACATCGCCATGAAGCGCAACAAGAAGGTCTGCTCCGTGGACAAGGCCAACGTGCTGGAGACTACCGAATTGTGGCGCCAGGTCATGATCGAGCTCGCCAAGGATTATCCCGAGGTCGAACTCAGCCACATGTACGTCGACAACGCCGCCATGCAGCTGGTGCGGGCGCCCAAGCAGTTTGACGTGATGGTCACCGGCAACATCTTCGGCGACATCCTGTCCGACGAGGCCTCGATGCTGACCGGCTCCATCGGCATGCTGCCCTCGGCCTCCCTGGACGAGAACAACAAGGGCATGTACGAACCGAGCCACGGCTCGGCGCCGGACATCGCCGGCAAGGACATCGCCAACCCGCTGGCGACCATCCTGTCGGTGGCCATGATGTTCAAGTACACCTTCAACGACGAGGCGTCTTACAACCGCATCGACAACGCGGTGAAGAAGGTGATCGCGTCCGGCAAGCGCACCGCCGACATCTGGACCGAAGGCTGCACGCGCGTGTCCTGCTCGGGCATGGGCGACGCGGTCGTCGCGGCCATGTAACGAATTGATTTCCTGAGGTTGATGAAATGAAAAAAGTAGGTCTGATCGGTTGGCGCGGCATGGTGGGTTCGGTCCTGATGGGCCGGATGCGGGACGAAAAGGATTTCGACCACATCGATCCCGTGTTCTTCACCACCTCCAACCCCGGCGGCAAGGGCCCGGACATCGGCAAGGACGTGCCCCCGCTGAAGGACGCCATGAACGTCGACGAACTGAAGGCGATGGACGTCATCATCACCTGCCAGGGCGGCGACTACACCAAGGAGGTGTACCCGAAGCTGATGGCCGCCGGCTGGAAGGGCTACTGGATCGACGCCGCCTCGACCCTGCGCATGAAGGACGACGCCATCATCATCCTCGACCCGGTCAACAAGAACGTGATCCAGGACGGCATCGCCAAGGGCGTGAAGACCTACGTCGGCGGCAACTGCACCGTTTCCCTGATGCTGATGGCCATCGGCGGCCTGTTCGATAAAGGCCTGATCGAGTGGATCGCGCCGCAGACCTACCAGGCCGCCTCCGGCGCCGGCGCCCGCAACATGCGCGAACTGATCCAGCAGATGGGCGCGGTGAACGCCGAAGTGAAGTCGCTGCTCGACGATCCGGCCTCCGCGATTCTCGAAATCGACCGCAAGGTGACCGACTTCATCCGCTCCGACCGCTATCCGGTCGATGCCTGGCCGGTGCCCCTGGCCGCCTCCCTGATTCCCTGGATCGACGTCCAGCTCGAGTCCGGCCAGTCCAAGGAAGAATGGAAGGCCCAGGTCGAAGCCAACAAGATCCTCGGCCGTTCAGATAATCAAATCCCCATCGACGGTCTTTGCGTGCGCGTTGGCGCCATGCGCTGCCACTCGCAGGCGCTGACCATCAAGATGACCAGGGATGTGCCGCTGGACGAGATCCACGGCATCATCGCCGAGCACAATCAGTGGGTGAAGGTGGTTCCGAACGACCGCCAGATCACCATGGAACAGCTCACTCCCGCCGCCGTCACAGGTACGCTGACCGTCCCGGTCGGCCGAATGCGCAAGCTCAACATGGGCAAGGACTACCTGTCCGCTTTCACTGTCGGCGACCAGCTGCTGTGGGGTGCGGCCGAGCCGCTGCGCCGCATGCTGCGCATCCTGCTGCAGGCTTGATCGGTGCGCGAACAACAATTCGGCTTTGAATTCTGCTTTAAAGGTGATCGTCTGGAAAATTTTATTGAAAATTAGGCGAGTTCGATGCTAACGTAAACTTGGCTTCAGAAAGATTGCCTAACTCTTTGATGATTATTGGGAATCTCAAGATGCAGTACGCTACCGGTGCGAAGCGACAGGATAGGGGAATAGTGATGAAAAGAGTTTTTAAGATCAGCAGCTTACTGGCTTTTATGTTGCTGGTTTCCGGCGATGTGCTGGCCGCAGGCTTGGGCAAGATGTCGGTGTCTTCCGTATTGGGGCAACCGTTGCGGGCAGAAATCGAGTTGCTGTCGGTCCCGCCGGAGGAGTTGAGCACCGTAGATGCCAAACTGGCCGGCGCAGATGCTTATCGCCAGGCGCGCATAGACCGATCATCCATTCTTCCGGATCTCCATTTCAGCGTCGAAAAACGCGCCAATGGCCAGCCGGTAGTGCGCATCACCTCAACGGCACCGGTTGCCGAACCCTTCGTCGACCTGCTGGTTGAGCTGAACTGGAGTTCCGGCCGCATTCTCCGCGAATATACCGTGTTGCTCGACCCGTCCACCGATCAGAAGGCTGCCGATCAGGCCGCGTTGCCCCCGGTCGCGGCCACGGTTAGCGGAGCTACAAACCAGGCTCAGTCAACGGCGGTCAGTCCGGCAAAAGAGGCTAAAGGATCCACTGCAGACAAAACGGCTCCCAAAAACGCGGGGCAGGGCGGTCAGACCTATGGTCCGGTGAAATCGGGCGAGACCCTGCGCAGCATTGCCGGCAAGGTCGTTCCGGCCGATGTCTCCATCGACATGATGATGGCCAGCCTTTACCACGCCAATCAGGGCGCGTTTGCAAAAAACAACATGAATCTGCTCCGCAAGGGGCAGGTATTGTCGGTGCCGGATCGCGATGCGGTCATGCGCATGTACAGCCCGCACCAGGCCAGGCAATTGATTCAGGAACAATCCGCTGCCTGGCATGAAATCCAGAATCGCCTTGCCAACCAGGCAGGGGCTTCCGAAGCGACGCCAACCAAAGAAAAATCCGCCGAATCGGGCAAGATCGTTCAGGCGCAGCCTCAGGAAAAGCCGGCTTCTGCAGCTCAGTCCAAGGATGTCCTCAAACTTTCCAAGGGGCAGCCGGTCAAGTCGTCCGCCGATGCAAGCAAGCGAGTTCATGACCTGGAAGACGAAGTCGCAGCCAAAGACCATCAGTTGCAGGAGGCGCAAAGCCGGATCGGGCAACTGCAAAAGACCGTGCAGGATCTGCAGCGTTTGGCCGATCTAAAGGCCAAGCAGGGCGGCCAGAAGGCTGAACCGGAGGCTGGCGAACCCGCTGCACCTGCTCCTGAAGCGGCCAAGCCCGAGGTCAAGCCGGCAGTCAAGGCAGTTGTGCCGCCACCACCGATGCAGGAAGAGTCTGGGTTCTTCAGTTCCTTGCTGGCCAACCCGCTTTATGTGGTTGGTATCCTGGCCGCTGCGGTATTGGCCGGTTTGTTATGGGTGTTCATGGTAGGCAGCCGCCGACGCAAGGGGCTGTCCAACTTCGAACAAAGCATCATGACGGGCGGTGATCAATTCAAGACATCGATCTTCAAGACCACCACCCCTGACGCCAAGTCCGATCGCAGTGTCGTCTCCCCATCCGGTTCAACCACCGATTTCAGCCGCCTGGGCCTGGGTTCCATCGATACCCATGAAGTGGACCCGATTGCCGAGGCGGAAGTCTATATGGCCTATGGTCGGGATGCCCAAGCGGAAGAAATCCTGAAAGAGGCCCTGATCAAAGAGCCTCAGCGTCATGAGATTGCCCTCAAACTGCTTGAGATCTATTCGGCTCGGCAGGATAAGGCGAACTTTGAAACCCAGGCGAGCGAACTCTACGCCAGCATGGGTGACCCAACCAATGCCCTGTGGCAACGTGCCGCAGAAATGGGGCGCGAACTCGATCCTGTCAATCCGCTGTACCGCGCATATGGCGAGGCGCCGGAATTGCCACACGCGGAAAGCAAGACCTCGACCGCCCTGCATGGGGCCGCTGCAGCTGCTGCCTCGGTAGGTGCGCTAGGCGCGATCGAGGAATTGGCCAAATTCGATGCACATCAGGAACCCGTGGCTGAGCCGGTACCAGGGGTTTCGGAGCCGGATACGCATGACCTTGATTTCTTGCCGCAGACCGAACCCGCTTCGGCAACAGAACCGTACGAAGCGGCAACATCCCATGGTGCTCTGGATTTCCACGCCGATACGGCTGCCGAACTGCCTTCTTTCCAATCGGCCAGTGAAGTGGAGCCGACCGCCAAGGAGTTTCCTTCGTTCGGCAGCGTCAGCGAGCCCGACCTTGCCGGCTTGGAGGAGATCAATATTGCGGCGCCTGCCGAGTTGCCGGAAGAGCTCCATGCACCTGAATCGTTAGAAGAACTTGGCGATCTGGATCTGTCAGCGGAGTCTCTGAATACGACCTGGAATGCGCCCCTGGCTCCAGAGGCTCTGGACCTGGAACCCAGCCATGCACCGGCTGGCCAGGATGGGCCTGTGACCCTGCCCGGTCTGGATTTCTCCGGAATCGATCTGGACTTGAACGATACGCCCGAAGTGCCTGTAGTACCTGCTACGGCAGCGGTGGCGGCGGAAATGGAAATGCCGGTTATCGATCCTGACCTGCTTGAGGAGGTCAATACCAAGCTGGACTTGGCCAAGGCCTATCTCGAAATGGGCGACAAGGAAGGCGCCCGCGAGATACTGAGTGAGGTGCTGAACGAGGGCGATGCCAAACAGAAGGATAAGGCCAACGAACTGATGGCTGAGATTGGGTAATTGCATCCGTCGTTAAGAATTGCGCTGTACATTTTTGCAGCCCTGGCCATGCCGGGGCTGAGTTTTTTGGGCCTGGCGATTCTTGCTGCGTTGACCTTGTTAGTGTTCCATCGACACCTGGCTGGCGCTCGGCGCCTGGTCTGGAGGGCACGCTGGCTGTTCCTGCTGCTGGGCATTGGCTATGCCTATAGCCTGCCCGGTCCGGTGGGGATTCCACTGCTGGCCGAATACTCGCCTTCTCTGCCAGGCATCCGGTTGGGGGCAATCCAGATGCTTCGCCTCTTGCTGCTCTTGTGGTTGCTCGACGGTTTGGTTATTTCCATGGGTGAGGAGCGGCTGATGGGCGGGTTGCACGGGCTGTTCTCGCTGGCCAGGGGGCTGGGCTTTCCGGTCGAACGGACCACGGTCCGGCTCGGGCTCACGCTTCAGGCCATGGAGGGCAACCTGGGCCGGCGGCGCGGCCTGCGCGAGGCGCTGGCCAGCCTTCATGAACCGGTATCAGGTCACACGCATTTCGAGATTCGGCCAGCCGTCTGGCGGATTTCGGACACTGCTCTTTTGATTGTTTCACTGCTGCTGCTGGTCGGGGCATGGCGCGCATAGTCCTCGGTCTGGAATATGACGGTCGAGCCTTTCAAGGCTGGCAGACTCAACCGGGCGGCAACACCGTGCAGGATCATCTGGAATTGGCGTTGTCGCAGGTTCATGGTGCGCCCATCGCGACCATAGTGGCCGGGCGTACCGATGCCGGGGTGCATGCTACGGCCCAGATTGTCCATTTCGACAGCAGTCATGCCCGCCCTGAGTCGGCCTGGGTCCGGGGCGTCAACAGCCTGTTGCCGGATGGTGTTGCCGCCCTCTGGGCTCAACAAACCGGCGATGAGTTCCATGCCCGGTTTGGGGCGCGTGAACGGGCCTACCGTTATGTGCTGTTCAATCACCCTGTGCGACCGGCACTCATGGCCGGACGGGTTGGCTGGATGCACGCCGAGCTCGATGTCTCGGCCATGGTTGAAGCAGCCGGAGCGCTGCAAGGCAAGCACGATTTTTCCGCGTTCCGGGCGGCGCAGTGCCAGGCGAAATCGCCGGTCAGGGAATTGAGGCAGGTTCATGTCGAGCGGCACGGTCACTATGTCACATTCGATTTCCGCGGCAATGCCTTCCTGCACCATCAGGTGCGCAACATGGTGGGCGCCCTGGTCTGGGTCGGGCTCGGCCGGCGGCCGGCGGCCTGGATCGGCGAGGTGCTGGCTTCATGCGACCGGACCCGAGGCGCGGCCACCTTCGCACCGGATGGCTTGTATCTGGTCGACGTGCGGTACGATGCGGAGTGGAATTTGCCAGCCTTCGACAACAGAGCACTGCCCATCCTATGAGAACGCGCATCAAGATTTGCGGCATCACCCGCGAGCAGGACGGCATTGACGCCGCCGGCCATGGCGCGGACGCCATCGGCCTGGTCTTCGCCGATAAAAGTCCGCGCCGGGTAAGTCTGGAGCAGGCGGGCAGGATCGCCTGCGTCCTGCCACCCTTTGTCAGCACTGTCGCCCTGTTCGTCAACCCAACTGCGGCCGAGGTGGAACACGTCATCGAGTCGGTAAATCCCGATCTGCTCCAGTTTCACGGCGAGGAAACGCCGGTTTTTTGTCAATCGTTCGGTCGCCGCTATCTGAAGGCAGTGCAGGTCAGGCCGGGCCTGGATTTGTTACAATATGCATCTGATTTCGTCGGTGCGCAGGGCCTCCTGCTCGATGCCTACACGCCGGATGCCCATGGCGGCACCGGCCACCGCTTCGACTGGTCGCTGATTCCTGCCGGTCTGTCCTTGCCGGTGATCCTGGCGGGCGGGCTGGAACCCGGTAATGTGGCCGAGGCCGTGCACCGGGTACAGCCTTGGGCCGTGGATGTGTCGAGTGGTGTCGAGGCCGCAAAAGGCATCAAGGATGCGGCGAAGGTCGCGGCATTCATCAAAGAGGTTGAGAACGTTGACATACTTTTATCCCGATAAGGCTGGCCACTTCGGCCCCTACGGCGGTATCTACATGGCCGAGACCCTGATCCCGGCGGTAGAGGAGTTGCGCGAGCAATATGAGCGCTTCCGCGACGACCCCGAGTTCAAGGCCGAGTTCGCCTACGAACTCAAGCACTACGTCGGCCGGCCCAGCCCGATCTATCACGCCAGGCGCCTCTCCGAGAGCCTCGGTGGCGCCCAGATCTACCTCAAGCGGGAAGATCTGAATCACACCGGCGCGCACAAGATCAACAACGCCATCGGCCAGGCCCTGCTGGCCAAGCGCATGGGCAAGAAGCGGGTCATCGCCGAGACCGGCGCCGGCATGCACGGCGTGGCGACGGCCACCGTGGCGGCGCGCTTCGGCATGGAGTGCATCGTCTACATGGGTGCCGACGACATCCAGCGCCAGGCGCCCAACGTGTTCCGCATGAAGCTGCTCGGCGCCACCGTGGTGCCAGTAGAAAGCGGCTCGCGCACCCTCAAGGACGCCTGCAACGAGGCCATTCGCGACTGGGTCACCAACGTCGAGAGCACCTTCTACATCTTCGGCACCGCAGCCGGGCCGCATCCGTACCCGATGATGGTGCGAGACTTCCAGTGCGTGATCGGCAACGAGGCCAAGGTACAGATGCCGGAGATGATCGGGCGCCAGCCGGATGCCGTCATCGCCTGCGTCGGCGGCGGCTCCAATGCCATCGGTCTATTCCATCCCTACATCGAGGAAGCCGGCGTACAGATCATCGGTGTCGAGGCCGGCGGCCACGGCATCGCCAGCGGCCGGCATGCGGCGCCGCTGACCGGCGGGGCCAAGGTCGGGGTGCTGCACGGCAACAAGGTTTACCTGATGCAGGACGAGGACGGCCAGATCATCGAGACCCATTCCATCTCGGCCGGCCTCGACTATCCCGGCGTCGGCCCCGAACACTGCCTGCTCAAGGACCTGGGCCGCGCCGAGTATGTCGTCGCCACCGACGAGGAGGCGCTGGCGGCGTTCGATGCCCTGTGCCGCTTCGAAGGCATCATCCCGGCCCTGGAATCGAGCCATGCCCTGGCCCATGCCATGAAGATCGCGCCGACCATGAGCAAGGACAAGGTGCTCCTGATCAACCTGTCCGGCCGTGGCGACAAAGACATGAACACCGTCGCCCAGATCAAGGGCATCACGCTATGAACCGCATACAAGCCACGTTCGACCGCCTCAAGCTGGCCAAGCGCAAGGCACTGATTCCCTTCATCACCGCTGGCGACCCCGCGCTGGATAGGACACTGCCCCTGATGCAGGCGCTGGTGTCCGCCGGTGCCGATGTCATCGAGCTGGGCGTGCCGTTCTCCGACCCGATGGCGGACGGCCCGACTATCCAGCGTGCCTCCGAACGCGCGCTCAGGAATGGCATGACCTTGAAGGGTGTGCTGGCCATGGTGGCGGAATTTCGCAAGCAGGATGCGGCCACGCCGGTGGTGCTGATGGGCTATGGCAACCCGATCGAAGCCATGGGCTGGGAGGTGTTCGCGCAGCGTTGCGCCGAGGTTGGCGTAGACGGCGTGCTGACCGTCGATTTTCCGCCCGAGGAAAGCCATGAGGCGTTCGAACACCTGCAACGCCACGACATCTCACCTATCTTCCTGCTCGCGCCGACCACCACCGAGGCGCGCATCGAGCAGGTCGCCCGGCTGGCGCGTGGCTACGTCTATTACGTCTCGCTCAAGGGCGTCACGGGGGCCGGCAATCTCGACCTCTCGGCCATCGAACAGAAGATGCCCGAACTGCGCAAGTATATTCAGCTGCCCATCGGCGTCGGCTTCGGTATCCGCGATGCCGACATGGCGCGGCGCGTGGCCAATCTGTCTGATGCCGTGGTGATCGGTTCGCGCATCGTGCAGGAGATTGAGAACTCCGCGCCCGAGGCGCTGGTGGAAAATGTGAAAAATTTTGTGGCTGGCGTCCGCGCCGCCCTGGACAAGTGAGGAAACGACCATGAGCTGGTTCCAGAAAATCATCCCCCCCAAAATTCAGCGCCGCGTCGAGGCCGCCCGCAAGGTGGTCCCTGAAGGCCTGTGGAGCAAGTGTGCCGCCTGCGAAGAGGTGCTATATCGCGCCGAGCTGGAGACCCATCTGGATGTTTGTCCGAAGTGCGGACACCACAACCGGATCAGCGCCCGCCAGCGCCTGAACTATTTCCTGGACGAGGATGGCCGCAAGGAAATCGGCGCCAACGTGGTGCCGGTGGACAGCCTGAAGTTCAAGGACAGCAAGCGCTATGCAGATCGTCTGGAAGATGCGACCCGGGATGTGGAGGAGACCGATGCGCTGGTGGTGATGCAGGGCACGGTGCTGGGGCAGCCTGTGGTCGTGGCCGCTTTCGAATTCCGCTTCATGGGTGGGTCCATGGGTTCGGTCGTGGGCGAGCGGTTTGTCCGCGCGGTCAAGGCGGCGCTGGCCGGCAAGCGGCCCCTGATCTGTTTTGCCGCCAGCGGCGGGGCGCGCATGCAGGAGGGCCTGCTGTCACTGATGCAGATGGCCAAGACCTCGGCGGCGCTGACCCAGCTGTCCGCCCATCGCTTGCCGTTCATTTCGGTGCTGACCGACCCGACCATGGGCGGCGTCTCGGCCAGTTTCGCCATGCTGGGCGACGTGATCATCGCCGAACCCAATGCGCTGATCGGCTTCGCCGGGCCCAGGGTGATCGAGCAGACGGTGCGTGAAACCCTGCCCGTAGGCTTTCAGCGTTCCGAGTTTCTGCTTCAACATGGCGCGGTCGACCTGATCGTCGACCGGCGCGATTTGCGCGCCCGGATTGCCAATCTCGCGACCCAGATGATGCGTCGCCCGGCCGTCGCCTGAATGGCCTTGCCAACGGGCCTGCCGGACTGGCTGGCCCTGCTGGAGGTCCGCCACCCGAAGGCAATCCAGCTAGGCCTGGAACGGGTAGGGCAGGCCTGGTCCGCCCTCGGGATATCGTTCGAGTTCCCCATCATCACCGTGGCCGGGACCAACGGCAAGGGTTCGGTCTGCGCCTATCTCGAAGCCATCCTGACCAGCGCTGGCTACCGTGTCGGCCTTTATGCCTCGCCCCATGTCATCAGGTTCAATGAACGTATTCGCATCGCTGGCCAGGAAGTCGATGACGAGTCCATCGCGCAGGCGCTGGCAGTCGTGGAACAGGCGCGCGGCGATACTGCGCTGACCTATTTCGAACATACGACTCTGGCGGCCATGTGGCTGTTTTGCCAGCAGAAGGTCGAGGTAGCGGTGCTGGAGGTCGGATTGGGCGGTCGGCTGGATGCGGTAAACCTGTTCGATGCCGATTGCGCCGTACTGACGCCAGTGGATCTGGATCACATCGAATACCTTGGTCCGGACCGCGAGAGCATCGGCTTCGAGAAGGCCGGCATCCTGCGCCGGGGTCGTGCCGCCGTCTGCACCGATCGTAACCCGCCCGCCAGCCTGATCAAACAGGCCGAGATATTGGCGGTCCCGATGCTGTGCCTGGGACGCGAGATCGAGGTCGAGCGGCACCAGAACGACTGGCTGTGCCGGGTGGCGGGCAGCGTCTTCCCTGCCCTGCCTCAGCCGGCGATGGTCGGGAACTATCAGCATGAAAATGCGGCGGCGGCGATTGCTGCCCTGCATAGCCTGAAGCAGCCATTACCGGTGACGATGGCCGCCATCCGCCAGGGTGTGGCCCGGGCCCGGTTGCCGGGACGGTTCCAGATCGTCGGCACCGAGCCATTGCGTATCCTCGATGTGGCCCACAATCCCCATGCGGCGCGGGCGCTGGCCAGCAACCTGGCCTCGCTGCCGCGTTTGGGACGCAGGCTGGCCGTGCTGGCCATGCTGGCGGACAAGGATGCCGGAGCAGTCGTCGATGCCCTCGAGGCGGTGTTTGACCATTGGCATGTCGCCGGACTTTCAGGCGCCAGGGGCCGGACTTCGGCCAAACTGGCGGCCGTGCTGCAGGGCAAAGGATTGGCCGTATCGGCGCATGACGATGTCGCTGCAGCATGGCAAGCGGCCTGCCAAGAAACCAAGCCCGCTGATACAATTGTGGCCTTCGGTTCTTTCCACACGGTTGCCGAAGTCATGGCACTCATTTCGGGCAAATTAGATGGCTGAGACATCCCCTTCCCCAGAAGAACTGGCCTTGCGCCGCAGGGCCAGGCGCAGGCTGGTTGGCGCCATTGCGCTGGCCTTGTTCGCGGTCGTGGTTCTGCCCCTGATCTTTGACCCGGAACCCAAGCCCATGGGCTCAAACGTCGATGTCCGGATTCCGGCGCAGAGTGCCCCGTTTGAAGCGGGTCCCACCACAGCACCTCCCCAGCCTGTCCAGAATGCAACACCGACGACTTCGGTGGCGCCGACTGTGGAATCGATCCCAGCGAGTGCGCCGGCGGCCACAGTGGTCAAGTCAGAGCCGGCGCCGACGGTTGTGCCCGCCGAAAAGCAGATGCCGGCTGAACCGGCCAGGCCCGAAGAGAAAGCGAAACCCGAGGCTACATCCGTGTCAGGGGACAAGGTAAAACCGATCGAAAAAGCCAAGTTGCCCGCGCCGGCTAAATCAGTTGAGAGGTCCAAGTCGCCGGAACCGCAAAAAGCTGTTTCAGCGAAACCCGATGTCAAGGCCAATCAGGGCGAGCAGGCGTATTTGCTGCAGTTGGGCTCCTTCTCCAGCGAGGCAAACGCCAAACTTGAAGTTGCCAAGGCCAGGGAGGCTGGATTCAAGGCCTCTGTGGTGATCGTTGCTGGCCAGTACAAGGTACGTGTCGGGCCGTTGCCAGACAAGTCCAAGGCGCAGGAATACCAGGCTCGACTGAAGGCCAAGGGCCTGGCCTCGGTGCTGGTTGAGCCATGACCCCGATCGACTGGATCGCGTTGGCGGTCTTGCTGGGTTCGCTGATCACCGGGATGCTGCGCGGTTTTGTTCGTGAGGCGTTTTCGCTTGCGGCCTGGGCTCTCGCCTTTGTCGCCGCCCGGACCTTTTGGCCGGCGGTGGCGATGCATATCCCGGGAGTCGGTCAGGCCGGTCTGCGCCAGGCGGCGGCGATGGTCATCATCTTCGTGCTGGTGCTGATCCTGGCCCAATTGCTGGCCTCGGTCCTGGCGAAAGCACTTGATGCGGTCGGTCTGGGCGGTCTCGACCATACGCTGGGGCTGTTTTTTGGCGTCGCACGGGCAGGTGCCATCCTGGTCCTGTTGACCCTGCTGGCCGGACTTACCGCCTTGCCTCGTTCAGAGGCCTGGCGAGAGTCAATGATCGGTGCTCCGGCGGTGATTGCCGCGAAAAAGGTTGTTCCCTGGCTGCCGCATGATCTGGCAGCGTTGATTCGCTTTACTTAGGACGAACTGCCATGTGCGGAATCGTGGGCGTGGTTTCCAGTCAGCCGGTCAATCAGTTGCTCTATGACGGCCTTCAACTGCTGCAGCATCGCGGTCAGGATGCAGCTGGCATCGTGACCATGGACGGCAGCAAGTTCCATATGCACAAGGGCATCGGCATGGTGCGCGATGTGTTCCGCACCCGGGATATGCGCAACCTGATCGGCAACGTCGGCATCGGACATGTCCGCTATCCCACAGCCGGCTCGGCCGCCAGCCCGGCCGAGGCGCAGCCCTTCTATGTCAATTCACCCTTTGGCATCGTGCTCGGCCATAACGGCAATCTGACCAATACCGAGGAATTGCAGCAGGACATGTTCATGGAGGATCTGCGCCATGTGAATACCGGCTCGGATTCCGAGGTGCTGCTCAATGTCCTGGCCCACGAACTGCAGGAAGCGGTGCAGGGCCATCGCCTGACCGTGGATGACGTGTTCAAGGCCGTCTCCGGTGTGCATCGCCGCTGCCGTGGCGCCTATGCGGTGGTGGCCATGATCGCCGGCTTCGGCCTGCTCGCCTTCCGCGATCCGCATGGCATCCGGCCACTGGTATTCGGGACTCAGGTTACCTCCGAGGGCCAGGACTGGATGGTTGCCTCGGAAAGCGTTGCCCTGGAAGCGATGGGATTCAAGGTGCAAGGCGACGTGGCGCCGGGTGAGGCCATCCTGGTCACCCTGGCGGGCGAGGTGCATGCCCGCGTCTGCACCCTGAAAACACAGTTCACCCCCTGTATTTTCGAATATGTCTACTTCGCCCGGCCCGATTCGGTGATGGATGGCGCCTCGGTCTACGAGACCCGGCTACGCATGGGGGAATTTCTGGCCGACAAGATTCGAAATCAGTTCGGCCATCTCAAGATCGACGTGGTGGTCCCGATTCCGGATACCAGCCGCCCGTCTGCACTGCAGCTGGCCAAAAAGCTGGACATTTCCTATCGCGAAGGCTTCATCAAGAACCGCTACATAGGTCGCACCTTCATCATGCCCGGTCAGGGGGTGCGCAAAAAATCGGTCCGCCAGAAGCTCAACGCGATGTCGATGGAATTCCGCGGCAAGAATGTCCTGCTGGTCGATGACTCCATTGTGCGTGGCACGACCAGCCGCGAGATCATCCAGATGGCGCGTGATTCCGGTGCCCGCGCGGTGTATTTCGCTTCCGCCAGCCCGCCGGTCCGGTTTCCGAACGTCTATGGCATCGACATGCCGACCCGTGCCGAGTTGCTGGCCAATGGCCGTACCGACGAGGAAATCGCTCGTGAGATCGGTGCCGATGCGGTGATCTATCAGGACCTGGATGACCTGATCAAGGCCATTCAGGAGGTGAACCCGAAACTCACTGACTTCGATGCGTCCTGCTTCAATGGCAAATACATCACCGGGGATGTGTCCGAGGAATATCTGGCGCGGCTTGAAGGGATGCGTGATGGCACCGTGCCGGTCGTCTCCTCACCGCCGACCCGGCAGATGGACCTGAACCTGGCCAGCAGCAGCTGAAAGGCGACGACATGTATGACGAATTCGACCCCGACACCCTGGCGGTAAGAGCCGGAACCCTGCGTAGCCAGTTCCAGGAGCACTCGGAAGCGATGTTTCTGACCTCCAGCTTCGTGTTCGGCAGCGCAGCCGAAGCGGCGGCCCGCTTTTCGGGCGCCGAGCCGGGTAACATCTATGCCCGTTTCACCAATCCCTCGGTCACCATGTTCGAGACCCGTCTGGCCGCGCTGGAAGGCGCGGAGCGGTGCGTCGCCTTCGCCTCCGGGATGGCGGCCATCCTGGCCACGGTGATGGGCCTGCTCAAGGCCGGCGACCATGTGGTGGCCTCACGCTCGATCTTCGGTTCCACGGTGCAGCTGTTCAACAATATTCTGGGCCGGTTCGGCGTGGAGACGAGCTTTGTCTCGCCGACCGACCCGGAGGCCTGGCTGCAGGCGGTGCGGCCGAACACCAGATTGTTTTTCCTGGAATCGCCGTCCAACCCCCTGACCGAAGTGAGTGACATCCGGGCGATTGCAGACATCGCCCATGCCTCGGGTGCATGGCTGGCGGTGGACAACTGCTTCTGCTCGCCCATCCTGCAACGTCCGCTGGAACTGGGTGCTGACATCGTCATCCACTCCGCGACCAAGTATCTGGACGGGCAGGGCAGGGTCCTGGGCGGCGCGGTGCTGGGCAGCAAGGATCTGATGGAAGGCGTCTACACCTTCCTGCGTACTGCGGGACCGACCTTGTCGGCCTTCAATGCCTGGGTTCTGCTCAAGGGGCTGGAAACGCTGCCGATCCGCATGGAGGCGCATTCGCGCAATGCGCTCGAACTGGCCAGGTGGCTGGAGCAACAGCCCAAGGTGGCACGGGTGCTCTATCCGGGACTGCCGTCGCATCCTCAACATGGCCTGGCCATGGCCCAGCAGAAGACCGGTGGTGGCATCGTGGCCTTCGAGACCATAGGCGGGAAGGATGCCGCCTGGACGGTGATCGATCAGACCCGGCTGATGTCGATCACTGCCAACCTGGGCGATACGCGCACCACGATTACCCACCCGGCGAGCACCACGCACAGCCGGATGACGCCTGAGCAGCGGGCTGAGGCCGGTATTGGCGATGGTTTGATCCGGATTGCAGTGGGTCTGGAGTCGGTTGCAGACCTCAAGCGCGATCTGGAACGGGGCCTGGCCCGGATCTGATCAGCCTGGCCAGTCCTGCAACTGGCAGCCGTGGTCATCACATCTGAGATAACCGCCGCTTTCGTACCAATCCGGCAACACCCAGCGCTCACATGCCTGACCATCGACCAGGTGGACATGGTGGGCTGGTCGGTGGGTGTGGCCATGGATCAGCCGCGGGCAGCCATGGTTCCGGAAGGCTTCGGCAACGGCTGCCTGATTGACGTCCATCACCACCATGGTCTTGCCATCCTTGGCGACCGTACTCTGGTCGCGCATCTGGGTGGCGAGCAGTCGTCTTTCTGCCAGCGGGCGGCTCAGTACCGCCTGTTGCCAGACCGGGTTACGTACCTGCTGGCGAAATTGCTGATAGGCCAGATCGTCCGTGCACAGACTGTCGCCATGCATGAGGATGGTTGGCGTGCCGTGCAGATCGATCAGGGCAGGGTCAGCAAGCAGATGGGCACCACTGGCCTGGCCGAAGGCCTCGCCGAGCAGGAAATCCCGGTTGCCATGCATGATGTGCACTTCCAGACCAGTATCGGCCTGAGCGCACAGGGCCTGAGCGACCGTAGCGGGCAGAGGCGACGGCAGGTCGTCGTCACCAACCCAGGTTTCGAACAGGTCACCCAGAATATAGAGCCGACGAACCTGGCTGGCAGGCCCGTCGAGAAAGGCTAGAAACCGGTTCAGGATCGCCGGGGCGTCCGGCGAGAGATGCAGATCGGAGATGAAGAGGGTGACTTCAGCCCTCAATGATTTCCACCCGTTCGATCACCACATTTTCCACCGGCACATCCTGATGGCCGCCGCGGGAGCCGGTGCGCACCTTCTTGATGCCATCGACCACGTCCATGCCTTCTGCCACCTTGCCGAACACACAATAGCCGTAGCCCTGTGCGGTCGGTTCCCGGTAATCGAGGAAATCGTTGTCGCTGACGTTGATGAAGAACTGGCTGGTGGCTGAATGCGGGTTTGGCGTGCGCGCCATGGCAACGGTGTAGGCCTGGTTTTTCAGGCCGTTATGGGCTTCGTTCTGTACTGCCTGACGGGTTTCCTTCTGCTCCATGTCGGGGGTGAAACCACCGCCCTGAATCATGAAACCGTCGATGACCCGATGGAAGATCGTGCCGTCATAGTGGCCATCGCGGGCATATTGAAGAAAGTTGGCGACCGTATCGGGTGCCTTTTCGGCATCGAGGGCCAGGGTGATGACGCCATGATTGGTATGCAGTTTGATCATTTTGATTTGCAGGAGGTGGTTGAAAGTTAATCTTTGAGGGCGACGGAGGGAGCCGATTGCAGTGCTTTTTCAAAAGCGATGCGCCACTGGCCGTTTGTCAGTCGTAGGTAAATCTTCTTGCGCGACACGTCGTTAAGTTTGTCGCTGCTGTAGTGCTGGGTGAGGCTGATCACGGCCATGTCGTCGTTACCACTTTTATAGAGAAACAGGCTCATGTCGGTCAGCCCGACCTTGATCCAGTCCTTCTGTGTGATATTGCGTTCTTTGGCTGCTACCCAGTCCTTGCCCAGGCTATTCAGGTAATCAGGGGAGTAATGGGATAGAAAACTGTTGGCATCGAGTTTCTGCCAGTCGTTTTTCCAACTGTCCAAGACACCTAACAATTCCTGTCGCTTGGCCAGCCAGACCTCCCGGTCCAGCCAGTCGGACTGCTCGGTGATGACCAGAGGTGTGGTTTCGGGGCGAATGTAGCGGGCAAGTGCCTGCCAGTCCGGATTGGCGACCACGAGGCAACCCTCGCTGGTTTTGGGCGCTCGACTGTAGGTGTCGGGGGGGACGCCATGCAGCCAGATCCCGTGTCCATCCTTGCCCTGTAGCGCATCCCACTCGTTGGGATAATTGAGCGGAAACGCGCCGGCGCCATAGAACGGGGTCAGTTGCGTCTTGGGTAGTTGAGAATTGAGCGTATAGACCCCTAAAGGTGAGCGTTTGTCACCCTCGCTGCGTTTGCCGACCCCGTTTTTGCCAACCGACAGATAGTAATCATTGATCAGGCGAGGCTCGCCACCCACATTTTCGAACACATAAATGCGCGATCGGCTGGCATCGGCCAGCAGTGCATATTTCTGTCCGGGCGCCATCTGCAGTATTTGCGCGGGGAGCTTGTCCGGTCCCGGTTGATCCAGATAGCGAAGCAGCCGCACGCGCGCCTCGTCTTTGAGGTCGTCCAGGGAGGGGCTGGATGAATTGGCCGGTTTGCCGCCAAAGCCCGGTAACTGACGGGTCTTGGACAGCAATAGGTCGCCCTTGATCAAATAGGCGAGCTTGAAGTCTGGCCGCATCGCGATCAGCCGGTTGACGTTGCTCAGGGCTGAGTCGGACCGGCTGGCGCGAATGTCCTCAAGGGTGGCCGCGAGCAGATTGTCTGGTGATGAGGCGGTACGGATCTGTGCGCTTGGCAGGGTGTTGATTTCTTCTGCCATGGCTTGAGCCGGCAGAAGCGGCAATGCCAGGGAAACAAGCAGTAACGCCAGCCGCATGGGATATTGAAGAAAATTACTTTTCAGCAACGATTTTCCAGGTGCCGTTCTGCAATTCCAGGACCAGTGCCTTGCCGGTATTGACCTTCAAGGTGTTGGATTCATAACGTTCATTGAACGTTGCTGTGGCCTGGTTGCCATTGCGCTGAATCTTAAAGTCGGAAACCATGACCCGAATGTACTTGGGGGCGGTCAGCCTTTGTTTGCGCAAGGCTTCCCAGTCGCTGCGGGTCATGTCCTGAGGCGGGGTGAAATTGGCAGCGTAGAAGGACAGATAGTTCGCTACGTTGCGTGAGCTCCAGGCGGTGGCCCAATCCGTGATGGCCTTTTGCACGGCATCATCAGGCTGGGTGGAACTGCCGTCCGATTTGTCGGCTTGGACCGCTTTGCTGCTGTCGCCGGATTTGATCACGGGTGCTGGAGCCGGTTCCGGGATGGAATTCTGGGCGGCAACCTTGACCGGACTGCGTTTGACCGGTTTGGCCTTTTCCAGCGCGGAGGGGGTGAAGATCTCGTTGATCAGTGACAGCTTCATCTGGGCCGAAGTGTTGGATTTGTCCAGCTGCAGTGCCTTGTCATAGGTCAGTGAAGCCATCTTGGCGTAGATGTCGCCCAGGTTTTCATGCGCTGTGGCATAAGTGGGGTTGGTGCGAATTGCCTTTTCCAGCGTGTTCTTTGCCTGTTCGTATTGCCCTTGGGAGGCATAGAGCACGGCCAGGTTGTTATACGGTTCAGGCAGTTCAGGGTAGTCGTCGGATAATTCGGTGAAGGTCTTGATGGCCTCCGGAGTACGATTCATCTCGGCCAGGATCAGACCTTTCAGGAATCGGGCCTGGGGATCCTTGGCGTTACCGGCCAGATAGGCATTCACCTTTTCCAGGGCTTGGGCTTTTCGTCCTTGATGGAAAAGTTGCGACGCGTCCTGCAAGGGCGTTGATGCTGACAGGGCGAGGCTCGACATCAGACTGACGAGTAGGGCAAGTGCGAATCGGTTGATGGCCATTGGTGCTATACTTTTCAGGTCATTTATTGGGTGTATTGACACGCGAATTCTAACAGTCCGGAGTCGTTTTATCACCACCGGACCTAACCCCATCCTATATATCAAATAAACATGAGCGACACCACGCCGATTCAGCATTTCATTCGTACCATCATTGACGCCGACCTGGCCAGCGGAAAGCACACTGGCATAGCAACGCGCTTTCCGCCGGAGCCGAACGGCTACCTGCATGTCGGCCATGCCAAATCGATCTGCCTGAATTTTGGCCTGGCCCAGGATTATCGGGGCACCTGCAATCTACGATTCGACGATACCAATCCGGAGAAGGAATCCGAGGAATTTGCCCTTTCGATTCAGGAGGACGTGCGCTGGTTGGGTTTCGAATGGAACGGCCCGGTGCGCTGGGCGTCGGATTACTTTCAGTCGCTGTACGACTATGCCGAGGAACTGATCCGGCAGGGCAAGGCCTTCGTCTGTGACCTGACGCCGGATGAAATGCGTGTTTATCGCGGCACGTTGACCGAGAAAGGCCGCAACAGCCCTTACCGTGACCGCTCGATTGAGGAAAACCTGGACCTGTTCCGGCGCATGAAGGCTGGCGAATTTCCTGACGGCAGCAAGACCCTGCGGGTCAAGATCGACATGGCCAGCCCCAATATCAACCTGCGTGACCCGGTGATCTACCGGGTCAAGCGCGCGCATCACATCCGGACTGGCGACGCCTGGTGCATCTACCCGATGTATGACTACACCCATTGCATTTCCGATGCACTGGAAATGATCACCCACTCGCTCTGCACCCTGGAGTTCGAGGACCATCGGCCCCTTTACGACTGGGTTCTCGACCAGCTTGCGGTGCCCAGCCATCCGCAGCAGATCGAGTTTTCCCGTTTGGAGCTGCACTACACCGTGACCAGCAAGCGCAAGCTGAACCAGTTGGTGACTCAGGGTCTGGTCCACGGATGGGACGATCCCCGCATGCCAACCATCCATGGCATGCGCCGGCGAGGCTATACGCCCGAAGGTATCCGTGAGTTTGCCCGGCGCATCGGCATTTCGAAGTCGGAAAACAGCGTCGACATGGCGGTGCTGGAAGGGGCCATCCGCGAGGACCTGGAATCCAAGGTGCCCCGGATCATGGCGGTCGTCCATCCGCTCAAGGTGGTGCTGACCAACTATCAGGATGGTATTACCGGTAGCCGGGCTGCCGGCTTTCACCCAAACCACCCCGAATTCGGCGAGCGCGAAGTGCCGATTGCCGAGGAAATCTGGGTTGAACAGGACGACTTCAGTGAAAATCCGCCCGCCGGCTGGCAGCGGCTGACGCCTGGCGGCGAGGTGCGGCTGCGCTATTCCTATGTCATCAAATGCAATGAAGTGGTCAAGGATTCCGACGGCAGGGTTACCGAGCTGCGTTGCTCCATCGATCACGACACCCTGGGCAAAAATCCGGTCGGGCGCAAGGTGAAAGGGGTCATTCACTGGGTTTCCGCCCGGCATGCCCTGCCTGCCGAGATTCGTCTCTACGACCGGCTGTTTACCGATCCGGAGCCCGATGGCCACAAGGACAGGGATTTTCTGGAGTTCATCAATCCCGATTCACTGTCGGCCGTGCAGGGCTGGGTTGAGTCAGCTGTACAGGAGGCGGCTCCGGAAACGCGCTACCAGTTCGAGCGCATTGGCTATTTCTGTACCGATCGTTTTGATCACAGGCCGGGAGAGCGGCTGGTGTTCAACCGCACGGTGACATTGAAGGATTCCTGGTCCAAGGAGCAGGGCGCCTAAAGCGGCCTGGGCTAGTGAACTTCTTTAGGTGGCTTGGGTAACGCTGAATCAGGGCAGACATGGCAACACTTGGCCATATCGTTCATGGTCATCAGCATGGCCTGAACATTTGTCGAGAGCTTCTGCAGAATAAGTCGGTTGGTTTCCTGATCGTTGGCGGCCAGGCTGTCCTCAGCCTGTCTTGACAGACTGTGCAGGTTTTCGCGCAGGATCATGATTCTGGCCAGTTCGGCCTGATGGTTACAGTTTCGGCCACAAGGACCGTGCTGGGCTACAAAGCCTGGACCGGCAAGGCTGTCGAAAGCAACGCAAGCTTCTACTTCGCCATGGTTGAATCGGCCCTGAAGGGTGTTTTCCATCCACTTGATGAGACTGGCTGCGTAGTCGCCAAAATATCTCGGACTCATGGTGAACTCCTTACAAATGTACTAACACCATAGGTCTTTCTGACTGAGAGCTGAATATCTCATTGGCCATAACGCCGTATGCCATTCGAGATAGGTGAAACGGTTTTTTGTCTATTCGACGAATTCGGCAATGAGTTCCAGCAGCTCGTCGCCATAGCGTTCCCGTTTCGCCTGGCCCAGGCCTGAAATGTCGGCCAAGCCATGGTCGTCTTCGGGGCGCAGGGCGGCGAGCAGGCGCAGGGTGCGGTCATGGAGGATGACGTACGCGGGCACGCCCTGTTCCCTTGCCTTGTCCAGTCGCCATTCGCGCAAGGCCTCGAACAAGGCCTGGTCTTTGGCCGATAGACCTTCCAGCGCGGCGTCCGAGCGGCTGGCCTTCTTGTCGGGCGCCGGTTTTCTGGTTCGGCGCAATTGGACTGTCTGTCCGCCTTTCAAAACGGGTCGGGCGGCTTCGGTCAGCTTGAGTGCGCCGTATTCGGTCAGGTCGGGATGGAGCAGGCCGGCGGCGACGAGTTGGCGCAGGATGCCGCGCCAAGTGTGCTCGTCCAGATCATTGCCGACGCCGAAGGTGGGCAGCCGGTCATGGCCGAAACTCTTCACCTTGTCGGTTGCTTTCCCTAGCACGATGTCGATCAGGTGGCCGGCACCGAAGCGCTGGCCAGTCCGCCAGGCGGCGGATAGCGCCTTTTGCGCCGCGATGGTGCCGTCAAACAGGTCGGGCGGGTCGAGGCAGACGTCGCAGTTACCGCAGGGCTGGCTGGCTTCGCCAAAATAGTCCAGCAGCACTGTCCGCCGACAGCGTGGCGCCTCGCAATAGGCAAGCAGGGCGTTGAGTTTTTGGGTTTCCAGTCGCTTGCGCTCCGGCGGCGCCTCGGATTCGTCGATGCGGGCGCGTTGCAGGGCGATGTCCTGCAGGCCGTAGGCCATCCAGGCCTCGGCCGGTTCGCCGTCACGGCCGGCGCGGCCCGTTTCCTGGTAATAGGCCTCGATGCTCTTGGGCAGGTCGAGGTGGGCGACAAAACGCACGTCCGGTTTGTCGATACCCATGCCGAAGGCGATGGTGGCGACCATGACCACGCCTTCCTCTCGCTGGAATCGGCGCTGATGTTCGCTGCGCAATGCGCTGTCCAGTCCGGCGTGGTAGGGCAGGGCGGCATAGCCTTCCCGTCGCAGCCATTCGGCGGTTTCCTCGACCTTCTTGCGCGACAGGCAGTAGACGATGCCGGCTTCGCGCCTGTGGTCGACCAGGAAACGCAGCAGCTGCCGGCGCGGGTTGTCCTTCTCGACCACGGTGTAGCGGATGTTGGGCCGGTCGAAACTGGACAGGAAGACGCGGGCGCCGACCAGACCCAGGCGTTGCGCAATTTCCTCGCGGGTGGCAACGTCCGCGGTTGCGGTCAGGGCGACGCGCGGCACATTGGGATGGCGTTCGTGCAGTTGCGACAGCTGCAGGTATTCCGGCCGGAAGTCGTGACCCCATTGCGATACGCAGTGGGCTTCGTCAATGGCAAACAAGGCCAGGCCCGGGCCCGTGGAAAGGTCGTCGAGCAGGGTCATGAAGCGTTCGGTCGACAGGCGTTCCGGCGCGACGTAGAGCAGCTTCAATTCGCCATTGCGGGCAGCCTGTTCGATCTCCTGGGCCGCGCGCCAGTCCAGGCTGGAGTTGAGAAACGCCGCCGCGACCCCATTCAGGCGCAGGGCGTCGACCTGGTCCTGCATCAAGGCGATCAAGGGCGAGACCACCACGGCGACACCAGGCCGGAGCAGCGCAGGAATCTGAAAACACAGCGACTTGCCGCCGCCGGTGGGCATCAGGACCAGGGCGTCGTTGCCGGCGCAGAGATGCTGGACGATGGTTTCCTGGTCGCTTCGGAAGCTGTCGAAGCCGAAGATGCTGCGCAACTTGGCCAGCGCTGCGCTGGACGGGATGTGGGTGGAGCTCATGGGGATGCTGTTTTCTGGGCGGCCTTGTGGCCGGCTTCCGTTAAAATTCACGTCTTTCGATCATTGTCATCGCTGTCGCCATGCTCAAACTTTACAACTCTCTCGCCCGTGACAAACAGGAATTCGTGCCTATCGAGCCGGGCAAGGTGCGGATGTACGTCTGCGGCATGACGGTATACGACTATTGCCACTTGGGCCATGCCCGGGTGCTGGTGGTGTTCGACATGATCACCCGCTGGCTGAGAGCATCCGGCTACGAAGTCAATTATGTCCGCAATATTACCGACATCGACGACAAGATCATCAGGCGTGCGCTGGAGAATGGCGAACCGTTCACGCAGCTGACCCAGCGTTTCATCGACGCCATGCATGATGACAGCAAGGCCCTGGGCGTGCTACCGCCCGACCATGAGCCGCGCGCGACCGATTACGTGGGCAAGATGCTGAGCATGATCCAGATCCTGATCGACAACGGCCATGCCTATGCCGCCGCCAATGGCGACGTCTATTACGCGGTGCAGTCGTTTCCGACCTATGGCCGGTTGTCAGGCAAGTCGCTGGAAGACCTGCGTGCCGGCGAGCGGGTCGAGATCGACCCGAACAAGCGCGATCCCATGGACTTTGCCCTGTGGAAATCGGCCAAGCCGGACGAGCCGAACTGGCCCTCGCCCTGGGGTGCGGGTCGCCCAGGCTGGCATATCGAGTGCTCGGCCATGGGCTCGGACCTGCTCGGCAAGCATTTCGACATCCACGGCGGCGGCCAGGACCTGCAATTTCCGCATCACGAGAACGAGATCGCCCAGTCGGAAGGCGCGCATCACTGCAAATTCGTCAATTACTGGCTGCACAACGGCTTCGTCCGGGTCGACGACGAGAAGATGTCGAAGTCGCTGGGCAATTTCTTCACCATCCGCGAGGTGCTGGAGAAGTACGACGCCGAGGTGGTGCGCTTCTTCATCCTGCGCGCCCATTACCGCAGTCCGCTGAATTATTCCGATCAGCATCTGGATGATGCCAGGGCGGCCCTGACCCGGCTTTACACCGCCTTGCGCGGCATCGATGCCGCCGAGTTCAAGATCGACTGGAACGAGCCCCACGCGGTGCGGTTCAAGGCGGCGATGGACGACGATTTCAATACTCCGGAAGCGCTCGCCGTATTGTTTGAACTGGCTGCCGAACTGAATCGGGCGGGTACGGCTGAACTTGCCGGAAGGCTGAAACAGCTGGCCGGCGTACTGGGGCTGCTGCAACGCGATCCCGACGCCTATCTCAAATCGGGTGGCGAGGTGGGCGGCTATGCCGCCGAGCGTATCGAGGGCCTGATCGAGGAGCGTTTGACGGCACGCAAGGCCAGGGACTTCAAGCGATCGGATGCGATCCGTGATGAACTGAAGGCGGCCGGCATTGTTCTGGAGGATGGGCCGCAAGGGACGCTCTGGCGGCGCGAGTGACATGTCCCGACACGTTTTTCTGGGTGTCGCCGATTGGGACCGGCCGGAATGGCTGGGTACGTTCTACCCTTCAGGATTGCCGGATGAGTGGCGGCTGGCCTACTACTGCACCCAATATCCGTGTACCTGGCTGAGCTACGGCCTGTGGTCCGGCTTGACTCCGGATCAGGCCAAACGCTGGGTGGCGGAAAGCCCCGAGTGGTTCAGGTTCGTATTGCAATCGCCGGGCAGCCCGGCAGCGGGTGACGCCGCGTTGCAGGCTGTCTTTCAGCCGAGGCTGGGCCTGGTCTGTGCAGCCGAAGATCCGGCCTTGCTCTGGTTCGATGCAACGACGGATCTGCGCAGCCTGGCAACCGACCTTCGACAACGCACAGATTTGCCAGGGGATGGTTACCTGATCAGCCGAGACGGGAACCTTGATCGTCTGGAACAGGTCAACAACCTAGTTCAATTGCTTGGCCTGTGATTCAGGTCTTCCCTCGGTTAAAATGCCCGCCAGAAAGCACAATAACAACCCCTATTCCCCATGCATGACAATCTAGTCGAAATCCGCGGCCTGCATTTTGGTTATGGCAGCCGTCCGGTCCTCAAGGGCATCGACCTGACCGCGCGCCGCGGCCAGGTGGTGGCCATCATGGGCAATTCCGGCTGCGGCAAGACCACACTGTTCCGGGTCATCGGCGGCGCGGTCAGGGCGACCCGCGGCAGCGTGAGGGTCGACGGGGTCGAGATGAACGGACTGGATCAGGATGAGTTGTACCGTTTGCGCCGCCGCATGGGCATGCTGTTCCAGTTTGGCGCGTTGTTTACCGATATCTCGGTGTTCGACAATGTGGCCTTCCAGTTGCGCGAGCACACCGACCTGCCCGAGTCCATGATCCGCGACCTGGTCCTGATGAAACTCAACGCCGTCGGTTTGCGTGGCGCCCAGGATCTGATGCCCTCCGAACTGTCCGGTGGCATGGCCCGGCGGGTCGCCCTGGCGCGCGCCATTGCGCTCGACCCGGCGTTGATCCTGTATGACGAGCCATTCGCCGGGCTCGATCCGATTTCGCTCGGCGTGACCGGCAACCTGATCCGGCGCCTGACCGATACCCTCGGCCTGACCTCCATCGTGGTGACCCATGATGTCCAGGAGTCGCTCAGGATGGTCGATTACGTTTATTTCCTCTCCGAAGGCGTGGTCGAAGCACAGGGCACGCCGGCCGAGATCAAGGCCTCAGGCCTGCCCTTCGTGCATCAGTTCGTCCATGGCGAGGAGGATGGTCCGGTGCCTTTCCACTACCCGGCTGAATCCTACGCCGCAGACTTGGGGTTGGCTCATGCTTGACAGTGTGCGCAGTCTTGGCCGGCGGACCATCGATGGCGTCTGGCGCATGGGGGTGGCGGTCCGGTTTTTCGGGTTGACCTTGCTGCACTCCGGAATCTGTCTGCGCCGCCCGCAACTGGTGATGCGCGAGATTTTTTCCGCCGGCGTCCTGTCGCTCATCATCATTGTGGTGTCTGGTCTGTTTGTCGGCATGGTGCTCGGCTTGCAGGGCTATGAAACCCTGCAGACCTATGGCTCCGAGGAGGCCCTGGGCATCCTGGTTGCCTTGTCCCTGGTACGGGAACTGGGACCAGTCGTGGCGGCGCTGCTGTTCGCCAGCCGGGCCGGATCGGCGATCACGGCCGAGATCGGTCTGATGAAGGCCACGGAGCAGATCGCGGCGATGGAGATGATGGCGGTGGACCCGATCGCCCGCGTGGTGGCCCCCCGGTTCTGGGGTGCCGTCATTTCCATGCCCCTGCTTGCAGCGATGTTCTCTGCCATGGGTATCTTTGGCGGCTATCTGGTCGGGGTCGTCCTGATCGGCGTAGACGATGGTTCCTTCTGGTCGCAGATGCAGGCGGCGGTCGACTTTCGCGAAGACATCCTGAACGGGGTGATCAAGAGCGTGGTATTCGGTGTAGCGGTGACAGTCATTGCCCTGTTCGAAGGCTATGATGCCCCGCCTACAGCGGAAGGTGTATCGAGGGCGACGACCCGAACCGTGGTGACATCCAGTCTGGCCATCCTGGCCCTGGATTTCGTGTTGACAGCATTCATGTTCCGTGGAGTTTGAAAATGGGGCGGACTACCCTGGATTTGTGGGTTGGTTTATTTGTGTTGGCGGGCATCGGCGCGCTGGTGTTCCTGGCGCTGAAGGTGGGCAATATCGGGTCTTTCGATGCCAGCAAGACCTATTCAGTGACCGCCCGATTCGACAATATCGGCGGACTGAAAGTACGTGCCCCGGTAAAAAGCGCGGGCGTGGTCGTGGGCCGGGTTGGGCAGATCCGGTTCAGCACCAAGAACTACGAGGCCGAGGTGGTGCTGAACATCAATTCCGCCTATAAATTCCCGACCGACAGTAGCGCGGCAATCATGACCTCCGGCCTGCTTGGCGAACAATACGTGGCCTTGGAAGCCGGCGCCGAAGAAAAGATGCTGGCCCAGGGCGACACCCTGAAGATCACTCAGGGCGCCGTGGTGCTTGAAAACCTGATCGGCCAGTTCCTCTATGGCAAAACCGGTGATGGCAACAAGTCGACCACACCGGCCAAGTAGGAATGGCATCTTGACGCTTGCGCTGGCAACCCCAACATTACTGCAACTGAAACCCATTAAAGGTGGCATGAACATGAAACGAATCTGGATTTATCTGTCAGTTTGTCTGGCATTGTCATTATCAATGTCAGCCCGTGCTGAAATCGCGCCTGATGTGCTGGCCCGCAATACCACCAACGAGGTGGTTCGCATCGTCAAGCAGGATCCGGATATCAAGAGGGGCCAGTCCCAGAAGGTCGATGCCCTGGTGCAAACCAAAATCCTGCCGCATTTCGATTTTCAGAAGATGACCAAGCTGGCGGTGGCGCGTAACTGGAATCTGGCAACGCCTGATCAGCAGGCACAACTGGTCAAGGAGTTCCAGACCATGCTGGTGCACACCTATGCTGCCTCCATTTCCAGCGTCTCCGATTACAAGATCGAATTTCAGCCCTTGAGGATGTCGCCTGGCGATACCGATGTCATCGTCAATACCGTTGTCACCCGGCCGGGTTCGCCTCCGATTTCGATCGATTACCGGATGGAAAAGATGGACTCCACCTGGAAGGTCTATGACGTTCTGGTCGATAGCGTCAGCCTGGTGACCACCAACCGCAGCGGGTTCAATTCCGAGGTGCGCCGGTCAGGCATCGACGGCCTGATCCAGGCCATGGTGCGGCGGAACAAGCAGCTGAGCAATTAATAACCATGCGGGCTGAAATGGGCGTCGCCTATCCAGAAGGTGACCTGACGCTGGAGCAGGCGATGCGGGTCAGGGCGGAAGGCGAACAGCTGCTGGCCGAGGGCGTGACCCAGTTCGATCTGTCCGGCCTGGGAAAGGTCGATTCGGCTGCGCTCAGCCTGTTCATGAACTGGCGCCGCTCGGCGCTGGCTCAGGGCCGCAGCCTCGAATTCAGAAATACCCCTGCAAGTCTGCTGAGTCTGGCCAAGCTCTACGGCGTGGCCGAACTGGTCAACCTCGCCTGATGGTCCCTGCAATCCGTCTGCGCGCTTTGGACAAGCGCTATCGCGGCGTTCATGCCCTGCGCGGCGTTGACCTGGACGTGGAACAGGGCGAGTTCTTTGCCTTGCTCGGCCCCAATGGCGCGGGCAAGACCACCTTGATCAGCCTGCTGGCTGGTCTGGCCAGGCCCACCGGCGGAACGGCCGAAGTCATGGGCTTCGATGTGGCCCGGCAATACCGGGATGCCAGGCGCAGTCTCGGCGTGGTCCCGCAGGAGCTGGTCTACGATGCCTTCTTCACGGTCCGGGAAATGCTGCAATTCCAGTCCGGTTACTTCGGCCTGCGCCGCAACGACGCCTGGGTCGACGAACTGCTCGAAAACCTGGGCCTGACCGATAAGGCGCACACCTATACCCGGACCCTGTCCGGCGGCATGAAGCGGCGTCTGCTGGTCGCCCAGGCCCTGGTCCACAAGCCGCCGGTCATCGTGCTTGACGAGCCTACGGCGGGCGTCGATGTGGGGCTGCGGCAATCCCTCTGGGCATTCATTCGGCGGCTCAACCGCGAGGGTCATACCATCCTGCTGACCACGCATTATCTGGACGAGGCAGAAACCCTGTGCGAGCGCGTGGCCATGCTCAAGGAAGGGCGTGTGGTGGCCCTGGATCGCACGGCCAACCTGCTCCATGCCGATCAGGATCGGCGCCTGGAACTGAGGCTGAACCCGGCTCACTTGCCCGGGTCCCTGTCGGGCCGGCTGCTTGAACAGCGTGGTGATCGATTCGTCTTGTCGCTGCCGGAATATGGCCAACTGGAAGGTACATTGGCCGAGTTGCGTCAGGCCGGCATCCGGATCGAGGAAATGCAGCTCCTCCAGGCGGACCTGGAGGATGTCTTCCTCAAGCTGACAGGGCAGGGGGGCTAGGCGACATGTACGGTTTTCAGACCCTGCTGTACAAGGAAATCCTGCGTTTCTGGAAGGTGCTGCTGCAGACCGTGATGGCGCCGGTGCTGACCGCGTTGCTGTATCTGCTGATCTTCGCCAGCGTGTTGAAGGAGCATGTCCAGGTCTATCCCGGGGTCAGCTATACCGCCTTCCTGATGCCCGGCCTGATCATGATGTCGCTACTCCAGAATGCCTTCGCCAATGGCTCCTCCAGCCTGATCCAGTCCAAGCAAAACGGCAACATCGTGTTCGTCCTGCTGCCGCCGATCTCCAATTTCGAGTTTTTCGCGGCCTATCTGATTGCCTCCATCGTGCGCGGACTGGTGGTCGGCTTGGGCGTGCTCCTGGTCGGGTTGCTGTTTACCAAACTCGATATTGCGCACCCGGTCTGGGTCCTGGTCTTTGCCCTGTTGGCGGGCACGGCGTTTTCTGCGCTAGGCATCGTTGCCGGCATCTGGGCCGATAAATACGATCACATCGCGGGGGTTCAGAATTTCATCATCATGCCGCTGACTTTCCTATCCGGGGTGTTCTATTCGATCCATGCGCTACCACCCTTCTGGCAAGCTGTTTCACACTACAACCCGGTGTTTTTCATGATTGATGGTTTTCGCTATGGTTTTCATGGCGTCTCCGACGTCGATCCCTGGTTATCACTGGCGGTTGTCCTTCCTGTGGCGCTGGTCCTGTCCTGGATTCCTTTGCAGCTTATCCGTAGCGGCTATAAACTGCGCAGTTGATTTTTCAAGCAGAACAACATGATCACTTCCCAGCAAATCGAGACCTGGATCCGGGCGGCCTTGCCCTGTGACTTCATCCGGGTAGAGGGCGATGACGGCCAGCATTTCAGCGCCGTCATCGTCAGCGCAAAATTCCGTGACCTGATGCGGGTCGCCCAGCACCAACTGGTCTACCGGGCCTTGGGCGAGCGGATGCACAACGACATCCACGCCCTATCCATGCGCACCCTGACCCCCGAAGAGTGGCGGGCCGAAAATGGATAAGCTGGTCATCCAGGGCGGACAGAAGCTGTCCGGCGAAGTCACCGTCTCCGGCGCGAAAAATGCCGCCCTGCCCATACTCTGTGCTGCACTGCTGACGGCCGAACCGCTGCAACTGAGCAATGTGCCGGACCTCAACGACATTGCCACGATGCTCAAGTTGCTGGGGCAGATGGGGGTCAAAGTCAGCCGCGACGGCGCCAATGTCACGCTCGATGCTTCGGGACTGAACAATCCGGTGGCCCCCTACGAAATGGTCAAGACCATGCGGGCCTCCATTCTGGTGCTCGGACCGCTGGTCGGCCGCTGCAGCGAGGCGCGGGTGTCGCTGCCCGGCGGCTGCGCCATCGGCGCCCGGCCCGTGGATCAGCACATCAAGGGTTTGCAGGCCATGGGGGCTGAGGTTTCGGTCGAGCATGGTTATGTCCATGCCAAAGTCGGCCGGCTGAAGGGCGCCCGGCTGTTTACCGACATGGTTACCGTGACCGGGACCGAGAACCTGATGATGGCCGCCTGTCTGGCCGAAGGCGAAACGGTGATCGAGAACGCTGCACGCGAACCGGAAGTGGTCGATCTGGCCCAGTGCCTGATCGCCATGGGCGCGCGTATTTCCGGTGCCGGCACCGACGTGATCCGCATCCAGGGCGTGGACCGGTTGCATGGCGCGCATCACCGCATCATGCCGGACCGGATCGAGACCGGCACCTTCCTCTGCGCCGTGGCCGCCGCTGGTGGCGAAGTCAAATTGAACGGCACCTCCAGCGGTTATCTGGATGCTGTCATCGACAAGCTGATGGATGCCGGTTGCGAGATAGTCAGCGAAAAGACGCCCAGCGCCGAGTCGATCATCATCCGCGCTTCGGGCCGGCTCTCCGCCGTGTCCCTGCGCACTTCGCCCTATCCGGCGTTCCCCACCGACATGCAGGCCCAGTTCATGGCGATCAACTGCGTCGCCGACGGCACCTCGATCATCCGGGAAACCATTTTCGAGAACCGGTTCATGCACGCGGTCGAGCTGATCCGCCTGGGCGCCGACATCAAGATCGACGGCAATACCGCGGTGGTGAAGGGCGTGCCGCAGCTTCAGGGCGCCACCGTCATGGCAACCGACCTGCGCGCCTCCGCCAGCCTGGTCATCGCTGGACTGGTGGCCGAAGGCGAGACGCACATCGAGCGCATCTATCACCTTGATCGGGGCTACGAACACATCGAACGCAAGCTGACCGGCCTCGGCGCCAGAATCAAGAGGGAAGCCGCATGACCCAGGTAACCCTGGCCCTGTCCAAGGGCCGCATCTTCGAAGAAACCCTGCCTTTGCTGGCAGCGGCGGGAATCAACCCGAACGAGAATCCGGAGTCCTCGCGCAAGTTGATCATCGGTACCAACCGTCCCGATGTCCAGCTGATCATCGTCCGGGCGTCCGACGTGCCGACCTATGTCCAGCATGGCGCGGCCGATCTTGGTATTGCGGGTAAGGATGTGCTGGTTGAACACGGCGGGGAAGGCTTGTACCAGCCGGTCGATCTGAATATCGCCAAGTGTCGGATGATGGTGGCCACGCCGGTCGGCTTCGACTATGCAGCGGCGGTGCAACGTGGCGCCCGGTTGCGGGTGGCGACCAAATATACCCAGACCGCCCGGCTGCACTTCGCGGCCAAGGGCGTGCACATCGACCTGATCAAGCTCTACGGCTCGATGGAGCTGGCGCCGCTGGTCGGCCTGTCTGATGTGATCGTCGATCTGGTTTCCACCGGCGGCACGCTCAAGGCCAACAACCTGGTCGCGGTGGAAGAGATCATGCAGATCAGCTCACGTCTGGTGGTGAATCAGGCGGCCATGAAGCTGAAACACGACCTGATTCAGCCGATCATCGAGACCTTCCGCAAGGCTGCGGCGGCTTGATCGTCAGGTCTATAATGCTTCTTTAGATATTGCATCCGGCTCCATCATGACCATAACCCGCCTCGATTCCAGTCAGCCAGACTTCCAGTCTGCCCTCAAACAGCTACTCAGTTTTTCGTCCGAGACCGACAAGAACGTGTCCAATGCGGTCGATGAAATCCTGACCGGCGTGCGCACCCGCGGTGACGCCGCCGTGCTGGAATATACCGCCCGATTCGACCGGCTCAAGGCCGACAGCATGGCCGCGCTGGAACTGCCCAAAGCGCGTCTTGCGACGGCGCTCGAAGGATTGCCGCTGCAACTGGAAAGGGCCCTGCGCGCAGCGGCCGAACGGGTGCGCATCTATCACGAAAAACAGCTCATGTCTTCCTGGACCTACACCGAGGCTGACGGCACGGTGCTGGGCCAGCAGGTCACGGCGCTGGACCGGGTTGGCCTCTATGTGCCCGGCGGCAAGGCGGCCTATCCTTCGTCGGTGTTGATGAACGCGGTGCCGGCCAAGGTGGCCGGCGTGAAGGAACTGGTCATGGTGGTGCCGACCCCGGACGGCGTGCTGAACGAACTGGTGCTCGCCGCGGCAGCGGTGTCCGGCGTCGACCGGGTGTTCACCATCGGCGGCGCGCAGGCGGTTGGCGCGCTGGCCTATGGCACTGATACCGTGCCCCAGGTCGACAAGATCGTCGGCCCGGGCAACGCCTATGTGGCCGAAGCCAAGCGCCGGGTATTCGGCATCGTCGGCATCGACATGATCGCCGGACCATCCGAGATCCTGATCATCTGCGACGGCAAGACCAACCCGGACTGGATCGCCATGGACCTGTTCTCCCAGGCCGAGCATGACGAGCTGGCCCAGTCCATCCTGATCTCGCCCGACGCGGCCTTCCTGGACGCGGTCCAGGCCAGCATCGCCAAACTGATGCCGACCATGCCGCGCATCGACGTGATCAACACCTCCATCACCAATCGTGGTGGTCTGATCAAGTGTCGTGACCTCGATGAAGCCGCCGAGATCGCCAACGTCATCGCGCCTGAGCACCTGGAATTGTCGGTCGAAGACCCGGATGCCATGCTGCCCAGGATCCGCCACGCCGGTGCCATCTTCATGGGCCGCAATACCTGCGAGGCGCTGGGCGACTACTGCGCCGGCCCCAACCACGTGCTGCCCACCTCGCGCACCGCACGCTTCTCCTCGCCGTTGGGCGTGTATGACTTCCAGAAGCGCTCCAGCCTGATCCACGTTTCCCAGGCCGGTGCCAGGACCCTGGGCGAGATTGCTGCGGCTTTGGCCTATGGCGAAGGTCTGCAGGCCCACGCCCGGTCGGCGGAGTACAGAATCGAAGGGTGACGGATTGTCGTACGGTTGACCCAGGCCAGGAATTTCCTGGCCTTTTTTATGGTTTCAGAAGTTCGCCAAGTGCATCCACCAGCGCCTGACACTGCGCATCGGTTCCCACCGTGATGCGCAGGAACTGCTCGATCCGGGGCAGCTTGAAATGCCGCACGATGATGCTGCGCGCCCTCAGGGCCAAGGCCAGGTCGCTGGCATCACGGTCTTTATGCCGGGCAAAAAGGAAATTGGCCGTGGAGGGCAAGACCTGGAAACCCAGCCGTTTCAATTCAACCGTCAGCCCGTCACGGCTGCGGATGACGGCCTGCCGGGTTTGATCGAAGTGGGCGCGGTCTTCCATGGCTGCGGTGGCGCCGACGATGGCCAAGCGGTCCAGCGGATAGGAGTTGAAGCTGTTTTTTACCCGTTCCAGGGCTTCGATAAGGCTGGCGTCACCCATCGCGAAACCGACCCGCAGGCCGGCCAGTGAGCGGGATTTGGACAGGGTCTGGACCACCAGCAGGTTGGGATGGCGGTCGATCAGACACACCGCGCTTTCGCCGCCGAAATCAACATAGGCCTCATCCACAACGACTACCGAATCCGGATGTGCGCTCAGCAGGCGCTCGATCTCGCTCAGTGGCAGTTGGCGACCGGTGGGGGCGTTGGGATTGGGGAAGATGATGCCGCCGTTGGGTCGGGCGTAATCAGCCACGTCGATTGCAAAATCGTCAGTGAGCGGCACGGTCTCGTGCGCGACGCCGTACAAACCGCAATAGACCGGATAGAAACTGTAGGTGATGTCCGGGAACAGGATGGGCTGGTCGTGCTTGAGCAGGGCCTGGAAGACATGGGCCAGCACCTCGTCGGAACCGTTGCCGACGAACACCTGGTCAGGCGAAATGCCGTTGAATTCGGCTATGGCCGCCTTGAGCCGGTCGGCGTTGGGATCCGGGTACAGGCGCAGGCTGTCGCCGACCTCGTTGCGCAAGGCTTCCAGCACTCTGGGCGATGGGCCGTAGGGGTTCTCGTTGGTGTTGAGTTTGATCAGGTTGGCGAGCTTGGGCTGTTCGCCCGGCACGTAGGGCGTCAGCTCGTGAACCAGGGTGCTCCAGAAACGGCTCATGGTAGATAGTCAGAGTAGAAACAAAGCGGCGAGGGAATGGTATCATGACCGTCACAATAGCCCGTTTGCATTACATACAAGCTGACTCCCATGCGGAAATCCGAAGTCTCCCGCGATACCCTCGAAACCCGAATCATCGTCAATCTCGACCTGGATGGCACGGGCGTTTCCAAACTCCAGACCGGCGTCGGTTTTCTCGACCACATGCTGGACCAGGTGGCGCGGCATGGCCTGATCGACCTTGAAATCCGGGCCGAGGGCGACCGTCATATCGACGATCATCACACGGTCGAGGACATCGGGATTACCCTGGGCCAGGCCTTTGCCAAGGCCCTGGGCGACAAGAAGGGCATTCGTCGCTACGGCCATGCCTATGTGCCGCTGGACGAGGCCTTGTCCCGGGTCGTGATCGACCTGTCCGGCCGTCCCGGTCTCGAATACCACCTCGATTTCACCCGCGCCCGCATTGGCGAGTTCGATGTCGACCTGTTCCGGGAATTCTTCCAGGGCTTTGTCAATCATGCCGGGGCCACCCTGCACATCGACGGACTGCGCGGCATCAATGCCCACCACCAGGCCGAGACGGTGTTCAAGGCCTTCGGTCGAGCCTTGCGCATGGCGCTGGAGTTCGATCCGCGCATGGGCGACATCCTGCCTTCCACCAAGGGCGCCCTGTAATGGCGGTCGATATCGCCGTGGTCGATTACGGCATGGGCAATCTGCATTCGGTGGCCAAGGCGCTGGAGCATGTCGCCAGTGACGCTACCGTTGTGGTGACTGGCGATGCACAGACCATCCTGGATGCAGGCCGGGTGGTCTTCCCTGGTCAGGGCGCCGCACCCGACTGCATGCGCGAAATCGATGCTCGCGGCTTGCGCGAGGTGATTATCCGCTCCGCCCGGGAGAAGCCTTTTCTGGGTATCTGCATGGGCCTCCAGGTGCTGTTCGACCACAGCGATGAAGGCGACACGCCTTGTCTCGGCATCTTCCGCGGCCAGGTCAGACGCTTTGCCCAGGACAAGATGGTAGATGCCAAGGGCAATCGCCTGAAGGTGCCGCACATGGGCTGGAACAACGTCCGCCAGCCGAGGCCGCATCCGCTTTGGACCGGGATCGAAGACGGCGCCCGGTTCTATTTCGTGCACAGTTATTTCGTGGTTCCGGAGCAGCCCGATCTGGCGGCTGGCTATGCCGACTATCCCTCAGAATTTGTCTGCGCCTGCGCGCGCGACAATGTTTTCGCGGTACAGTTTCACCCTGAAAAAAGTGCGTCGGCGGGTTTGCGCCTGCTGGCCAACTTCGTCTCCTGGAACGGTAAACCTGCTTAATCACCGAGAGTTCAGCAATGCTCATAATCCCGGCTATCGACCTCAAGGATGGTCACTGTGTCCGTCTGCGCCAAGGCGAGATGGACAGCGCCACGATATTTTCCGAAGACCCGGCCGCGATGGCCCGCAGGTGGGTGGATAGCGGCGCCCGACGCCTGCACCTGGTTGACCTGAACGGCGCCTTTGCCGGCAAGCCGATCAACGAATCGGCGATCAAGGCGATCACTGATGCCGTCGGCGAGGAAATCCCGGTCCAGTTGGGCGGCGGCATTCGCGATCTGGATACCATCGAACGCTATCTCGACGACGGCATCCGCTACGTGATCATTGGCAGCGCGGCGGTCAAGAATCCAGGTTTCCTGCACGATGCCTGCAATGCCTTCCCCGGCCACATCATCGTTGGTCTGGACGCCAAGGATGGCATGGTGGCGGTCGACGGCTGGTCCAAGGTCACCCATCATGAAGTGGTCGACCTGGCCAAGCGGTTCGAGGGTTACGGCGTCGAGGCCGTGGTCTACACCGACATCGGTCGCGACGGCATGCTCTCCGGCGTCAACATCGAAGCCACGGTCAAGCTGGCCCAGGCCCTGACCATTCCGGTCATCGCCAGCGGCGGCATCACCAATCTGGATGACATCCGCAATCTGTGCGCGGTGGAGGGCGAGGGTATCATGGGCGCCATCACCGGTCGGGCCATCTACGAAGGCACGCTGGACTTCGTGGCCGCACAGAAACTGGCCGACGAGCTCGGCAAACCCTGATGGGGCTGGCCAAGCGCATCATCCCCTGTCTTGATGTCACCGCCGGTCGGGTGGTGAAAGGGGTCAATTTCGTCAACCTGCGCGATGCCGGCGACCCGGTCGAGATTGCCCGTCGCTATGATGAGCAGGGCGCCGACGAGTTGACCTTTCTCGATATCACGGCCAGTTCCGACGATCGGGACCTGATCCTGCACATCATTGAAGACGTGGCGGCTCAGGTCTTCATCCCCCTGACGGTGGGCGGCGGCGTGCGGCAGCCTGGTGACGTTCTGCGCCTCCTGAATGCCGGTGCCGACAAGGTTTCCATCAACACTTCGGCCGTGACCAATCCGCAACTGGTCAAGGATTGTTCGGATCGCTTCGGCTCGCAGTGCATCGTGGTGGCCATCGATGCCAAGCAGACCGTCTGGGGCGCGAATCCGAAGTGGGAAGTTTTCACCCATGGCGGGCGCAAGGCGACTGGGCTGGATGCCGTGGAATGGGGCCGCAAAATGCAGGAACTGGGCGCGGGTGAAATCCTGCTCACCAGCATGGACCGTGACGGCGCCAAGATCGGCTTTGACCTCAACCTGACCCGCGCCTTTTCCGATGCGCTCGATATTCCGATCATTGCCAGCGGTGGTGTCGGCAATCTGCAGCATCTGGCCGACGGGGTCGTCAAGGGCGGCGCGGATGCCGTGCTGGCCGCCAGCATCTTTCATTTCGGCGAATACACCGTGGAGCAGGCGAAGCGTGCCATGGCCGAACAGGGCATCGAGGTGCGCCTGTGAGCGAGGCCTGGCTGAACAAGATCAACTGGTCCGAGGATGGCCTGGTGCCGGCCATCGCCCAGGATGCAAGCAATGGCCAGATCCTCATGGTTGCCTGGATGAACCGCGATGCGCTCAAGAAGACCTCCGATCTTGGCGAGGCGGTTTATTGGTCCCGATCCCGCAAGAAGCTCTGGCACAAGGGCGAGGAGTCCGGCCATATCCAGAAGGTGCTGGAGATACGCACCGACTGCGACGAGGATGTGATCCTGCTCAAGGTCGAGCAGGTCGGCGGCATCGCCTGCCATACCGGGCGGAAGAGTTGTTTCTTCCAGAAGCTGGAAGGCGATCAGTGGCAGGCCGTCGAGCCGGTGCTGAAAGACCCGCACGAGATTTACAAGAAATGAGCAACGACATCCTCTCCCGCCTGGCGGATACCCTGGAGGCACGCAAGCAGGCTGATCCCCAGACTTCATACGTGGCCAAGCTCTATCTCAAGGGACTGGATGCCATTCTGAAAAAGGTGGCGGAAGAGGCGGCCGAGACCATAATGGCGGCCAAGGATGGGGAACGGGACAAGATCATTTATGAAACCGCCGATCTCTGGTTCCATTCCCTGATCCTGCTGGCCCAGCAAGGCATCCGCCCAGAGGATGTGCTCAACGAACTGGCCCGTCGCGAAGGCTTGTCCGGCCTGGTCGAGAAGGCGGGCCGCAAGGAGAATCCATGACCGAATGCCTATTCTGCAAGATTGTGGCGGGCGAGATTCCGTCGAGGAAGATATACGAGGATGATGAGGTCCTGGCCTTCCATGACATCCACCCGGCTGCACCGGTTCACTTCATGATCATCCCCAAACGGCACGTGAGCAGCCTGGATTCATGCGACGAGTCACACCGGGCTGTCCTGGGCAAGATACTCCTGCTGGCGCCGAAGCTGGCCCGCGAGCAGGATTTGTCCGACGGTTTCAAAACCGTGATCAACACGGGTGTTGGGGGCGGTCAAGTGGTCATGCACCTGCATGTCCATGTGCTGGGCGGTGGTAAGCTTCAGCATGTTTAACGCATTGAAACGAGGAGACAGAAATGGGTGATTTATTCGCACCATCGCACTTGTTGTTGATCCTGCTGATTGTGCTGCTGATTTTTGGCACCAAGAAGCTGCGTAATATTGGCTCTGACCTGGGTGGTGCAGTGAAGGGGTTCAAGGACTCCATGAAGGAAGAGCAGAACAAACCGACCGAATTGCCCAAACAGGAAGCGGCCTCAGGCAGCACCATCGAGGGTGAAGTTCGGGAGAAGCAGCACAGCTGAGCCCGAGCGGGGCATCGCCTTCATGCCTGTTGCGGTAGGCATGCCCCGACCCTGACCGCGAACCATTAAGCCTCCACCCACCTGATGTTTGGCATCGGATTCTCCGAACTCCTGCTGATCGGCGTTGTCGCGTTGATTGTCATCGGGCCGGAACGTTTGCCCAAAGTGGCACGGACGGCAGGCGCCTGGATTGGCCGGCTCAATCGCTATGCGGCGCAGATCAAGGCCGATATCAATCGTGAAATGCACCTGGAAGAATTGCGCGCCGCACAGCAGTCGATGAAGGATTCGGTCCAGAAATACGAAATCATCGCGGAGGAAACTTCGCAGCAGATCAAGCAGGAGGCCGGCGATATGCATAAGGCTGTGCAGGCGGTCACCGACGAGATCACGGCCGACCCGAACGCACCCGCCAGTACTGCAGTCCCATCCAGCGAGCCTGTGGGCCCGGAACACAAGGCATCCTGAGCGATGGATTCAGCACCAACCTTTATCGCCCATTTGCTGGAACTACGCGATCGCCTTCTGCGCGCTGTGATTGCCTGGGCTGTCCTGTTTTTTTGCCTGTTTCCGTTTGCCAACAAGCTCTACGCCTTGCTGGCCAAGCCCATGTTGTCCAAGTTGCCTCATGGCAGCCACATGATTGCCACCGAAGTGGTCACCCCATTCTTTGTGCCGCTCAAGGTCGCCATGATGACGGCCCTGCTGGGCGCCTTGCCCTATATCCTGTATCAGGTCTGGGCCTTCATTGCGCCGGGTCTGTATGCCCACGAAAAGAAGATCATCCTGCCGCTGGTGGTGGCCAGCATCGTGTTGTTCGCCTGCGGCATGGCCTTTGCCTATTTCATGGTCTTTCCGGTGGTCTTCGGCTTCGTCATCGGCAGCGCGCCCCAGGGCGTGGAGGTGATGACCGACATCGACAAGTACCTGGATTTCGTCATCACCATGTTCCTGGCCTTCGGGGTCACTTTCGAAGTGCCCATCGTCGTTGTGGCACTGAGCATGATGGGCCTGGTTGAAGTCGCCAAGTTCAAGGAAATCCGTCCCTATGTCATCGTTGGCGCCTTTGTGATCGGCGCCATCTTTACCCCGCCAGACGTGATCTCCCAGACCATGCTCGCCGTACCACTTTGGTTCCTCTATGAACTCGGAGTATTTGTGGCCGGCTGGCTGGTCAAACACAAACAGGCAGACGAGGCGTCAGATGAGTACCGGCCTATGACCGAGGAGGAAATCGAGGCGGAATTCAATCGCAGTGATAAATGAGTATCCTGCATGGCACCAAACAGGTGCCAGACAAAACAAAACGCACCCACATGGTGCGTTTTGTTTTGGTGCTGACGCTACAAAATGAAGCAAATCAATGCACTAAAATAAGGCATGAAATTTGCTTTATACAGTGGATTGAATTTTTAGGTGATTGATATGGATGCTTTCAAAACCGGTTCCGATATGGTCTTCGTGCTGCTTGGCGCAATCATGGTGCTGGCCATGCACGCCGGGTTTGCCTTCCTGGAATTGGGAACCGTGCGCAAGAAAAACCAGGTCAACGCCCTGGTCAAGATCCTGACTGATTTCAGCGTCTCCACCATTGCCTATTTCTTCGTAGGTTACGGCATCGCCTATGGCATCCACTTCATGAGCGGTGCTGATGTTCTCGCTCAAAAAAGCGGCTATGAACTGGTCAAATTCTTCTTCCTGTTGACCTTTGCGGCCGCCATACCGGCCATCATTTCGGGTGGCATGGCCGAACGGGCCAAGTTCAATCCGCAGCTCATGGCGACCTTCGTTCTGGTGGGGTTTGTCTATCCCTTCTTCGAGGGGATTGCCTGGAATGGCAATTTCGGCTTGCAGGACTGGTTATTGGCAACCTTTGGTGCGAAATTCCATGACTTTGCCGGCTCCGTTGTGGTGCATGCCATGGGCGGCTGGGTCGCCTTGCCTGCGGTTCTCCTGCTCGGCGCACGGCGCGGCCGCTATCGCCATGATGGCAATATTTCAGCGCATCCGCCCTCAAGCATCCCCTTTCTGTCGCTGGGGGCATGGATATTGACCGTGGGCTGGTTCGGCTTCAACGTCATGTCCGCCCAGAGCGTGGCGACGGCTTCCGGGCTGGTGGCAGTCAATTCGCTGATGGCGTTGGTGGGCGGTACTCTGGCCGCTCTGGTGGCGGGCAAAAACGACCCTGGTTTCATCCATAACGGTCCCTTGGCCGGCCTGGTGGCCGTTTGTGCCGGATCGGACGTCATGCACCCCGTTGGTGCGCTGGCGACGGGCGCCATTGCCGGTGCGGTCTTCGTCTGGATGTTCACCGTCACCCAGAACAAATGGAAGATCGATGACGTATTGGGTGTCTGGCCGCTGCATGGGCTCTGTGGCGCATGGGGCGGCATTGCCGCCGGCATTTTCGGCAGCCATGCACTTGGAGGCATGGGAGGCGTCAGTTTTATGGCCCAGCTGTTGGGTACGCTGCTGGGAATCGCGGTTGCCCTGGCGGGCGGCGTTGCCGTTTATGGTCTGCTTAAAATCAGCGTTGGCATTCGCCTGGAACCTGAACAGGAGTTCGAAGGCGCGGACCTTTCGATCCACAAGATTTCTGCAACCGCGGAGCGGGAAACCAGCTGGTAATCGGCCTTGCCGTCGCGTTGCGATGTTTGACTGAGTGGGGCTCTGGGAAGAGCCCCAGGTCAGTGCAGGAGCCCTTCTACACTGACGCGGTTGCGTCCGGCATTCTTGGATTGGTAGAGAGCCTGGTCGGCCCTCTGGAACAGACTGTCCTGGCTATCTTCCGGCTTGCGCGTGGCCACTCCAAGCGAGACGGTAAAAGGGTCCAGCCTGAAATTGTCATGACGGCGAACCAGACGCAGGGCCGCGATGCGCGAGCGGATTGTCTCGGCCACTTTGGTCGCCCCATCCAGGGTGGTGTCCGGCAATAGCACGACGAATTCCTCACCGCCAAAGCGCACGGCAATGTCATCCCCGCGTATGCATTTCAGGATGGTCTGCGCGACGTTGCGGATGACCACATCACCCAGTGGGTGACCGTAGGTGTCGTTGATTTTCTTGAAATGGTCGATGTCCACCATGATCACGGACATGGTGTTGCCCGCCTCCGAAGTCATCAATTCCTCCAGGTGCGCATCCATCGCCCTGCGGTTGAAGAGCCCGGTGAGCGGGTCGACCGTTGCTTCGCGGCGATATTGTTCCAGTTCGCCTTTCAGGTTTTCGGTTTCGGCAAGGGTGATTTCCAGGCGCTGTTGAAGGTGCTGGTTCTTTTCCTTGGCGGTTTGGGTGGCAGAGAGGATGTCCGCGACTACCACCTGCAGATCATCTGGGCCGATTTCGGTGTGGAGATGGCCGATGTTTTTTTCCAGATTCTGTCCGAAGGTTGCCGCCCCGTCACCTGCTTCTGAAATGCTCTGCATCAAGGTGCTCAGAATGTTCTGCAGGTTGCTGCCCATTCCATGCAACTGCCGGGAATGGTCTGAAATGATGTGCTGCTCATACAGGTCGCGTAACAGCATCACATCCAGGGCTTTTCCCGCCTGCAAGTGTTGATCGATTGCACGTTGAATCGGGGCGTTGCTGCTGAAATATTCATAGGCAACGGTATAGCTCAGGGGCGAAGGCGGGACGCCATGTTCAAGCAGCAGAGCGATGCCCTGCTCAGCCAGGGTCTTGGCCTGTTCGAGGGTGTGTATGGTGGGTGCAGGTTTGGCAGTAGAGGTCATGTCTTTTCCAGACACTTGTTCATTGAATAACGCTTGGGGTGGCGTACGCAGTCTATTGTCAGCATGGATGACACTATATCTAAAGCTATATACCGTGTCTTTGGAATGCGACTTGCCTGTTTCCTGCAGCCGTAAAAAAATGACAACTTTGCTACACCCCGGACGCTATGCAGCCTCTCCAGTTTCGCTGGCGCCGGCTAGCTCAGATCATATTGTTTTAGCTTGCGGTACAAGGTTCGCTCCGTGACGCCCAACAGTTCGGCCACCGTGCGCCGGTGACCGTTGTGCTGGATCAGCAAGTCCCGGATGTAATCGCGTTCCACTCCCTTCAATGAGGGCGGAGCCGGGTCTTTGTTCACGGCATGGATCGAGACCGAGTGATCGCTGCCGAACTGGATGTCTTCCGCGGTAATGACCCCGCCCTGACAGCGGAGCATGGCGCGTTGCAGCAGGTTGCGCAGTTCCCGAACGTTGCCCGGGAAATCGTAATGACGCAGTTTACTGATGGCCGATTTGTCCAGATGGCTTGTGGAGCGGTTATCGCCCGACATGCGCGCGAGCAGGACTTCGGCCAGGGCAGGAATGTCCTCGCGCCGTTCGCGCAAGGCGGGTAGGGTGATGTCGATGCCAGCCAGCCGGTAGTACAGGTCCTGGCGGAACAGTTTCTGGTCGATCCGGTTGAGCAGGTTGCGGTTGGTGGCAGAGACGATTCGGACATCGGCATGCAGGGTGCTGGTGCCGCCGACCCGCCTGAACTCGCCGGTCTCCAGTACGCGCAGCAGCTTGGCTTGCAGGGAGATCGGGATCTCGGCCACTTCGTCCAGGAAAAGCGTGCCCTTGTCGGCCAGTTCGAACAGCCCCTTCTTCAGGCCGGAACTGCCGGTGAAGGCCCCGCGCTCATGGCCGAACAGCTCCGATTCGAACATGCTCTCCGGCACGGCCGCGCAATTGATTGCGATGAACGGGCCGGTTGATCGGGGCGAGCGATCATGGACGAAGCGGGCGGCCAGCTCCTTGCCGACTCCGCTTTCGCCGAAGAGCAGCACCGAGGCCTCGCATTCGGCAACCCGAACCAGATTGTCGACGCAATTCAGGAAGGCGGCGGAGTGTCCGACCATGCGCATTACCTCGCAGCCCAGGTCGGACTCCGCTTCCAGGTGGTAGAGAATCTCGCCCAGGTAGGTCTGGCCATCCGCCCCGCGGATCAGATGGCCCCGGATGCGGGTGCGTTCGGTCTGGCCATCGGCATGGAAATGGGTATGCAGGACAACGGTAGCCTGCCCCTTTTCAAACAGGGCCTGGTGCGGACAATCCTCCCCGTTTTCGTGGCAGGGACGGTCGGAGTGGTGCGAGATTTCGTAGCAGCGACGGCTGAGCACATCCTTCAGCACCGCGCCATAGGAGCGGCAATAGCGCTGATTAGCGGCAACGATGCGGTACTCGCTATCGATGACTACGAAGGGTTGATCGTGGGTCTCGATCAGGTCCTGCAATTCTACGGTCGGCATGGTGCTTTCTTCCTTGTCATGACATATGATATCAATGTCATGACCTTAATGTCATGATCGTCAGTAGCATGGTTCGCGTCAAAACCATAACTCAATGATTAATAGGGAAATAGTGTTATGGCACGGTGTTTGCACTAGTTGTTTGCA
>JBBIJC010000002.1:0-12555 GCA_037446165.1 Hydrogenophilales bacterium | reverse complement strand
TAGTTAACTGCCCAATTCACCCACAGCATGGAGAATAAAGATGACCGAAAAACAAAATTGGCAATTGCAGCCTGGTATCGAGATGAGCAGCGCGGCAGCCGACGATGTGGCCAAGGTGGCTTGCGCCCTGAAGAGTCTGTCGGCCTTCACCACCTTCATCATCGAGCGCGAAGATTGCCCTGAGGATCTGAAGAAAATCGTCGAGGAAGGGCTGGATGCGATGTCCCGCCTGTATGTCTGGTAATCGGTCAGCGAATAATCAATAAGGAGCAAGTCAAGATGGCACATATCGTTATTCTCGGCGCCGGTGTCGGCGGCATGACCATGGCCTACGAAATGAGGGAAGAGGCCCGTCCCCAGGACAAGGTCACCGTCATCTCCAACCACAGTTTCTTCCAGTTCACCCCTTCCAACCCCTGGGTCGCCGTAAACTGGCGCAGCCGCGACGACATCACCATTCCGTGCGCGCCCTATCTCGAAAAGAAGGGCATCAATTTCATTCAGGTTGCGGCCAAGCGGGTGCATCCGGACAAGAACCAGGTCGAACTGGACGACGGCCAGATCGTCGACTACGACTACCTGATCATCGCCACCGGGCCCAAGCTCGCCTTCGACGAAGTGGAGGGCCTCGGCCCCAATGGCCACACCCAGTCGGTCTGTCACGTCGATCATGCGGTGGAAGCCGGCAAGAACTGGGAAAAATTCGTCAAGGATCCGGGCCCCATCGTGGTTGGCGCCGTGCAGGGTGCATCCTGCTACGGCCCAGCCTACGAATTCGCCTTCATCATGGATACCGATCTGCGTCGGCGCAAGATCCGCGACAAGGTGCCCATGACCTATGTCACGGCCGAACCTTATCCGGGCCACCTGGGGCTGGGCGGCGTCGGCGATTCACAGGGCATGCTGGAATCGGCCATGCGTCACCGTCATATCAAGTGGATCTGCAATGCCAAGGTGACCAAGGTCGAGGCAGGCAAGATGTTCGTCGCCGAGCACAATTTCAAGGGCGAGGTGATCAAGGAACATGAACTGCCGTTCAAGTACTCCATGATGCTGCCGGCCTTCAAGGGCATCGACGCGGTGTTCGGCATCGAAGGCCTGACCAATCCGCGCGGCTTCATCACTGCCGACAACTACCAGCGCAATGCCAAGTTCCCGAATATCTTCTCGGTCGGGGTCTGCGTGGCGATCCCGCCGGTCGAAGTGACCCCGGTGCCGACTGGTACGCCCAAGACCGGTTACATGATCGAGTCCATGGTGACGGCGACAGCGCACAACATCCGGGCGCTATTGGATGGCAAGGACCCGTATCACAAGGCGACCTGGAATGCGATCTGCCTGGCCGACTTTGGCGACACCGGTGCGGCCTTCGTTGCGCTGCCGCAGATCCCGCCGCGCAACGTGAGCTGGTTCAAGGAAGGCAAGTGGGTGCACCTGGCCAAGGTAGCGTTCGAGAAGTATTTCATCCGCAAGATGAAGAAGGGCAACACCGAACCCATCTACGAGAAATACGTGCTGGGCGTGCTGGGCATCAAGAAGTTGAAGTAATGCAAAGCGCCGGACTGGCCATCCAGGTCAGTCCGGGCTGCGGCTCCTGTTTTTCGTCCTCGGGCCGGGGAACAGGAGGCGATGCAGCAACCAGGCGGCGAAGTAGACCGCAAAGAATGAAAACACCACATCGCTGAAAAAATGGCCGCCCTGGGCCATGCGCATCAGGCCGAGCGCCGTCCCCACTCCGATGGCGGCTAGAAACCAGCGCCGCGGGCGTCGCGAGAGAAAAGCCAGCGCAAGCAGGCTGAACCCCACCGAAGAATCTCCGCACACGAAGGAACAGTTCGTGCCGCATTGCCGGCTGGGAATCCAGGCCGGCGAGAACAGGGCATGGCCGCCAAAGTTCTCGACCTGTACCGGCCGGGCGCGCCCCCAGTGATCCTTGAACACGACATTGACCAGCAGGCCTGGCCCGATGATCAGGACCAGCAGGATATAGGCTGCCTGTTTGCGCCAGTGAGCGGTTGTCATCGCGCCATTGGTGGTGCGGTTAGCCAGCCAGATCGATACAGCGGCAGCAAGGGCGACCCAGCCGAGATGCTCATGGACGAAGTCGGTCAGCAGGTTGCCATCCAGTACGAAGCCTCTGGCAGGGGTATATAGCCAGCGGCTGGTGATCAGGTCCAAACCGGGAAAGGCCAGAAACAAGGCAGCAAAGAGCAGTCCCGCAACGGCCATCACTCGGGGCGATGGCAACTGCTCAAGCGGCTTCATGGCTGCCGATAGTCGCGCACCAGCCAGACCCGGTACTCCGGCGCAAAGCCGGGGTAAAGCTGAAAACGGATCACCGGCAGCGGGGCGACCTGAGCGAACCGCGCCTTCACCATGTCGTCGGTCAGATTCTGACTCACCAGCAGAAATTCGCCCTCGGGATGTTCGCGGACATCGGCGGTCAGGGCGTAGTGGTTGTTGATCTGGCCGCTGACGTTCAAATACAGCCCACCGCTGCTGTAGGGCCGACCGTAATAGCGGATCAGCGCGTACAGCATCCGGTCGTCGGTCAGGAAATGGGTGCCCGGATGTGCCTTGAGTTGCCTACCGACCTCGATGCCCAGGGCGCGGAAGCCGGTCACCCGGCCGTAGGGATCGGTCTTGCGGGTCAGCTGGATGTTGAGCAGCCGGGTGATGTCATGGAAGTTGTACACCACGACACCCAGGGCCAGATTGACCACCAGCGCACCGACCAGCCAGCCGCGTCGTCCCTGCATGAGTAGGGCCACGGCGACCAGGGCGGCGCCGGAGGCATATGCAAAGGCGGCCCAGTTCGCGAAGGCCCGCGACATCAGGCTGAGCAGCAGAAAGGCAGCAATCGGCGCAAGCGTGAAGGCGGCCAGCAGACGTAGCCGGTCATCGCCAAACCAGCTGCGCGGCCGCAGGGCCAGTGCCAGCAGCCAGCCGGCGGTAATCGGGCCGAAGACCAGGAACTGGCCGACGAAGAACTCCAGCAGCGCTCCCGGGTGGAACAGGCTGCGGTTCAGTTCGGAGATTTCCGCGGTGTGATGAAAACTGACGAACTGGTGGCTGGCATTCCAGAGGATATTGGGGACCACGATCAGCAAGGCCAGTGCTGCCGCCAGATAGGGTTTCGGGTCTTTCAGCAGGGGCCAGCGTTCGCGACTGAACAGCACATAGGCCGCAAAGCCCAGGCCGTAGAACGCCATGCTGTATTTGGCCAGCATGCCGAAACCGACCGCGACGCCGAGCAGCAGCCAGTCGCGCCAGCGGCCGGTCTCCAGTGCAGCCACGGTGAAATAAAGCGCCAGTGCCCAGCACAACAGGAGCGGGGCATCGGTGGTAATCAGCCAGGAGCCCAGGCTGGTCATGGGCAGGGTGGCGAACAGCAGCCCGGCCCAGAAGGCGGCGGCATCTGGCTCGGGGTCGGTGTGCAGCATGCGCTGCAATGCCTGGCTGATCCGGCCGGTGGCGGCCGGGATGGTTTGGTCGCCAGCACCGTCCTTGAGTAAACGGCGCACCAGCAGAAAGATCACCCAGGCAGTCGTCGGGTAAAGCAGCAGCGAAGCCGAACGGACGCCAATCTCGCTGTCGCCGAACAGATGGGTGCCCAGGTAAATCAGCCAGGCCAGCAGCGGCGGTTTGGAGTAATAGCCCCAGTCCGGCTGGAGCGACCAGGTCCAGTACTGGGCTTCGTCGCCATAGAGTTCCATGCCGGTATGCTGGGCCGCCAGCAGTCGCCATAGGGTCAGAGCGACCAGCCAGGTCAGCAGCCAGTATGCGTAGCGGGAGGGTTTTCGAGTGTCCATTTTTGGTGCTAATCGGGAGAGTGTTTGGCGAAAGGCCAGCCGGGTAACAGGTGATAGACCAGCACACTCAGACTAAGTGCCTGTTCGAACGGACGCGCGGCTTTAGGGTCGAGGTTTGTGTAACGACGGGCGAACAAGGGCAGGAAGGTCCGGGACATGCTCAGTGCATCCGGGCCAGGATGTAGCCACGTTCCTGGTAGACCACAGTGGCGCCGGTCAGGCGAGCCAGATCGCTTTGCCGGGTCAGGACCAGATCGCCCGAACGGGGTGTGCGTTTCTCCACTTGCCGATTGGCGTAGGTCTGGAAACTGGGCGTGTTGACGTTGAACAACACCAGGGGGCCGGGCAGGGTCTGGGCCAGAAGTCCGGCATTGCGGATCGGAGCCTGCTGGATCTGCCCGACGCTGGGGATCAGGAAGATCACCATGGCGATGCCGGCCAGCAGGCCGGATATCCGCAGTGACGCCGCCAAGCCAACGCGCCGGGTGCCGATCAGAAGCAGACTGATCAGCAGCGCGCCCCCGCACCAGAGCCAGTAGGCCATGCCGAATGCGCCAGGCAGGGCAGCAAGCAGGAGCTGATCGTCGCCCTTCAGGCTGGGCACCGCCCGGGCTGCCAGATAGGGCAGGGCCAGCAGCAGCATGAACAGCACGGGGGCCGGGGCGAGGACCAGCCAGCGCCGGACCGGCATGTCCACCATCGCGGCCATGGCAATCACCAGCCCGCCGTAACCGTAATAGACGTAGTGCGGCAGCTTGGTGCCGGAGAAGGAAAACAGCACGAAGACGAGCACGAACCAGAGCAGGCCGAAGCGCAGCAGTTCGTTGTTCCAGGTCGCGCGCAGCCGGGTCAGTATCGCCAGCAGCAGGCCGGTATGCGGCAACAGGGACAACAGGACCACCGGAACGTAATAGAAATGGTTTCCGCCATGACCTTCCATCGGCGTGTCAAAGCGGGACAGGTTGTGCTTGAGGAAGAAACCGGTGAGGAAGCCGGAGCCTTCCCGCAGGGTCAGGATGACGAACCACGGCGCGGCCAGGGCGAGAAACAGCAAGAGCGGGCCGGGAGCAAAGGCGAAGCGCAGAAACCTCCGCCACTGGCCCTGGCTCAGGCACCAGAGAAATACCGCGCCGGCGGGGATGAGGACAGCCACCGGGCCTTTGGTCAGAAAGCCCAGGGCCATGGCCAGCCAGGCGGCATAAAGCCAGCCCTTGCGCCCATCCTTCAGCCAAAGCCAGGCAGCATAGCCGGCGCAGGCCAGCCACAGGTTGAGCAGGGCATCGGCTGTTGCGGCACGGGTGATGACGGTTAGTCCGGCCGCCGTGGCAATGATCAGCGCGGCTGTGAGCCCGACCCGGCGATGGGTGACCCGGGTCACAAACAGGTAGGTGACCAGTATCCACAGACTGGATGACAGCGCCGACGGCAGGCGCCAGGCAAATTCGCCGCGGCCGAACACATAAACCGATGCAGCCTGGAGCCAGTAGATCAGGATCGGCTTGTCATAACGCGGTTCGCCCAGCAGATGGCTGGACAGAAAATCGCCGTGCAGGAACATCTCGGTGGTCGAGGCGGTGAAGGCGCCTTCGTCCAGGTCGAACAGCGGAGCGACGCCAAGCGCCAGAAAGGGAAACAGGACAAGAACGGCGAGACTCAGCCACTCGTCCCAATATTCCGGCCAGGGATTTGTCCGGCGGATCATTCCTCTTTGGCGGGAGGTTCGCGCAGCAGGTACTGGGCCTTGCCGCCTGGTTCGTGCCAGATTCGGGTGAGCAGTTCGCCAAGGATGCCCATGCCGATGAAGTTGGCCCCCATCAGGCTCAGCATGACCCCCAGCATCAGCAGTGGCCTGCCGCCGATCGAGGCGCCGGTAAACAGTTTGAGACCGGCCAGATACATCAGCACCAGCATGCCCGGGAAGAACATCGCCGCGCCGATACCGCCGAAGGCATGCAGGGGGCGATGCAGAAAGCGGAGCATGAACTTGACCCAGATCAGATCAAGCAGGACGCGGATGGTACGGTCGATACCGTATTTCGATACGCCCTTGGTGCGGGGGAAGTGGTTCACTTCCGTTTCCATGACCTTGGCCCCGTATTCGTGGGCCAGGGCCGGGATGAAGCGATGCAGCTCGCCATAGATCTTGACGTAGCGCACCGCCTCGCGTCGATATAGCTTGAGCGAGCAACCATAGTCGTGCAGACGCACACCGGTCACGGCGGAGATCAGCCGGTTGGCGATCTTGGACGGAAGCTTGCGCATCAGCGCCTTGTCCTGGCGGTTCTTGCGCCAGCCGGAAATGATGTCGATCTCGGGCCTCTCGTCGAGCATCTTCAGCAGACGAGGAATATCACCCGGATCGTTCTGCATGTCGCCGTCGATGGTCACCAGAATTTCGCCTCGTGCGGCGTCGAAGCCGGCCTGCATCGCTGTCGACTGGCCGTAGTTGCGGCGCAGGAAGAAAGGCCGCAGCCAGGGACGGCTCGCTGCCAGTTCGGTCAGCAACTTGTCCGATCCGTCGCGTGAACCGTCGTCCACGCAGATCAGCTCCCAACTATTCGACTGAGCCGACATGACCGCCTCGACCCGGTTCACCAGATCGGGCAGGTTCTCGAATTCGTTGTAGATGGGGGCGAGGATGGAAACGCGGACCGACTCGGGCATGGTCTTGATCTGGCAAATTGAATGGGCGCTAGTTTACCGGCAAATCCGGGTCCACGCCCTCTGTCTCGCCCAGTTCCCGCTCCAGGTCTTCATCGTAATGTCGGCCATGGCGCAGACGGCGAAACAGATAGACGCCCAGCACGCCTGAGCCGACAAACAGTACCACCCCCAGTCCGATGCGCCAGACCGGGTCGACATTCACCCCGCTGCCGACCAGGGCGAAGATCGCGGTCTGAGGCAGAAAACCCAGGGCCGAGCCGAGCAGAAATGGAACCGCCGGGACGCTGGACACCCCGCCGGCCAGATTGGTGGCGACATTGCTGCCCACCGGCAACAGCCGGATCAGCAAGGTCATGGTGAACGGATAATCGCGCACGAAATTGTCGACGTGGGCGATCTTGCCGGACAATCGCTTGACCACGAATGGCCGTCCCAGCAGCCGGGCATAAAAGAAAGAGGCCGCACAACCCAACTCGGTCGCCAGCAGGCCGAGCCAGGTGCCATACAAGAACCCGAAGGCATAGCCGCCCATGAATGCAATCACCTGACGTGGCAGGCCGACCGCCGTAAACACGGTACCGATGGCGAGAAACAGGATTTCACCAGATATCCCCTTGCCACGGACCTCCCGGTCGATCCAGCCCTGATTCAGCAAATCGCCCAGATGCAGTCTGTTGACCAGAAAGCCGAGCGCGGCCATGGAAAGCAGAACAAGCAGGCCACGAAGGATGATTTTCGGATTCATGAAGTCATTGCGCAGGGTTTGTGATGCAGAAATTCGCCGACAGCCATTCTAGCCCACGCATCGCCCTTGCCCGAACCCCCTGTTAGCAGGTATTCTTGCGCGCCTTCGGAGAGGTGGATGAGTGGTTTAAGTCGCACGCCTGGAAAGCGTGTGTAGGTTCATAGCCTACCGCGGGTTCGAATCCCGCCCTCTCCGCCAGAACTTTAAGATGCCTGTTTTGTTAACCAAATCAATTGGTTATGCAAAGCAGGCATTTTTCATTCAGCACACGCTTAGAACATGTGTGAGCGCCGTCAGGAGCTTGCCCTAGGTGAGTCTCGCTGCTCAAATCGACACCACCTCTCATGCACGGAAGCCCACATCATTCATGGTGTTCGGGGATTCGATCCATATACAACCGGACAGCTGAGCCAACTTTAACGAATTAATACATTTCGTCGCTGCCGCCAGTGACCCAATAAGAGGGGTGCAAATCCGACCAAAAGCCCCCCGATGCCCATGACGTTGGTGACGAGATCGAACGTGGGGATACTGTAAAGTGCAATGAAGACCATGAAGATGGCAGCAAGCAGTGGCCAAAGCACATAGGAGAACGCGCTGCTCAGCCCTGCCTTCAATTTATCCCGGTAATGCCAAGCACACGCAAAGCCGGCCAGGCTCATGTAAAAGCAGATTTGGAAACCGATGGCCAGAATGGAACTGTTAAGGATTGCCTCCACCGAAGGCATGTACGATGAGGAAAAAAGGAGAAACACTCCCAGAAACCAAATAACCACGGTGGCCAACCATGGGGTTTTCCACTCGGGGTGGATGACTGCATAGCGGTGATGAAGCATGTTGTCCCGAGCCATCGCAAACATGCTCCGGCTAAACTGGAGAATCTGAGTTTCGATAGTGCCCACGGTGCTCAGAATGGTCGATAACACGGCCAAGTAGTTCCAGGGTTTTGGGAACAGCTTGTTGGCAATCGCGTAGAGTACATTGGTATTGGCATCCGCGATTTCCTTGTCGCTCAGCACAATCAGTACCACGATCATCATGATGACGAAGAACAGGATCAGATTGACCATCGCCCAGAAAGCACCTTGACTGGCAGGATGGAGCTCGGCTTTCTCTCCAGACTTGGTTTCTTCGCTGAGGTTCATGGTCACGTCCCAACCCCAGTAAAAGAAAATTGCCGTTAGTGCGCCAGTGGCAAACAACTGTGGCGTGAAGGAGAAAGGGGAGAACCAGACGATCGACGGTGCATGTGCCGGGTGGCCACCATATTGTAAAAAGGCGCCAACAATCAAAGCCAATACCACAAAGGTTTCGATGCCGGTGAGTATCACCTGCGCATAACTGGCATGCTTGATCCCCTTGGTAACGACAATAGTGACTAACGTGAGCCACATGGCCGCCGTTCCGGTTACCCAATGGGTATCTTCCACTCTGCCCGGTGCCAGAATGACCAGCGTGGAAGTTGCAGCGGGAATGGTGGCCGATACCATGAAGAAAATCGAAGCCACCAATAATCCCCAACCTGCGAAAAATCCCCAGGTTTTGCCGAATACATGTCCAACCCAGGCATAGGAGGCGCCTGCATGCGGGGTGATTTTGCTGAGATGAATAAATGCCAGCATGATGCCGAACATGATCAGTCCACAGTAAAAAATACTGCCTACCGATAAGACTCCAACAGACGCAACGATGGCTGCTGTCGTGACTGCAACGCTGAAAGCGGGCGCAGTTCCTGCAATGCCCATGACAGCAGACTCAAATGTACCCAGCGCATCCTGCGCCAACCCCTTGGCGAGCGTCACGTTGCCTCCTAATCATCGACTCCTGTGCGATGCAAAATGGTACATCTCAAGGAGCTGTAAAAGGGGTTTTTTGCGTGGTGGGAGTGGCGTCAGTCTATGACTTTGGACCCGCTTTTGGGACGTTAGCCGTCCCCAGGTCGGCCGTTCTCCTGCAAATTTCCCTTTATAAGCGTTATGCAAGCACTAAGATGAATATTGTCCGCCCTGATAGGCAGGGAAGAAGTGCCTGAAATGAGCATCAAATGGAGGAGGAGATCATGTTTTATTTGCCGAACTGGGTTTATAAGCCTTTGCCTTACGTTTATTTGTTTCTGGGCGCTGTAGCTTTGTCTGGCGCTGACCTGTTGACGGGAAGGTTAAGCGGAGTGCTGCTCATCCTGGCCGGCGCCCTCATCCTTAAAATGAGGGACAGTGTCCACTAGGCTCATCTTGGTCAGGGTGGTGTTCGTCTGTCGCCTGGTTGGTCTGGTTTGTGTTCGCGCTGCACGAATATCTTTACGTGGGTGCTGGTCTGCTGCTCGACTGCAACCAGTTGGTCGATCAGGCGTCGGGTCATTACCGTATCCTTTGACAGCAGGATAAATCCGTTCGGGTGACGCACGTCGCGGGTCAGCCTCATGCCTTCATGCAGGTGGGGTGCAGTGACCGGAATTTCCTCGATCTCGAAGTTTTCTTCCGACGCCAGGATGGGTTCCAGTTTTTCGATCACCATGGGGTCGTAGCGGGTGCCTTGCTCTTCCAGCAGAAACTGGCAACTTTCTTTGGCTGACATAGGTTGATCGGTCAGGCCGCCAGATTTCAGGCTGACATAGTCGCTGACGGCACCGATGATCCGTGCGCCCAGGGGGATATTCAGGCCGCTCAGCTGGTCAGGGAAGCCGCTACCGTCATAGCGTTCATGATGGTGGCGAATCATGTCGGCAATATCGGCCAGGGACTCGATCTTGCGGATGGACTCGGAGCCACGGGTGGGGTGGCGACGGTAAATCGCCAACTCCTCGCTGTTCATGGTACTGACCGGCTTGTCCAGCAAGGCATCCGGGAAACTGATCTTGCCGACATCGTGCAGCAGGGCAGCGACGAAAACGTCCTGTACCTCGCTACTGTCCATGCCCATGTGCAGCGCGACCAGCCTGGATAGTTCGGCGACCCGGCGGGAGTGTTCGCCTATGCCGCCGCCGCGCAGTTCGGCGAAATCGCTGATCGCCAGCAGGGTGCCAAAATAGGCCTTTTTCAGATTGCCATGGACCAGTTCCAGGTTGGCCATGGCCTGCTTGAGGGCCAGGGTACGTTCCGCGACTTTGGTTTCCAGCAGCGTATTCTGGTTGGCCAGGGCATCCCGGGCGACCTTGAGTTCCAGGTGGGTATGGACACGGGCCAGTACCAGAGCGGGTTTGATCGGCTTGGTGATGTAGTCGACGGCACCCAGTTCCAGGCCGTGCAGCTCTTCCGCCTCGGCGCCCAGGGCCGTCACGAAGATGACTGGAATGCCCTGGGTGGCCGGGTTGCTGCGCAGCCTGGCCAGAACCGTATAGCCGTCCATATCGGGCATCATGATGTCGAGCAGCACCAGGTCCGGTTTCGGTTCGCTGACAGCGACACGCAGGGCCTGCTCGCCGGAGCGGGCAGCGCGTACCCGGTAATTGGGCTGCAGGACCGCAGACAGGACAGCCAGATTCTCCGGTTGATCATCCACGATCAGGATCGTGCCGGTAAGGCGTTCAACCCTGGTTGTGCCCGGGTTTGTTGACTCGTTCATGGTTTGTCCTCGGAAAGCGGGTGCTGATCGGCGATCATGACGCGCAGCGTTTGTAATGCACGATCATACTCAAAGCCGTTGATCTGCTGGGATAGAAGGTCGATTCGGTCGCCAAAGTTCCGACGAAGATGCGGGCCGGCCTTAGAGAAGACCTCGGTGGCGCGGGTGTCGTCGTTGGCCAGCAATTTTTCCAGCAGTTTCAGGGTTGCTGTAATCGGGGTTTTCACCTGCCCGCTCGCTGTAGAGGGGCGGTTGGAGTGAGGGGCCGGAGCCGGTTCCGGCTGTGGCATTTCAACTGGCACGACGATTTCGGACAGGCTCAGTTCCAGCCAGAAGCGGCTACCCGTGCCGGGCTGGCTCTCGAGTCCGACTTCGCCCCCCATCACGTGGGCCAGTTGTCGCGCCATGGCCAGCCCGAGCCCGATGCCCTCGTATTTTCGGTTCGGCCGGTCATCCAGTTGATCGAAGGCGGCGAACAGGCGAGTCTGATCTTCCGGGCTGATGCCAATGCCGCTGTCTACGACATCGAAATGGAGCTTGACGGCGCCGGTGTCATCCCTTCCCAGCGTCTTGGCCAGCAGCCGAATGAAGCCCTTTTCGGTGAACTTGCTCGCGTTCGAAGCGAACTGCCCCAGGATGAAGGCCAGATGACGGCGGTCCCCCCGGACCGAGTCAGGCAGGCCAGGTTCGAGTTCCAGGGTTGCGGTCAGGCCCTTGCCGCGAGCCTTGGCAAAGGCCTCATGACAGGCTTCGTCGAGCAGCGGCTTCAGCTTGAATGTTTCACCGGCCAGGTCGCCGGGTTGGCCGGCGTCGAGACGGGCGTATTCGACCACAGTGTTGATGATGCCGAGCAGGTGCATTGATGAGCTGACGATCTTTTCGGCCAGGGTTTTCTGTTGACTGCCCAGGCCGCCGTCGCGCAGCAGGCTGGAATAGCCGACGATGGCATTCATCGGCGTGCGCAACTCGTGGCTCATGGTGCCCAGAAAACGGCTCTTGGCAACGTTGGCGGCCTGGGCGGCATCGCGGGACCGTTCCAGTTCCGCGGTGCGTTCCCTTACCTGATTTTCCAGATGCTGGTTATAGAGCTCGATTTCACGCCGGACATCATCCAGTTCCAGATATTGGCGGGTCAACGTCGAATAGAGATCGGAAAACGACTGGCTGAGTGCGGCCGGGGCCGGATCGAGCAGATCGCCGGCGGCCTCGACGTAGGCGTGTTCAGCATCGAGACCATTGGCCATGGCGCGAAATTGTCGGGCCATGGCCTGATCTTCGCCCAGGATGTGGAGAACCAGCCAACTGGCCAGAAAGGAAAGCAGTTGATTGCCGGTGACGCCACTGCCGCTGGCAATGCCGCCCACCATTTCCTGAACCTTCTGCACGAACCCGGCGTGAGTTTGCTGATGGTGGCGCAAACCCGCAGGGTGCAAGCCATGACTGGCCATCAGCCCTTCTTCGGTCTGGAAATGAACGGCTGCATAATCAAGCAGGTGCTGCAGCAGGGGGCTGACATCCTGAACGTGTTCATGGCTGTAGCGGGCGAGGAGCGGACCGACCTCGTTGATCAAGTCGAGCAGGCCTCGGTGCTGCTGATCGACGATATCGATGCCGGTAATCAGGTTGTCGTTCCAGACCATCAGGGTCATGACGTGAACTCCGCGGGTGGCCCGTTCCGAACTGTAATCGGCTAGCCCGAACCCTTTTGTGCCTTGGATGGTTCATAGTTTACTTGTTTATCTTGAGACGAGGCGCACCCTCCTGTTGATTGTC
>JBBIJC010000001.1:56516-90334 GCA_037446165.1 Hydrogenophilales bacterium | reverse complement strand
GGCGACGAGCCGCACCCCAACTACAACCGGATCATGCTGTCGCCGGTGCTGGCCGGCGAGCAGACGGTGGAGCAGATCGTGCTCAACAGCCGCGACTGGTATGCCGAGCACGGCATCACGCTGCATACCGGCAAGCGCATCGTCAGGATCGACCGCAAGAACCGCTGGGTCGAAGCCGACGACGGCAGCCGCGCCGGGTACGACCGTCTGTTGCTGGCCACCGGCTCGAAGTCCTTCATCCTGCCCATCCCCGGTGCCGACCTGCCCGGCGTGATCGGCTTCCGCGACATCGCCGATGTCGATCAGATGATCCGTGCCTCGTCGCAATACCGGCATGCGGTGGTCATCGGCGGCGGCCTGCTCGGCCTGGAAGCGGCGAACGGCCTGAAGCAGCGCGGGATGGATGTGTCCGTGGTGCATATCGCGCCCTGGCTGCTGGAGCGGCAGATGGACGAACCGGCCTCGCGCCTGTTGCAGAAGAGCCTGGAAGAGAAGGGACTGAAGTTTCTGCTGCAGAAGCAGACGGCGGAACTGGTGCGCGGCGAGAGCGGCCGGGTCTGCGCCGTCAAATTCAAGGATGGCGAGACCGTGCCGGCCGACCTGGTGGTGATGGCGGTCGGCATCCGGCCCAACACCGCGCTGGCCGAGTCCGCTGGTCTGCATTGCAACCGCGGTCTGGTGGTCAACGACACCATGCAGACCTTCGACCCGCGCATCTATGCCGTCGGCGAATGCGTCAACCACCGCGGCATCGCCTACGGTCTGGTTGCGCCGTTGTTCGAGCAGGCCAAGGTCTGCGCCAATCACCTGGCAGAACATGGCGTCGCCCGCTATCAGGGCTCGATGACCTCGACCAAGCTCAAGGTCACCGGCATCGACCTGTTCTCCGCCGGCAGCTTCATGGGCGGCGAGGGCCTGGATGAGATCGTGTTCCAGGACCCGGGCCGCGGCGCCTACAAGAAGCTGGTGTTGAAGGACAACAGGCTGGCCGGCGCCGTGCTCTATGGCGACACCCTGGACGGCGCCTGGTACTTCGAGCTGATGCGCGACGGCACCGACGTCTCCGACTTCCGCGACAAGCTGCTGTTCGGCCGTCATCACATCGGCGATTCGGGCGCCGGCGGCGGCCTGGGCGACGAGTTGTCGCGGGTCATGGCCCTGCCCGACACGGCCGAGATCTGCGGCTGCAACGGGGTGTGCAAGGGCGACATCATCAAGGCAGTGCGCGACAAGAAGCTGTTCACCCTGGACGAAGTCCGCGCCCACACCAAGGCCTCCGCCTCCTGCGGCTCCTGCACCGGCCTGGTCGAGACCATCCTGGCCGCCACGGCAGGCGGCGACTATTCCACCGCGCCGTCGAAGAAGCCGCTGTGCAACTGCACCGAATACACCCACGATGAGATCCGTTCGGCCATCCGCGAAAACAGCCTGAAGACGGTGCCAGAGACCATGCGCTTCCTGGACTGGAAGACGCCCGACGGCTGTACCAAGTGCCGGCCCGCGCTCAACTACTACCTGCTCTGCGCCTGGCCGGACGAATACCAGGATGACGCCCAGTCGCGCTACATCAACGAACGCGCCCACGGCAACATCCAGAAGGATGGCAGCTTCTCGGTGGTTCCGCGCATGTGGGGCGGCCTGACCAACCCGAAGGAATTGCGCGCCATCGCCGACGTGGCCGAGAAGTTCAAGGTGCCCGAGGTGAAGGTCACCGGCGGCCAGCGCATCGACCTGTTCGGGATCAAGAAGGAAGACCTGCCAGCGGTATGGAAGGACTTGTCCGACGCCGGTTTTGTCTCTGGCCACGCTTACGGCAAGGCCCTGCGCACGGTAAAGACCTGCGTCGGCAGCCAGTGGTGCCGCTTCGGCACCCAGGATTCGACCGGTCTCGGGGTCAAGCTGGAACAGATGACCTGGGGCTCCTGGATGCCGCACAAATACAAGCTGGCGGTGTCCGGCTGTCCAAGGAATTGCGCCGAGGCCACGATCAAGGATTTCGGCATCGTCTGTGTCGATTCCGGCTACGAGCTGCATGTTGGCGGCAACGGCGGCATCAAGGTACGGATCACCGACCTGCTGACCAAGGTGGAGACCGAGGAGCAGGTGATGGAGTACTGCGCCGCCTTCACCCAGCTCTATCGCGAGGAGGCGCACTATCTGGAACGCACCGCGCCCTGGGTGGAACGGGTCGGCCTGAGCCACATCAAGGCAAAAGTGGTTGACGATGCCGAAAACCGCACGCAACTGGCCGCCCGCTTCAGGCTTTCCCAGAAGACCGCGCAGGTGGACCCCTGGAAGGAACGCACTGCAGGCGAACGGACGCGGGAATTCATCCCGCTCACCATCGTTCCCGTGCAGGCCGGAATGACGGAAGCACAAAGGAACTGAAATGACTGACTGGATCGAAGTGGCACGACTCGATGACATCCCCCGCCAGGGTGCGCGCGTGGTCAAAACATCGGCAGGCGACATCGCCCTGTTCCGCACCCTCGACGACGAGGTGTTCGCCCTGCGCGACAAATGTCCGCACAAGGGTGGCCCCCTGTCGCAAGGCATCGTCCACGGCAAAAGAGTGGCCTGCCCGCTGCACGACTGGAAGATCCATCTGGACAGCGGCTTGGCTGCCGCACCCGATGCCGGCTGCGCGGCACGTTATCCGGTGCGGGTGGCAGCGGGCGCAATCAGCCTGTCGCTGCACCCGGAGGAAGGCTGTCCGGATTCCTGAGATGACGATGGCTCCTGTCCGTACCACCTGCCCGTATTGTGGTGTCGGTTGCGGCGTACTGGTCAGCCGTGCAGACGAGGCCTGGACGGTGCGCGGTGATCCCGGGCACCCGGCCAACCTGGGCCGGCTCTGTTCCAAGGGCGCGGCGCTGGGCGACACCCTGAGCCTGGAGGACCGTCTGCTCTACCCGGAAATCGGCGGCGCGCGCGCCAGCTGGGACAGCGCGCTCGACACCGTCGCGCAACGATTCCGCCAGGTCATCGCCGAGCACGGCCCGGACGCAGTCGCCTTCTATGTCTCCGGCCAGTTGCTGACCGAGGATTATTACGTCGCCAACAAGCTGATGAAGGGCTTCATCGGCTCCGCCAACATCGACACCAATTCGCGCCTGTGCATGTCGTCGGCGGTGGCCGGCCACAAACGGGCCTTCGGTTCCGACACCGTGCCCGGCTGCTATGAAGACCTGGAACTGGCTGACCTGGTGGTGCTGGTCGGCTCCAATGCGGCCTGGGCGCACCCGGTGATGTATCAGCGTCTGGTCGCGGCGAAGAAGGCGCGACCAGAGATGAAAGTGGTACTGATTGACCCGCGCCGCACCGCCACCGCCGACCTGGCCGACCTGCATCTGGCGATCCGGCCCGGCGCCGATGCCTGGCTGTTCAATGGCCTGCTCAACCATCTCAAGCGCGAGGATGCGATCGACTGGGCGTATCTGGAGGACCATGTCGACGGCTTTGGCAGCGCATTGCAGGCGGTGAGCGGGCTCTCGATTCCGGCGGTTGCACTGCAATGCAGCCTGACCGAAGCCGATGTGGCCGCCTTCTACCGCGGGTTCACCCAGACGGCCAGGACGGTCACGATCTTTTCCCAGGGCGTGAACCAGTCCTCATCCGGCGTCGACAAGGTCAACAGCATCATCAACGTCCACCTGGCCACCGGCCGCATCGGCCGGCCCGGTGCGACCCCGTTCTCGATCACCGGCCAGCCCAACGCCATGGGCGGCCGCGAGGTCGGCGGACTGGCCAATCAACTCGCGGCCCACATGGATTTTGAACCTGAAGCGATCGACCGCGTCGGCCGGTTCTGGAACGCCCCGAACATGGCGCAACAGCCCGGACTGAAGGCGGTGGACCTGTTTCAGGCGGTGGCTGAAGGCCGGATCAAGGCGGTCTGGATCATGGCCACCAACCCGGTGGTCAGCCTGCCGGAAGCCGACCGCGTCCAGGCCGCGCTCAGGTCGTGTGATTTTGTCGTGGTCTCGGATGTTGTGGCCCGGACCGACACCACGGCCTGCGCCCATGTCCTGCTGCCCGCCGCGGCCTGGGGCGAGAAGGAAGGCACGGTGACCAATTCCGAACGGCGCATCTCCCGCCAGCGCGCCTTTCTGCCGGCCCCCGGAGAGACCCGTCCGGACTGGTGGATCGTTACCGAGGTGGCGCGCCGCATGGGCTTCGGCGCGCACTTCGACTACCGCCAGCCGGCGGCCATCTTTGGTGAGCACGCCGCATTGTCCGGATACGAGAATGAAGGCCGGCGCGACTTTGATCTATCCGCTCTGGCCGGCCTGGACAACATCGCCTACGACGTAATGGAACCCGTGCAGTGGCCAGCCAGGGAAGCATCCGGCACGGCCCGGATGTTCGCCAACGGCCGATTCTTCACGCCATCAGGCCGCGCCCGCATGCTGGCCATCGCGCCGCGCCCGCCGGCGAATGAGCCGGACATTGCGCAGCCGCTGACCCTCAACACCGGGCGCATCCGCGACCAGTGGCACACCATGACCCGCACCGGCAAGGCCGCCAAACTGATGGCGCACCTGCAGGAACCATTCATCAGCATTCATCCCGGAGACGCCCGCCGGTACGGGGTGCGCGATGGCACGCTGGCCAGGCTGGAAAACAGCCGCGGAATCTACCTGGCACGGGTCCGGGAAAGCGACGAACAACAAGCGGGAAGCATCTTTGCGCCGATCCACTGGAATGATCAGATCACCAGCCAGGGCCGCATCGGGGCGCTGATCGGCGCAGTCGCCGACCCGATCTCTGGTCAGCCCGAATTCAAGCAGACGCCAGTGGCGATACGCCCCTACGAGGCCGACTGGCATGGCTTCGTCATGCTCCGCCAGGGCACCCCCTCAGCCAGTCGGCCGAATCTGACAGCGGCTCTGGCCGAGCTCGGAAGTCCGAGTCCCTACTGGTGTCAGGTACGCGCCAGGGCCTGCCTTCGCCATGAACTTGCGGGCCAGGCCCAGCCCGCCGACTGGCCCGCTTTTCTGAATCAAACGCTGGCCATCGGCGGTGACTGGATGGCCATGAAGGACGCCGGAGCCGGGCGCTACCGCGGCGCGCTGTTCGGCGCTGGCCGCCTCCTTGCGCTCTATTTCGTGGAGCGCGAAGCCTCCCGCCTGCCCCAGCGGCAATGGCTCGAATCCCTGTTCGAGCCCGAGCAGCTGGGCGACGACGAACGTGCCGCGCTGCTCCTGGGGCGTCCTGGCCGGTCGATGCCGGATGCAGGACGGATCGTCTGCGCCTGTTTCGGAGTCGGTGAAAACGCATTGAAACAGGCCATTGCGGACGGGGCGGACTCGGTCGAGGCACTGGGGCGATGTCTGAAGGCCGGCACCAATTGCGGCTCGTGCATTCCGGAACTCAAGGAGCTCCTCGCCCATGCATAATCACAGCATGAAACCCGCGTCCAAACTGCCTGTGCGCGATAGTGCGCTGAAGGTGATGATCGTCGATGAAAACGGTGAGCGCAGCCGCCAGTTGCGCGGCGCCCTGAGCCTGGCCGGCTATCGCGTGGTCGCCGAACTGCGCGAGGCCATCGACCTGCCTGACGCCGTGGCCGGCATGAAGCCGCACATCGTCATTATTGCAGCCGATTCTCCCGATCGCGACACCCTTGAGCAGATCAGCCTGACCAGCAAAAACGCACCGCGCCCGATCATCATGTTCACCCAGGACGGCGCCAGCGACACCATCAAGGCCTCGGTCAAGGCCGGGGTGTCGGCCTATGTCGTCGATGGCCTGGACATGGATCGGCTGAAGCCCATACTCGAAGTGGCCTGCGCACGCTTTGAAGCACATCAGGAACTTAGTCAGAGACTGGCCAGCACCGAACGCGAGCTGACCGAGCGAAAATCAGTGGAGAAAGCGAAGGGTCTACTGATGGAACGACGCGGCCTGAACGAAGACAACGCCTACAAGGAACTGCGCACGCTGGCCATGACCACCGGCAAATCGCTGGGTGAGGTTGCGGAGACGCTCATAGCGGCGGCGCACCTGCTCTAGGCTTTCCGGGCGGATGAACGGCCTGCCTCAAGAGGGCGGCGGGTACGAACGAAATTGGGCGGGGAGTCAGGCAAACGCCAGGCCGGCGTTCACCTTGCAGACAGGAAGGCGATGCTTCCCGATAAAAACGCAATCAGTACCGACGGCGTGGCTGCTGCGGTGCGACAGGTCCGCGGGTTTCGAGATGGCGGAAGGTGATGCGGCCCTTGCTCAGATCGTAGGGCGACAGTTCCAGCGAAACCTTGTCACCGGCGAGAATGCGAATATGGTGTTTGCGCATCTTGCCAGCGCTGTAGGCCACAAGAGTGTGACCGTTCTCAAGCGTGACGCGGTAGCGGGAATCGGGTAGAACCTCATCCACCACACCGCTCATTTCGAGGAGTTCTTCTTTGGCCATGACACTAGCTCCTGAGTAACCTGTAAAGACCAAACCCGGCTACAGCCGGGCTTGTCCGGTCGGGAGACTGGCCTGAAAAAACCTGCCTCACGAAATAACTGTACGACTTAGTCAGCAGAACGAATGTTCGATGCCTGCTGGCCCTTGGGACCGGCAGTGATGTCGAAGCTGACGCGCTGACCTTCTTTCAGGGTCTTGAAACCCTGTTCTTGAATTGCCGAAAAATGGGCGAAGAGATCGCCACCGCCGCCTTCGGGGGTGATGAAGCCAAAGCCCTTGGAATCGTTAAACCACTTCACTGTACCTGTTGCCATGTCTTGAATATCCTAAAAATCAAAGTAATAAGGGGATAGCCCCTGAGAGGGACGAAGGTCAAGACGGCGGGTTATGAAGGGATGAATACTGCCGAACGGCAGATACTGAACCAAACAGCAACTACACTACTTGAAAATCGCCAGCACGGACTGTGCGCTGTATTACCCTGAATTGCAATCGTTATTTCAAGAAATCGCCGATCAGCTCAGCAAATCGGCCCCGGACAGCAGGACATGCATATCCCGCTCCAGCAGTGCGCTGTCGCCCAGATTGAGCTCCACCAGCCGTTTCAGCTGGCTGATGCTGTCGCTGTCGATGCTGACGCAGTGGAATCCGGCACGCAGACCTGACTGGTGGGCAAGCCGCACAGCCATATTGATGTGGATCGCATAGCTGAGGTGGATGCTGAGCTGATAAGTCTGGCTCGGATCGACCGGCCAGTCCGTCGCCAGTTTGACCATGCAGCCCTTCAGGGACAGATCCTCGACCAGGCAGGGCCAGGTGCTTGAACCAAGAGCAAGAGTCGCCGGGGCATCGTGTCCGACCCGATGAAAATGACGCTTTTCGCTCATCACCATGACTCCGACAGGATCAGCGCCCAGATGACCACGACGTTGACCAGCGAGACGAACACCGCGGCGCTGCCGATGTCCTTGGCCCGCTTGGCCAGGTTGTGATCCTCCAGGGAGATGCGGTCCACCGTCGCCTCGATGGCCGAATTGATCAGCTCGACCAGCAGCACCAGGAGCACGCTGCCGATCATCAGGGCCCGCTCGATGGCGGTATGACGCAAGAGGATGGCGGCCGGAATCAGCACCGCGGCCAGAATCACCTCCTGGCGAAAGGCGTCTTCATGCTTGAACGCGGCGCGGAATCCCGCCATGGAATAGAACAGCGCATTCCAGGCCCGCTTCAGACCGGTCTTGCCCTTGTGATGATTGATTTCGGGCGGGGTCATTTCCATGCCAGGTCCAGTTCGCGGGCCGCCTTGACGTCGTCCAGCCGCTTGGCCGGCAGGGTATGCGGCGCGCCCTTGACCAGATCCGGCTCGACCTCGGCCTCTTCCCGCACCTTGACCATGGCCGCGACGAAGCCATCCAGGGTTTCCTTGCTCTCGGTCTCGGTCGGCTCGATCAGCAGGCACTCGGGAACCAGCATCGGAAAATAGGTGGTCGGGGCATGAAATCCGTAGTCCAGCAGCCGCTTGGCAAAGTCCATGGCGGACACGCCGGTACTGTCCTTGAGTTTCTTCAGGGTGACGATGAATTCATGGCTGGCCCGTCGTTCCGGAAAGGCCAGGTCGAAACCGGCCTTCTTCAGTTCGGCCGCCAGGTAATTGGCGTTCAGGGTGGCGTAGTCGGCCACCCGGCGCATGCCGTCGCGCCCGATCAGCCGGGCGTAGACCCAGGCCCGCAGCAGTACGCCCATGTTGCCGCCGAAGGCGCTCATCCGGCCGATGCTCTGTGGGCAATCGACCTCTTCGGCCCAGCGGTAGAAGGCCTTGTCCTCGACCACGTAGGGGATCGGCAGGAAAGGTCTCAGCCGCTCCGACACGCCAACCGGACCGGCACCGGGACCACCGCCGCCATGTGGCGTGGAGAAGGTCTTGTGCAGGTTCATGTGGATCACGTCGAAGCCCATGTCACCCGGCCGGACCCGGCCCAGGATGGCATTGAGGTTGGCGCCGTCGTAATAGGTCAGGCCACCGGCCTCGTGGACGATCCGCTGGATCTCGACGATGGTCTTCTCGAACACGCCCAGGGTCGATGGATTGGTCAGCATCAGGCCAGCCGTTTTCGGCCCGACCACGGCCCTGAGCGCCGCCAGATCGACGTTGCCGTCGCGGTCGGTGGGGATCTCGCGCACCGTGTAGCCGCACATGGTGGCCGTGGCCGGATTGGTGCCGTGGGCGGCATCCGGCACGATGATCTCGCTGCGTTCGGTATCGTTGCGGGAGTCGTGGTAGGCCCGGATCATGGCCACGCCGGCGAATTCGCCATGCGCGCCGGCCATGGGCGCCATGGACACCGCCGCCATGCCGGTGACTTCCTTCAGCATCTGCTGCAGTTCGAACATGTTGTTCAGGAAACCTTGCCCGGTATCCGCATCGGCCAACGGATGGCGGGACAGGAACTGGGGCAGCATGGCCAGACTGTGACAGGCCCGCGGGTTGTACTTCATGGTGCACGAACCGAGCGGGTAGAAATGGGTATCGATGGAGAAGTTCTTCTGGCTCAGCGAGGTGTAATGGCGGACCACGTCCAGCTCGGAGACCTCGGGCAGCCTTGGCGCCTCGGCGCGCAACAGTTCGACCGGCAGGTCATCGGCCGCTGGCGCGGTCGCGGGGGTCTGGCCCCCGGCCCGGCGGCCCGGGCGGGAATGTTCGTAGATCAGCATGAGAGTGATTTAAAGCGGTTCGCCTCGCGCTGCCGCCAGGGCTGCGTCGTAGTTGGGTTCGTGCTGGATTTCCGGCACCATCTGGGAGTAAACCACCTTGTCGTTCTCGTCCAGCACCACCACCGCGCGGGCCAGCAGACCGGACAAGGGCGGGTCCATGATCATGACTCCATACTGCTTGTGGAAATCACGACCGCGCATGGTGGACAGGGTAATCACGTTGCTGAGCCCTTCGGCGCCGCAGAACCGCGCCTGCGCAAACGGCAGGTCGGCCGAAATGACCAGGACCACGGTATTGGGCAGGGTGGCGGCCTCGGCGTTGAACTTGCGGGCGGAGGCCTGACAGACCGCGGTGTCGAGGCTGGGCACGATATTGAGGATCTTGCGCTTGCCGAAGTAGTTGGACAGCGACACGTCCTTGAGGTCTTTATCGACCAGCATGAAGCTGGGCGCCTTGTCGCCGGCGCGGGGGAAATCGCCGCCAATGGTGATGGGATCGCCGGCCAGGGTTACGGTGGTGGACATTCGCATTCTCCTTTATGACTTGTAGGCACAGGGCGGAGCTTCCCGCCGTCGACTCAAGATACGCTCCAATTGTTGCGCATACTGTTCCATATCGCTACCGGTCTTGGTTTCAGTCGCGCAGAACAGGATGGTATCGGCCAGCTCGGGGTAATCGCCACCGACCGCATAGCCGCCCAGAATGCCCTGCGCCCGCAGGGCGCGCAGTACTTCGTCGACGTTGCCGTCGATGCGGATCGCGGCTTCGTGGAAACAGGCACCGGTGAAGGCCGCCTTCACCTTGGGGATGACCGTCAACTTGTCCAGCATTGCACGGGTATTGGCATGGGCGGCCAGGCACACGTTCTTCAGCCCTTCCGGCCCCATCAGCGAGGCATGGATCACCGCTGCGGCCATCATCAGGCCCTGGTTCGAGCAGATGTTCGAGGTCGCCTTGGCGCGACGGATGTGCTGCTCGCGCGCCTGCAGGGTCAGCACGTAGCCGCGCTGGCCATCCTTGTCGACGGTGGCGCCGACGATGCGGCCCGGCATCTGGCGCACCAGGGCCTGCTTGCAGGTCATGAAACCGAAGTACGGCCCGCCGGATGACAACGGAATGCCGAGCGGCTGGCCGTCGCCGACACAGATGTCGACACCTTTCCCGCCCCAGTTGCCCGGCGCTTTCAGCAGGGCCAGGCTCATCGGATTGACCACGGCGATGGCCAGCATGTTGTGGGCATGGGCCCAGTCGGTCAGGGCATCGACCGGTTCCAGAACGCCGAAGAAGTTGGGCTGCGGGATCACCAACGCCGCGGCCGGCTGGCCGGCATGGGCCTCGAGCGCCTCGACCAGGGTGTGGCCGCATTCGGTGCAATACGGCAGCGTCACCAGTTCGATGCCCTGGTTCTTCACCATGGCCTGCGCCACCGCACGATAGCGCGGATGCACGGTGGCCGGCACCAACACCCGGCGCACATCGCCCTTGCCAGCCCGGACCGCCATCAGTACCGCCTCGCCCAAGGCCGTCGCGCCGTCGTAGAGCGAGGCGTTGGAGACGTCCAGCCCGGTCAGCCGGGTCATCATGGTCTGGTATTCGTAGATCAGTTGCAGCGTGCCCTGGCTGGCCTCGGCCTGATAGGGCGTGTAGGCCGAGTAATACTCACCCCGGCCGACGATCTGCCAGACCGCGGACGGGATGTGATGTTCGTACGCCCCGGCACCGATGAAGTTGAGATAGAAGCCGTCCTGACTCGCGCGTTCCTGGGTCAGCCGGGTGACGGCCATCTCCGACAACCCCTCGGGAATGCCCGGCAGCCCTGCGCAGCGCAGCCCGGCCGGAATCTCGTCGAACAGGGCCTCGATATCGGCCGCGCCGATGCTGGCCAGCATCGCGGCGACATCGTGCTCGGTGTGCGGGATGAACGGCATCTCAGTGGGCCTCGCTCTCCACGTGCGCCTGATAGGCAGCGGCATCCATCAGGCCGGCCAGATCGGCGGCATTGGCCAGCTTGAGCTTGAACATCCAGCCGCCGTATGGATCCTTGTTCAGCAGGTCGGGGCTGGACTCCAGGTCGGCGTTGGCTTCAAGCACTTCGCCGGCGACAGGTGAATAAACGTCCGAGGCGGCCTTGACCGACTCGACCACGGCGCATTCTTCGCCGGCCTTCAAAACACGACCAACCACCGGGTTCTCGACGAAGACCATGTCGCCCAGCAGTTCCTGGGCATGGTCGGTAATCCCGATGGCTACGCTGCCATCGGCTTCAAGACGGGCCCACTCATGGGACTTGGTGTATTTCAGATCGCTGGGAATGCTCATTTTCTATCTCCTTAAACCAAAGCCTTGCCGTTACGCACGAATGGGTATTTCACCACCCGTGCCTTCAATTTCCTGTCGCGGATTTCCACTTCGACCTGGTCGCCGACATTGACCCCGACCGGTACCCTGGCCATGGCGACGGCGACGTTGAGGGTGGGCGAGAAGGTGCCGCTGGTAACCTCGCCTTCACCCTGCGCGGTGAACACCTTCTGGTGGCTGCGCAGCACGCCGCGCTCCTGCAACACCAGCCCGACCAGTTGCCGGGTCACCGGCAGCTTGAGCAAGGCGTCCTTGCCGATGAAGTCGCGCTCGCTCTTCAGGTCCACGGTCCAGGCCAGACCGGCTTCCAGCGGCGTGATCTTCTCGTCCATGTCCTGGCCGAACAGGTTCATGCCCGCCTCCAGGCGCAAGGTATCGCGCGCGCCCAGGCCGATCGGCTTCACGCCGGCATCAAGCATGGCCTGCCACATGAACGGCGCGGCCTTGGCCGGCAGCATGATCTCGAAACCGTCCTCGCCGGTATAGCCGGTGCGGGCGACGAACATGGTGCCGATGACGATCGCCGTGAACGGTTTCATCAACTTGGTCTCGTTCTCGCTGCCGGGCAGGGCCTGCCAGAACTTCTCGGCGGCGTTTGGCCCCTGGATGGCGATCATGGCCAGATCGCGGCAGGGAATGATCTGCAGGCCGGGGGCAAACTTGTCGCGCTGCTGCTCCATCCAGGCGAGGTCCTTGTCGGCGCAGCCGGCGTTGACCACGATGCGGAACCAGGTCTCGGTCATGAAGTAGATGATCAGGTCGTCGACCACCCCACCGCCCTCGTGCAGCATGCAGGAATAGAGCGCCTTGCCGGTGGTCTGCAATTTGTCGACGTTGTTGGCGACCAGGCGGCGCAGAAAGGCGCGGGCGCCCTCGCCCTTGATGTCGACCGGCAGCATGTGCGAGACATCGAACATGCCGGCGTCGCGCCGAACAGCGTGGTGTTCCTCGATCTGGGAACCGTAGTGGATCGGCATTTCCCAGCCGGAGAAATCGACCAGCTTGGCGTTGGCCTCGCGGTGCTTTTGGTTAAGCGGGGTTTGTTTGAGCATGTTGGATCTCTTCGGCGTAATAGGAACTGCGCACCAGCGGGCCGGCCTTGACCCAGGAGAAGCCCAGCTGGCGGGCTTCGGCCTCGTACTCGGCGAACTCGTCCGGATGAACATAACGAGTCACCGGCAGGTTGTCGAGCGAGGGCCGCAGATACTGGCCCAGCGACAACCGGCTCACGCCGGCAGCACGCAGGTCGGCCAGCACGGCCAGGACTTCGTCCTGCGTCTCGCCCAGGCCCAGCATCAGCGAGGACTTGGCCTCGACACCGTTTAGGCCTGCAGCCAGCCTGAGCAGGTCAAGCGAGCGCTCGTACTTCGCCCCCTTGCGGGCTTCCCGGTACAGGCGCGGCACCGTCTCGACGTTGTGGCCCCAGACCAGGTCTCGGCGGATGCTGTCGGGCAGACGATCCAGAGTGACCACGAACAGATCGGCGGCCTCGCGCTGGCAGTTGCGGAAATCGGGGGTCAGGAACTCGACGCCCATGTCGGGCCGTGCCCGGCGCAGTTGTTCGAGGGATTCGGCGAAACAGCCGGCGCCACCATCGTGCAGATCATCGCGATTGACCGAGGTCAGCACCACGAAGGACAGGCCCATCTGCATCGCCGCCTCGGCCACCCGGCGCGGTTCGTCCGCATCGTTCCATTCCGGCCGGCCGGTCTTCACCGCGCAGAAGCCGCAGGCGCGGGTGCAGGTATCGCCCAGCAACATGAAAGTGGCGGTGCCGCGGCTCCAGCACTCGCCCTTGTTCGGGCAGCGGGCCTCGTCGCACACGGTATTGAGGCCATGTACGGCACGCGCGGTATCCGGGAAATGGCCGCCGCGGCCAAGATTCTGGCGGATCCAGGGCGGCATGCGGGTCAGATTGGCAAGGGGCAGCGACTGCAAGCAAGGCTCCATAGGGTTAAGACGTGAAGACGCATTCGATCCATCTCCACCCCTCTGTCCGGTTACCTGAGAGATTTGCCCCATCGGTGGCCGCCTCGATTCGGCGGCGCTCTCCAGAGTTGCCCGATTTGGCTCCGGCATAACATGCTTTGCATATCAGCCTGGGCCGAAACCTTGTTTTCCGTGGTCCATTTACCTGAGCGATTATTGGGTGGGTTGCGCCTTCGGCGGAGTCTTGCGACTCACTCTCCCACGGAAACGATAGCGGGTGCCACTATACCGAAGCCGGGCCATGGCGGACAAGCCACCGCGTCCGTTCATGACGTCTCGTCCGGGCTGGGCTATCATTACTGACCTGATAAAAACGCGTTCCCATGAGCAAAACCATCAAATCTGTCCCGCCCAAGAACTTTGAATCCGCCGTCGTCGAACTGGAAGGACTGGTTTCTGCCATGGAAGCAGGCAATCTGTCGCTGGAAGACTCGCTGGCGGCCTACAAGCGGGGCATGGAGCTGACCGGCTATTGCCAGAAGACCCTGGCTGATGCCGAACAGCAGGTGAAAATACTGGAAAACGGGCTGCTCAAGGATTTCAACCCGAACCTCGGGACCGAACAATAAATGACCGATTTCGCCCTCTGGACGCGCGCCGTCCAGACCCGCACCGAAGCGGCCCTTGCGCATGCGCTGCCCGCACTTGATTGCGAGCCGAAACGGCTGCACCAGGCCATGCGCTACGTCAGCCTCGGCGGCGGCAAGCGGGTGCGGCCGATGCTGGCCTTTGCTGCGGCTGAAGCCGTGGGCGCGGACAGCGCCCTGACCGAGGCCGTTGCCTGCGCAGTCGAACTGATCCACGTCTATTCCCTGACCCACGACGACCTGCCCTGCATGGACGACGACGACCTGCGCCGGGGCAAGCCGACCTGCCATGTCGAATACGACGAGGCCACTGCCATGCTGGTCGGCGACGCCCTGCAGAGTCTGGCCTTCGAGGTGCTGGCCGGGGCCGGCGCGACGGCCGAGATGGTCGCCCTGCTGGCCCGTGCCTCCGGTTCGCGCGGCATGTGCGGCGGCCAGGCGGTGGACATCGCCAGCACCGGCCGGCCGCTCGACCTGGCCGAACTGGAATTCATGCACATCCACAAGACCGGCGCCCTGATCCGCGCTGCGGTGCTGCTCGGCGCGCTGTCGGGCAACGCGCTGACAGACGAGGATCGGGCGGCGCTGGAACATTACGCCAAGTGCGTCGGCCTGGCCTTCCAGGTCATGGACGACGTGCTCGACGCCGAGGCCGACACCGCCACCCTGGGCAAGACCGCGGGCAAGGATGCGGCCCAGGGCAAGGCCACCTACCTGACCCTGATGAACGTCAAGGAAGCGCGCGACTATGCCAATGAGCTGGTTGCCGACGCCCTGGCCGCCATTGCGCCGTTCGGCGAGCTGGGTCGGCGCCTGGCCGAGATCGCCCGCTTCATCATCGAGAGAAAGTTTTGAACATCCTGGAACGCGTCGGCGACCCGGCCGACCTGAAGCAACTGTCCCGCGCCGAGCTGAAGCAGCTGGCCGACGAACTGCGCACCTACATCATCGGGACGGTATCGAAGACCGGCGGCCACCTCGCCTCCAACCTGGGCGTGATCGAGTTGACCGTGGCCCTGCACGCGGTGTTCGACGCGCCGCGCGACAAGCTGGTCTGGGACGTCGGCCACCAGACCTATGCCCACAAGATCCTGACCGGGCGCAAGGAGCGCATGGCCACCCTGCGCCAGACCGACGGCCTGTCCGGCTTTCCCAAGCGCGAGGAGAGCGAGTACGACGCCTTCGTCGCCGGCCATTCCAGCACTTCGATCTCGGCTGCGCTGGGCATGGCCACGGCGGCCAAGCTGAAGGGCGAGGACTACCGTGCCGTGGCAGTGATCGGCGACGGCGCGATGACCGCCGGCATGGCCTTCGAGGCGCTCAACAACGCCGGCGCCATGGACACCAACCTGCTGGTGATCCTGAACGACAACGACATGTCGATCTCGGCCAACGTCGGCGCGCTCAACACCTACCTGACCAAGCTGCTCTCCGGCCGCTTCTACAACGCCATGCGCCGGGGCGGCGAAAAGGTGCTGTCGCCCTTCCCGCCCATCCTCGAACTGGCCAAGCGGGCCGAGGAGCACGTCAAGGGCATGATGACGCCGGGCACCCTGTTCGAGGAATTCGGCTTCAATTACCTGGGCCCCATCGACGGCCACGACATCGATGCCCTGATGGACACCCTGGCCAACATCAAGAAGCTGTCCGGACCGCAGTTCCTGCACATCGTCACCCAGAAGGGCAAGGGCTACGCCCCGGCCGAGGAAAATCCCTGCGGCTATCACGGCGTAGGCAAGTTCGACCCCGCCGCCGGGCTGTCGGCCAAGGCCGGCGGCAAGCCGACCTACACCAATGTCTTCAGCGACTGGCTGGTCGACATGGCGGCTGCCGACGGGGCGCTGGTCGGCGTCACCCCGGCCATGGGCGAGGGTTCCGGCCTGGTCGAGTTCGCCGAGCGGTTCCCGGCCCGTTATTTCGACGTCGGCATCGCCGAGCAGCACGCCCTGACCTTCGCCGCCGGCCTGGCCTGCGAGGGCATGAAGCCGGTGGTAGCGATCTACTCCACCTTCCTGCAGCGAGCCTATGACCAGCTGATCCACGACATTGCCCTGCAGGACCTGCCGGTGATGCTGGCCATCGACCGGGGCGGACTGGTCGGCGCGGATGGCCCGACCCATGCCGGCGCCTACGACCTCAGCTTCCTGCGCTGCGTACCCAACATGCTGATCGCCGCGCCCTCGGACGAGGACGAGTGCCGCAAGCTGCTGACCACCGCCTATCGCCACCAAGGCCCGAGCGCCGTGCGCTATCCGCGCGGCACCGGGCCGGGCGCGGTCATCGCCAGGGAACTCGATGCCTTGCCGGTCGGCAAGGGCATCGTCCGCCGGCAAGGCGGCAAGGTCGCCATCCTGGCCTTCGGCAGCCGGGTCGCGCCGGCCCTGAAGGCGGCCGAAGCGCTCGACGCCACGGTGGCCGACATGCGCTTCGTGAAGCCGCTCGACGTAGACCTGATCCGGCAATTAGCCAACACGCACGATCACCTGGTCACGATTGAGGAAAACGCCGTCATGGGCGGCGCCGGCTCGGCCGTGGCCGAGGCGCTGGCCGGCATGGCCATCGTCATACCCCTGCTCCAGCTTGGCTTGCCCGACCGTTTCATCGAACAGGGCGAACATGCCGTGCTGCTGGCGCGTTGCGGTCTGGATGCGGCCGGAATCGAAACCTCGATCCGGAATTTTATATCCGAGTAGTTTACTCGACTATTGCCGGTGGCTTATACTTCGGCCATCGAACACACAGGAAGTACAGCCATGAATAACGGCAACTGCGACAACGTCTGCGAAACCGACGCGCCCTGCCCGGTCGGCGCCACCAGCCCCACCCAGGCCATGCCGGACGTACAGAGCTACCATGACGTCCGCCAGATCGCCATCGACAAGGTCGGCATCAAGGCCATCCGCCATCCGATCCGGGTCGCCGACAAGAACGGCGGCGTCCAGCACACGGTTGCCACCTTCAACATGTACGTCTACCTGCCGCATCACTTCAAGGGCACGCACATGTCACGCTTCGTCGAGATCCTGAACAGCTACGAGCGCGAGTTCTCGGTCGAGTCGTTCGAGGCCATGATGCGCCAGATGGTCGAGCGCCTGGAAGCCGAATCCGGCCACGTCGAGATGAACTTCCCCTACTTCATCACCAAGAAGGCCCCGGTGTCCGGCGTGCAGAGCATGATCGACTATGACATCACCTTCATCGGCGAGATCAGGAACGGCGAATACATCCAGACCATCCGCGCCGTGGTGCCGGTGACCAGCCTGTGCCCATGCTCCAAGCAGATTTCGGACTACGGTGCGCACAACCAGCGTTCCCACGTCACCCTGACCGTGCGCACCAACAGCTTCGTCTGGATCGAGGACCTGGTCCGCTTCGCCGAGGACAACGGCTCCTGCGAGCTGTACGGCCTGCTCAAGCGGCCGGACGAGAAATACGTCACCGAACGCGCCTACGACAATCCCAAGTTCGTCGAGGACCTGGTGCGCGACGTCGCCGCCGCCCTGAACAAGGACGAACGGATCGACGCCTATATCGTCGAGGCGGAGAACTTCGAGTCGATCCACAATCATTCCGCCTACGCATTGATCGAACGGGACAAGAAGAGCGCACCGTGATCTCGAAGTTGCCCTCCACTCCGCGGTCGCATCCCCGCAAGCGGGGCCCCTGCTCTGCGCTCCGGAAGGGCGACTTCTCGTCGATCCACAACCGCTCTGCCTACGCCCTGATCGAACGGGATAAAAAGGCAAGCTAATGAAGCCCGTCGTCATCTTCCGCCATGTCGGCCACGAAGGCCCCGGCTACCTGGGCGAGTTTCTGGACGCGCGGAAGATCCCCTGGCGGCTGATCGCGATCGACCGTGACGAGCCCGCGCCCGAGTCTCCGGACGACTATTCGGGGCTGGTGTTCATGGGCGGCCCGATGAGCGTCAACGACGACCTGTCCTGGATACCGCACTCCCTCCAGCTCATTCGCATGGCTGTCGCGGCCGACATCCCGGTACTGGGTCATTGCCTGGGTGGTCAACTCATGGCCAAGGCCCTGGGTGGCGCCATCACCCGTAACCCGGTCAAGGAAATCGGCTGGGGCACGGCCCATGTCACCACCGCACCTGAGGCCGGGCAGTGGTTCGGCGACATCATTCAATTCCCAGCCTTCCACTGGCATGGCGAAACCTTCAGCATCCCGGACGGGGCCGTCCGCATCCTTGAAACTGCGCACTGCGCCAACCAGGCCTTCAGCCTGAACGGCCGGCATCTGGCCCTGCAATGCCATGTCGAAATGACCGAGGCCATGATCCGCCAATGGTGTGCGGTCGGCGCCGACGAAATCGCCAGCGCGAACAGCCCGGCGGTCCAGTCTCCCGACACGATCCTGAGTGGCATCTCAGCCAATCTGCTGGCAATGCAATCGGTGGCTGACCAGCTATATACCCATTGGGCTTCTCGCCTGAGCCCTGCCTGAGTTCCCCGACCCGGTGTGTTCAGTTCTGCGGGATGGCGTCCGCCCCCTGCTTTGCGCATATAATTCATGCCACTGCTACGCTTATAAGTTGCAGATAAATCAGCGTAATTTGCTGGACAGGCAGCGGACCGGATTTTGAATTTGCGGAGAACACGGGCCAGGAGACGGCCTCCAGGATGATGAGAAACCGACCAAGCATACTGTTGCCGATCGTCACGGGTTTTGCCGTCATGCTCATCGTCATGCTGATCCTGCTCATCGCCGGCTTCGGACAGCCAGGCGGCGTGGCCCAATGGCTCGGTCTGCCTGCATGGCTGGGCCATTCCGGCTCCGAGCAGCCGGTTGGCGGCATGCCATTGCCGCAGATCATTGCCATCGTCGACCTGCTTGTGGCACTCCTCGTCATCGCCATCACCACGCGCCTGGCCCTGACCCGTGAAACGGACCTGGTGCAAAAAGTGGAGCAGGCTGAAGGCACCCTGGACGCCCTTGCCCAGGGCGTCATTCGACTCGACCCAGAGGGGCGCATCACCTATTTGAACCCGGCCGCCAGCCGGCTGCTGGATGAGGAGCCCGGCCGGATCCCCGCCCAGATCGACCTGATCGACTACCACAGCCGCCGGCCCCTGCTCCCGTCCATACTGGCCAATGAAGTCTTAAACGACCAGGTGCCCCTGCCCTCCGGGACACGCTTGATCACCCACCAGGGGGTCGAACTTGAAGTTGAAGGTTCCTGTCGGATCATCCGCAACGAGCATAGCGGCATCCAGGTCGCCGTCCTGCTGCTGCGCGACGTTACCGAGGAACGGGAATGGACCCGCCGCCAACCCGACCTGTGGGATCGGGACACCCTCACCACCTTGCCCGGACATAGCTTCATGGTCAGCCGCCTGGCCCGTGTACTCGAACGGATACGCGCCGGCGAGCGGCCGATTGCCTACCTGCAGATCACCCTGGACGGCATCCAGCGTGTCTATCAGGAGGCTGGCTCCCATGCTGGCGACACCCTGGTCCGTCACATGACCGGTTTGCTCCGGTCCTTTGTCCGCGATACCGACCTGCTGGCCCGCATGGATGACCAGGAATTCGGTGTCTTGCTCACCGTCTGCCCGCGCGAAATTGCCGACCGGATCGTGACCGACATCCTGGCCACCCTCTCTACCAGCCACTTCAACTGGGAAGGCAGAACCTACGAGATCCATGCCCAGCTGGGTTGTGTCCATATCCCGCCCTTCGAAGGCAGCGTCGAAGACCTGCTCTCGGCCGTGAGCGCGCATGCCTGAGCAGCCAAGCCGATGATTTTGTGCGCAGACATCGGCGGCAGCAACACCCGACTGGCACTCGCCAGACAAGCGTCGGACGACGTGCAACTCAGTGCAAGACAACAATATGCAAACCACGATTCCGGCAGCCTGAACCAGCTGATCCGGCAATTTATGGCCACGACCGGCACGCCTGACGCTGCCTGCCTGGCGGTTGCCGGCCCGACCGACGGGATACGCGTCAGACTGACCAATCTCGACTGGGAAATCGATGCTGTTCAGTTAAGTCATGAATTTGGTTTCCCGTTCCGGCTGGTCAACGACTTCGAGGCCGTGGCCTGGGGCCTTGATGCCATGAGCCCCGCGCACCGGGTCACCTTGCAGCAGGGCTTGACCACCCCGCGCGCACCTCGTCTTGCGCTGGGCCCCGGCACCGGACTGGGTGTTGCCCACAGCATCTGGCATGACCACCATTTCATCCCTTTGCCCGGCGAGGGCGGCCATATCGCCTTTGCGCCCTGCAATGACGAACAAGTCGCCCTGCTCGAGTTCCTGGGCAAGAAATATGGCCGGGTCTCGGTGGAGCGCATTCTCTCCGGCCCTGGCCTGAGTGATCTCTACGCCTTTTGCCGGGCGGCGGCAGGCCTGCCGCATGAGCAGGAACCTGCTCCGGCCGAGGTCAGCCAGGCCGGCCTGGACAACAGCGACCCGGCCGCCCGCCACGCCCTGGACCTGTTCATCCGGATTTTGGGTCAGACCGCCGGCGACCTGGCCCTGATCACCGGTGCGCGGGGCGGCGTCTACCTGGCTGGCGGCATCCCGCCGCGCATCCTGCCCAGGCTACAGGGTGGCGAGTTCCTGGCTGGATTTCACGCAAAGGGACGCTTTTCGGAGGGCATGCAGGCCATTCCGGTTCACGTCATCACCGACCCGGACATCGGCCTCAAGGGCGCCGCGCTGGCGGCTGATCATTCGATACCCAGGCGCTCGACCCGGTAGCGCAAGCTGCGGAAGGTCACGCCCAGCACGCGGGCGGCAGCGGTCTTGTTGCCCTTGGTCTGCTCCAGTGCCTGCATGATCTTGTCCCGCTCGACCCGGTCCAGGAAATCCTGCAAGGACAATTCGCCGCCGCGTTGCTGATCCTCACCGCCGTTCAATGCAGCCGGGGTCAGATTGAGTTCATCCGCCTCGATGACACCGGAATCACTCAGGGCCAGCGCCCGCTCCAGGATATTTTCCAGTTCCCGCACATTACCGGGAAAGGAATAGCCGCCGAGCGCTGCCAGTGCCGATTTTGACAGCCTGGCCCGACTGTCTGGCCCCGCGATCCGTTCAATGAAGAAGGCCACGAAGGCCGGGATATCCTCCAGTCGTTCGCGCAGGGAGGGCATGCGCAGATCGATGACGTTGAGTCGGTAATACAGGTCGTTGCGAAACCGGCCCGCCTCGACCGCCGAGGCCATATCCTGATGCGAAGCGCTGATGATGCGGACATCGACCGGTTCTTCCGTCGTGCCGCCCACTCGGCGCACGCTGCGCTCCTGGATCGCACGCAACAGCTTGACCTGCATCGCCATGGGCAGATCGAGCACCTCGTCGAGGAACAGCGTACCGCCGTTCGCGGCCTGGAAAAAACCATCCCGTTCTGCATCCGCCCCGGTAAAGGCGCCCTTGCGATAACCGAAGAACTCGCTCTCCATCAGGTTCTCCGGAATCGCGCCGCAGTTGACGGCCAGGAAAGGCTTGCTGGCACGGGGGCCGAGTTCATGGATCAGCCGGGCGGCGACTTCCTTGCCGGTCCCCGACTCACCGGTGATGAAGACCGGCGCCTGATTGCGGGCCAGTTTTTCGATCTTGGCGCGGATCTGCTGCATGGCGACCGACTCGCCGATCAGTTGAACCACGCCAGTCTTGCGCCGATCCGCATCCCCCGGCACCTTGAGTGCGGTCTTGACCAGGGTGCGCAGTTGTTCCAGCGAGACTGGCTTGGACAGGTAATCGAAGGCCCCTGCCTTGAGTGCCGCGACAGCATTGTCGGCCGAGCCGAAGGCCGTGATCACGGCCACCGGCGTCTGCGGCGCGTAGGCGCTGATATGACGCACGATCTCCAGGCCTTCGCCGTCGGGCAGGCGCATGTCGGTCAGGCACAGGTCGTAGCGGCGCGCGCCGATTTTCGCCAGGGCGGATTGAACGGTCTCCGCCCGATCGACGTTCAGTCCCATCCGGGCCAAGGTCAGATCGGCCAGTTCGAGCAGGTCGGGTTCGTCATCGACGATGAGTACAGTCGGTATGTCCATTATCTGTGCAATCTAGCGCTCAGCCGGAAACGCGCACCCTGCGCCTGTTCGATGCAGCGAAGTTGCCCTTCGTTGGCTTCGACCAGTTCCTGTGCGATGTACAAGCCCAGACCGGTTCCACTGCGGTCGGTCGAATAAAACGGCTCGAACAGCCTCAGCCGCATGTCGGCAGGGATACTTGGACCATCATTGTATATCTCGATCTGGAGCATGTCCCCCGCCGCTACCGCACTCAACTCGATGGCGCGTTGGGAACGGGTACAGTGGCGATAGGCATTGCGGAGCAGATTCCAGAGTATCTGGTGCAGGTGCATGCGATCGAATTCGAGTTTCAGACCCGGCTCGAGCTCAAGTTCGATCACGCCCTGCGCTACCGATTCGGTCTGCTGGAACTGAGCGACGAAATCCGGCAGAAATTCGTCAATGGCGATGACTTCCTGGTTCCGGCGATCACGCCGACTGAGCGAGAGTACATCCTCGACCAGGTAATTCAGCCGAACCACATTGTCTTCGATGATGCGGGTGAGCCGCAGCTCAGCGGCATCCGGGCCCACATCTTCACTCAGCAGCTGCGATGCATGGTTGATGGCCGAAAGCGGATTGCGGATTTCGTGCGCCAGGTTGGCAGTCAAGCGCCCCAGGGCGGCCAGTTTCATGTGCGTGGCCTCCTGTTCCAGCTCGCTCATGTCTTCGACGATCACCACGGCCCCCTCGGCACGATCGGGGCCGAGTTCCCTCAAGCGTATGCGCAAACGGCGCGCGCCAGACTGGTCAGCCAAAATGGCGCTCGGGTTGCCTGCGCTCAGCCAGTCCTGCCAGAGTGAAGCCAGTCCCGGATTGCAATGCATCAAGTTCGATTGGTTTGGCACCGGGCAGCCGAGCAGGGACTCGGCCTGCTGGTTATGCAGCACCACCTGCCCCTCCGGCCCCAACACCAGGACACCATAGGGCAGATCCTGAATCACCTTGGCGTTGATCCGCTCCAGCTCATTCGCCGTGCGCCCCTTTTCGTCGGCCATCATGGCCGACGCCAGCATCCCTTTGGCAAGCAGATGCGAGATCCCTGCGACGGTAAAGAAGCCGACCGACAGCATGGCGGCACGCAGATAGCCAGCCATGTCACCACCCGCGAGGTCGCCCTGTCCCAATGCATACAGGGCCTGTTCCAGCAGCATGGCCAGGCTGGCCAGCGCCGCCAGGAAGAGCATGATCCGGGTTTTGGGATGCAGGCCGGCAGCGGCCATCGGTACGGTCAAGACCAGTCCCAGACCTGAATTGTTGCCGCCGCTGAAATGGATGAACAGCGTGATGATCACGATATCCGTGATCAACTGCATGACCAGCTGATAATTGAAGCCTAATTGCTGGCTGCTCAGAAAGTAGCGAAAGCTGATCGCCGATGCCAGATAAATCCCCGCCACCAGCCAGAGCCCCCCTCGATTGGCCAGGCTCAGTACATGGAGCGAATCAGTAAAGTAAATCGACGCGCCAAAGAAGATCGCAAGAAAGAAGCGAAACGAGTTGAGCTGCTTGAGCGAACGCCAGAAGCTGTCCGGAAAAATCGGAGCGTCGGGCAGAACGGTGGCGTCAGCCCTGGTCCTGGCGGCGGTGGTCATCGCAACAGTATATTCGGCCACGGCTTAGTATCGCTTCGGAACGAGGCAGATTGATGCCGCAGACCTGACAGCGCACCATGTCCTCGACCTCCTGCTTGTTCTGCCTGTCCAGGCTCTGGCGCGAACGCCCCTGGTTTTTGAACCAGGCCACGGCGACCACGCCAAGCAGGATGAAGAACAGCAGCTTAGTCAACGTCCAACCCGTTCTTGTGGGTCTCGTTGACCTCCATCAGCAGGCGCTGGAACGGAATGAAGCGGCCGTATTTCACCACCAGCGGCATGTACGGCAGGTCCTCGCCAAAACCCCATTCGTATTTACCGCCCACCATGTCGTCATAGACCTTGCGCACCATGGCATCCAATTGCTCGATGAAGGGCCCGAACATCTCGGCATTCTCCGGCTCATAGTCCATGCAGGTTCGGAATTCGTCGATCTCGTAGACCGCCTGGTGCACCAGGTCCACATATTCGTCTACTGTCTTAGGGCGTTTCATGATCTCTTGCAGAATAAAAGTGAACTGGCAGTATAAGGCCAGAAAAGCACAACGCGGCCATAGGCCGCGCTGCACCGCTATCGATAACCGTCTTTCGACTATTTGGCAGCAAACTCTTCCATCTTGCGCGCCCGGATCACCTGGCCGTCGAGGCCGGCATCCTTGGCGGAACCGCCATAGGCCAGGGTCATCAGCTGCGAGTAGTAGAGCACCGGCATCTGGAACTTGGTGCCGTACTTCTTGTTGATCTGGCCCTGGTAGACCTCGGTATTGGCCTGGCACAGCGGGCACGGAGTCACCAGCATCTCGGCGCCGGAGTCGTAGGCGGCCTCGATGATGTCCTTGATCTGGGCCTGGGCCATGTCCGGCTCGGAGAAGGCCAGGGCGCCGCCGCAGCAGGTCACTTTCTGGTCATACTTGGTCGCCTCGGCGCCCACGGTCTCGATCAGCTTGTCCAGGTACATCGGGTTTTCGTAGGACTCACCGGAAATACCGAACGGCCGGTTGGTCTGGCAGCCGACATAGCCCGCGATCTTCATGCCATCCAGGGGCTTCTTGACGTGGCTGGCCAGCTCGGCATAGCCCAGGTCCTCGATCAGGACTTCGACCATGTGGCGGACTTCCGGGATGACCTTCAGATTCAGGCCGGCCTCTTTCAGTGCGGTATTGGTGTCGGCCAGCAGCACGTTGTTGTGCTCCAGGCGTTCTTTTGATTCGCGCGAACCCAGCCAGCAGGCGGCACAGGTGGCGACGATGTCCTGGCCAGGCAGATGCTGCTCGGACAGGGCAAAGTTGCGGGCATTCATCGCCAGACGGGGCAGTTCACCCGATTCGGCGTAGCTGATGGACGCGCCACAGCAGTTCCAGTCCGGGATCTCGGTCATCTTTACATCCAGGATCTTGTTCATGGAATTGACCGAAACCAGATAGTTGGATGCCGAAGCGCCCTTCTGCGACGAGCAGCCGGGGTAGAACGCGTATTCTTTCTTAGCCATCTTCATTCACTCCTTAGGCCGAACGGCCCTTGCGCTTGGCTTCCAGCTCACGAGCCTTGTCGAGCATGGCGTGGATACCCTTGATGTCCTTGCACTTGTGGCTGATGCCGACCGCCTCCAGCGGATTGAGCCGCTTGGCCTTGACCAGGCCCAGCGCCACGTCCTGCATGGCCATGGCCTTCTTGATGCCGGAACCGATGCCATCCTTGAAGTACAGGGTCTGGGTCAATTTGACTTCGTTCACCCGGCCGGTCTTGGTGCAGTTGTTCCAGAAGGTCTGCGACAAGTGCAGGCTGGGCTGATTCTTGGGCGCGCGACCGATCCGATACGCATACTCTGCGATGCCATGCATGATATGGGTGATCGGGATCTTGCGTGGACAACGGACGTAGCAGTTGTAACAGGAAGTACAGTTCCACATGGAGTTGGAGTTCAGCACTTCATCGCGCTTGCCGGCCCGGATCAGCATGAACAGTTCCTGGGGCGGATGGTCCCAGGCCGAGTGGAAGTTGGTCGGACAGGAACCTGAGCAGACGCCGCATTGCATGCACATCTTGACCCATTCGCCCATCTCGGCCTGTTCCTCGATCTCCTTGAGGAAGTTGTTCTTGTACTTGGCCGTCATTTGCTGATTCATATCGCTCATCTCGATCTCCTCACAGGCCCTTGAACGGCGACATGCCCATTTCGACAATCCTGGCCGCGTAGTCGTTGATCTTCTTCGGCAGGGTGTCGATATCGGTAATGGCGACTTCCAGGTCCATCAGCCGTTCCTCTTCCAGGTTCATGCCCTTCAGGGTGTCGTAAATCTTGGACATGCGGTAGCGGCCCAGTTCCGAACCCTTGACGAAGTGGCACTGGTACTGCTCGCCATGCTTGCAGCCCATCAGCATCACGCCGTCGTAACCGGAGTTCAGCGCATCGGTGATCCAGATGGTGTTCACCGAACCCAGGCAACGGACCGGGATCACGCGCACGAACGGGTCGTACTCGTTGTGGTTCATGCCGGCCATGTCGAGCGCCGGGTAGGCATCGTTCTCGCAAGCCAGGATCAGCACGCGCGGCTTCTCGGAGAACTCGTCGGGGATGTCGACCGCCTTGATCTGCGCGCCAACGGTATTGACCGAATAGTTCTCGAACGAGATCACCCGCACCGGGCAGGCGCCCATGCAGGTACCGCAACGGCGGCAACGCGATTCGTTGAACAGCGGGAAGCGCCTCTCGTCTTCGTCGATGGCGCCGAACGGGCACTCCACCGTGCAACGCTTGCACTGGGTGCAGCCTTCCAGGCGGGCGGTCGGGAACGACAGGTCGCCTGAGCGGGGATGCGCGGCCTTGCCCAGGCCGGCATTTTCCATCGCCTGGATGGCCTTCATGGCCGCGCCGGTGGCGTCTTCCGTGGCCTGGGCGATATCCATCGGACGGCGCACCGGGCCGGCGGCGTAAATGGCCGTGCGGCGGGTCTCGTACGGGAAGCAGATGAAGTGGCTGTCGTTGAAGCCGTGCTTGAACTGCGGTACGTCCGGACCCTGGCGATAGTCCAGGTTCAGGACCGACTTGGACATCATCTGGATGACCTGCTCCTTGGCGCCCTGGTCGCCGCCTTCCGCTGCGCGGTTGGCTTCGCTGAGCTGATCCAGATCGGGACCGGTGGTCGGCACCATGCCGGTAGCCAGGACGACCAGATCGGCATCAGCTGAAGTCTCTTCGTTCAGGATCAGATCCTTGAACTTGACCGTGCAGCCGGCGCCGCTGGCGGCAACGTTGGACACCACACCCTTGGAGAAGATCACGCCCTTGTTCTGGGCGGCGCGATAGAAGTCCTCGTTGTTGCCGGGCATGCGCAGGTCGGTGTAGAGCACGACCGTGTCGACATCGGGGTTGGCATCCTTGAAGTACATGGCCTGCTTGACACTGGTGGCGCAGCAGTGGCCGGAGCAGTACTCCAGGTGTTCCTTGGTCGCATCGCGCTGGCCGGCGCACTGGACGAACACCACGGATTTGACCTCCTTGCCGTCGGCACGCTTGATCGGGCCGCCGTTGGCCGCCTTGGCCATGGCTTCCAGACCGAGTTGGTCGACCACGTTGGCCTGACCGCCGCCCAGATGGGGCAGCTTGTTCATGTCGTACGGAGTGAAGCCGGAGGCCTGGATGATGGCGCCGATATCCTCGGTCACGGTTGGGCCGGATTCGACCGCGATATCGACCTTGAACCGGCCCGGCGAGCCGGCGGTCTTGGCGATCACCGCGTTCAGGTAGACCTTGATATTGGCATCGGCATCGATCTGGGCGACCAGGTCAGCCACGCCGCTGTCCATCGGGGCCTTGAACGGCTCGCGATTGGGAATGCGCTTCCACAGCTTGCCGGCCATGCCGCCCAGGCTGCCGGTCTTTTCGATCAGCACCACCTTGTAGCCGGTCTTGGAGGCTTCCAGCGCAGCGGTCATGCCGGACATGCCGCCACCGACCACCAGCAGGGTCTTGCTGGTGCCGGTGTTCTGGTTGCCCTCGGGCACCTTCATCGCCTTCACTTCGGCGCAGGCCATGCGGACATAGTCCTCGGCCATTTCCTGGGTAGTCTCGCGGGCCTCGTCGGTGTCGGGACGGATCCAGATCACACCTTCGCGCAGGTTGCCGCGGCTCATGGCCACTGTGGTGAAGTTGAAGGCCTCGGTCTTGGCGCGACGCGAGCAGGCGCAGATCGCGATGTGGGTGACGGCTTCGTTGTCGATGTCGTTCCGGATCATCGCCACACCGTCGGCGGAACAGAGGAAGTCGTGCTCGCGCACGAGATTCATCTTGCCGTCCTTGGTGGCGGTCTTGACCAGGGTTGCGGTATCCAGTCGGGCGCCCAGTTCGCAGCCCTTGCAGATGTAAGCAGCGGTTTTCATTTCAGCCATTTCTTATGCCTCCGCACGGGCGACTTTGTTGACCACCTGGACAGCGCGCAGGGCGGCGGCCGTCGCGCTTTGCACCGCGCGGTTGACGTCCAGGGCGTTGGTGGCACAGCCGGCGCCGAAGATGCCGGCGTTGACCGGATCGGCCATCAGAAAACCCGAAGAATCGCTCATCACCTCGGCGGGGATGTTTACGCCCTTGACCGAGGGCTCCATGCCCACGGCCAATACGACCAGGTCATGCGGCTCGGCGTAGCGAACGTAGCCTTCGGTATTGACGCCCCACAGACGCGGGTCGCCGTTCTTGTCCTCGGAGATGCGGGCCACCTTGGACTTGACGAACTTGACGTTCGGGTTGGCCTTGACCTGCTGGTAGAAATCTTCGAACCGGTCGATGGCACGGATGTCGATGTAATAGATGGTCGACTTGCCGGCGTCGCCGAAGGCCTCGTCGACGTAACGAGTCTGCTTCAGCGAGGCCATGCAGCAGAAGCGCGAGCAGTGACGCAGGTGGTTCTCGTCACGCGAGCCGGCGCACTGGATGAAGGCCACGTTCTTGGCTTCCTTGCCGTCGGACGGACGCAGGATCTTGCCGCCGGTCGGGCCGTGCGGATCAGCCAGGCGCTCGAATTCGACATTGGTGATGACGTTGGGAAATTCGCCGTAACGGTACGGCTGGATGTTCTTCGCGTCATACGGCTGCCAGCCGGTAGCCCAGACGATGGCGCCGGCGTTCAGGGTGACCGTCTCTTCCTTCATGTCGAGATCGACGGCACCGTACTTGCAAGCCGCCTTGATGGCGCTTGCCTCGGCCGTGCCGATCACCGACGGGTCGATCACATATCGCTGCGGATAGGCCATGCTGGACGGCAGATACGCCGACTTGACCTTGCCCAGGTTGTAGTTGAACGCGTCTGGAATCTCGGTCGTCGCCACCTTGTTGCACTCGCCGCAGGCAGTGCAATTTTCGTTGACGAAGCGCGGAGCCAGCTTGACGTTGACGCTGTAGTTGCCCTTGCCACCAGAGATACCGGTCACTTCGGCCATGGTCAGCACCTGGACATTCGGATTGGCCTTGAGCCGGCGCAGGTTGATTTCCAGGCCGCAGGTGGGATGGCACATCTTGGGAAAATAGCGGTACAGCTGCACGGTACGACCCCCGAGGTAGGGGTTCTTTTCCACCAGCACAACCTGCTTGCCGGTTTCCGCCGCTTCAAGCGCTGCGGTCATACCGGCGATGCCGCCGCCCACGACCAGAATGGTCTGGTTGGTCGCCACAACAGACGTCATGTGTCGCCTCCGAGGAAGACATTAAAAATTTGGCTCCGGACGTGGTCCGGGGAGAGGGGGTGAATGTTACCCGCAAAGACTGCCCGACGGGACACCCAAACAATCGAAAGTTCTTATGAAGGAATAGATTGGCTAAATCTGAGGCAACCGCGGGGATTAGACGTGCACGCTGGCCGGACGCACGTTGCAGGCCTCGCCCGGCTCGGTCGGCACGTCATAGATATCAAAGGTCAGCGTTTCCAGGTCAGCCAGGATGTAGGTCGGTCCCTTGCCGACCCCGCCGACCGTGCCCGGATTGACCAGATGGGTCATCCCGCCCTTGACGTTCTGCACCGGGGTGACGCTGACCCGGTGATCGTGACCGCAACAGACGATGTCGTAGTCGCCGGTCAACGCCATACCCTCGGCATAGTGCGGGTAATGAACCATGAAGATACTGCGCCCGCCGAGGTGCACCACGGCATCCTGGCCGTGATAGCGCACCGGACTGTCCGGCTCGTGAGCAAGGAGATGCATGGCGTGCATGTCGCCCATGTTGTTGCCGTGAATGGCATGAACCGGCAATCCAAACCGTTTCAGCACCCTGAGCGTGGTCGGCGCCACGATGTCGCCGCAATGCAGCACCGCTTCGACGCCACGGCGATGGGCGTCTTCCACCGCGTGCTCAAGCAGGCGGCGATTGTCGTGGGAATCGGAAACGATGCAGAGCTTCAAGGGAATCAGAACATCGGCTTTTCGGCAGCGGCGTTGTAGCGCTCGACACCCGAAAGTATCTCGACCTTGGCTTCTGCGGCACCGACCCAGCCCTGGACCTTGACCCACTTGCCGGCCTCCAGGTCCTTGTAATGCTCGAAGAAGTGACTGATCTGATGCAGGATCGATTCCGGCAGATCGCGCGGCGACTCGATGTCGCGATAAAGATTGGTCAGTTTGTCGATGGGAACGGCCAGCACCTTGGCATCGATGCCGGCTTCGTCTTCCATCTTCAGCATGCCGACCGGACGGCAGCGCACCACCACGCCGGTCTGCAACGGAACAGGGGTGATCACCAGCACGTCGACCGGGTCGCCGTCATCGGACAGGGTGTGTGGAACGTAACCGTAATTGCAGGGGTAATGCATCGCCGTTGACATGAAGCGATCGACGAACATCGCGCCCGTGGCCTTGTCCACTTCATACTTGATCGGCTCGCCGTGGGCGGGTATCTCGATGATGACGTTGAAATCGTTGGGGACGTCCTTGCCGGAACTGACGCGATCGAGGTTCATGCCTGCACTCCGCTAGATGAGGTCGCTGGATTATAAATGCGAAGAGGGGCGCAAAGCCCCTCGGGATCAGTACCGCCGAAACACACCTTCCCCGCCGGAGCGGGAACGATGGGTCAGGCCATTGCCTTGATGGCAGCGGACAGGCGGCTCTTCTGGCGGGCTGCCTTGTTCTTGTGCACGAGACGCTTGTCGGCAATGCTGTCCATGGAACTCATGGACAGTTGGAACACTGCCTGCGCAGCGGCCTTGTCGCCGGCCAGGATAGCCTTGCGCACTTTCTTGACGGCAGTGCGGTACTCGGAACGCAAGCCAGTGTTGTGCAGGCGCTGTTCAACGTTTTGGCGGGCGCGCTTGCGCGCCTGAGCGGTGTTGGCCATGTAGGCAACTCCTAAAAATCGGGTTATACGGAAAGCCGGGCATCCTACCCATCTCCATGCCGAAAAGCAAGACCTGATGCTAACATGCCCGCCACTTCGACCAGACCGCGCACCATGAACCTCCTCCGGACCCTTGCCGCCGTCAGTTCCATGACCCTGCTCTCGCGCATCCTTGGCTTTGCCCGGGAAGCGCTGATCGCACGGGCCTTCGGCGCCGGGGCCGCGACCGATGCCTTCTTTATCGCTTTCCGCCTGCCCAATCTGTTGCGCAGGCTGTTCGCCGAAGGGGCCTTTTCCCAGGCCTTCGTCCCGGTCCTGGCCGAATACCGCAACCGGCGTGGCGACACCGACACCCACACCCTCATCAACCGGACCGCGACCGTCCTGTTCGTGGCCCTGGTCGTCGTTACCGGCCTGGGCATCCTCGGCGCCCCGCTCATCATTTTGGTGACCGCCCCCGGTTTCGTCGCCACGCCGGACAAATTCCAGCTGACGGTGGAACTGACCCGCATCGTTTTTCCCTACATCCTGTTTCTTTCTCTGGTTTCCCTGTCCGGCGGCATTCTCAACACCTGGAGCCGGTTCCAGATCCCCGCCTTCACGCCGGTGCTGCTGAATGTCTCCATGATCCTGGCCGCGACCGTGGCCGCGCCCTGGTTCGATCCGCCGGTCCTGGCCCTGGGCTGGGGCGCCTTCATCGGCGGGGTGCTGCAACTGGCCCTGCAGATTCCTGCCCTGCAACAACTGGGCTTGCTGCCGCGCTGGGACTGGAACCCGCACGATCCTGGCGTGCGCCGGATATTGAAGCTGATGGGGCCGGCGGCCATCGGGGTCTCGGTGGCCCAGGTTTCGCTGTTGATCAACACCATCTTCGCCTCCTTTCTGCCCACTGGCAGCGTGTCCTGGCTGTCCTATGCCGACCGGCTGATGGAATTCCCCACCGGCATGCTGGGCGTGGCCCTGGGCACCATCCTGCTGCCCTCGCTGGCCAGACATTATGCTGACAACGACACGGTTGAATACTCGAAGCTGCTGGACTGGGGCTTGCGCATGACCCTGCTCCTGGCCGCGCCTTCCGCCGTAGCGCTGGGTATTCTGGCCGTCCCTCTGATTTCCACCCTGTTCTTTCACGGGCGCTTCACTGCCCATGACGTGGAGATGACCCGCTGGGCACTGGTCGCCTATTCAGTCGGCCTGCTCGGTCTGATCCTGGTCAAGGTCCTGGCGCCCGGCTTCTATGCCCGGCAGAACATCAAGACCCCGGTCAAGATCGCCATCACCACCCTGCTCGCCACCCAGGCCATGAACCTGGTATTCATCGGCCCATTCAAGCATGCCGGACTGGCCCTGTCGATCGGACTCGGCGCCTGCCTCAACGCCACCATCCTGTTTACCAAATTGCGCAAACAGGGGATCTACCACCCCCAGCCGGGCTGGCAATTTTTCCTGCTCAAGCTGCTGATCGCCCTATTGATCATGGCCGCCGTGCTCTGGTTCGGCATGATGGGCGAGGACCGCTGGTTCCTGTACCACACCGGCCAGCGTGCGGCTCACCTCGCTGCCCTGGTGGCGGGCGGTGCGCTGAGCTATTTCACCTCGCTATGGCTCATGGGGTTCCGGCTCAAGGACTTCCAGCGCCGGGCGGCATAGATGGACTGACACCCCGGGCGACCGCTAAAATCCAATGCTTTTCAAGCAGATACCTTACCCATGCTGATCACTCACGGCTGGCCCCATGCGACCCGGCCCAATGCCGTCACCATCGGCAACTTCGACGGCGTCCACCTTGGTCACCAGGCCATGCTGGCCCGGCTGACCGCGCGTGCCGCCTCGGTCGGCGGGCTGCCCACGGTACTGACCTTCGAGCCGCATCCGCGTGAAATCTTCACCCCGGATGCCGCCCCGACCCGTCTGACCAGCCTGCGTGAGAAGCTCGAAATCCTGCGCAACCTGGGCGTCGCCCACGTCCACGTCTGCCGCTTCAGCAAGGAATTCGCGGCGCTCTCGGCGGAGGATTTCGTGCGCCGCATCCTGGTCGACGGCCTCAAGGCCCGCTGCGTACTGGTCGGCGACGACTTCCGCTTCGGCGCCAAGCGTGGTGGCGATTTCGACGCCCTGCTGGTCTATGGCGAGAAATACGGCTTCAAGGCGGAAGCCATGCATACGGTCGAAGCCGCCGGCCAGCGCGCCTCCTCGACCGCCGTGCGCGAAGCCCTGGCCGCTGGCGACATGGCCGGTGCGGCGCAACTGCTCGGCCGGCCCTATTCGATCTCCGGCCGTGTGGTCGGCGGCGACCAGATCGGCCGCAAGATCGGCTTCCCCACCGCGAACATCCTGCTCAAGCACAACCGGCCGCCGCTCAAGGGCGTCTTCGCCGTGCGCGTGCAGGGCCTGGCGACGCCGGACTGGCCTGGCGTGGCCAACCTCGGTACCCGGCCTTCGGTCCGGCCGGACGGAAAACCCACCCTGGAAGTGCACCTGTTCGACCTCGACCGCAATCTTTATGGCCAGCACCTGCGGGTGGAATTCCTGCACAAGCTGCGCGACGAGACGAAGTTTCCGGACTTCGCGGCGCTGGTGGCGCAGATCGGGAAGGATGCGGAGTTGGCGCGGGAGTTGTTGAATGCTTAGGGCCTTGAGGTTTGGTTTGTGGCCTTTAGATGCAGGCGTAGGCCGGGGGTGGCCCGGCAGCCAGTTACTTTCTTTGCTCGTGCAAAGAAAGCTAACCAAAGAAAGCACGCCCCGCTTCGCCGCCCGACCTTGTTCCGAAATCCCGGGGTTTCGACGGATGCGGGGCGGCCT
>JBBIJC010000001.1:23331-56416 GCA_037446165.1 Hydrogenophilales bacterium | reverse complement strand
GCCGGCCGCTGTTCGTACTCCACGACGGCCCGCCCTATGCCAACGGCGACATCCACATCGGCCACGCGGTGAACAAGATCCTCAAGGACATCATCGTCAAGTCGGCCACCCTGGACGGCTTCGACGCGCCCTATGTGCCGGGCTGGGACTGCCACGGCCTGCCGATCGAGCTGGTGGTCGAGAAGACCCACGGCAAGGACATCCCCGCCGCCCGATTCCGCGAACTGTGCCGCGAGTACGCGGCCAGCCAGGTCGAGCGCCAGAAGGCCGACTTCATCCGCCTGGGCGTGCTGGGCGACTGGGACAAGCCCTACCTGACCATGGACTACCGCTTCGAGGCGGACATCATCCGCGAATTGGGCAAGATCCAGCAGAACGGCCATCTGTATCTCGGCGCCAAGCCGGTGCACTGGTGCGTGGACTGCGGCTCGGCCCTGGCCGAAGCGGAAGTGGAATACGAGGACAAGGCGTCGCCTGCCATCGATGTGGCGTTTCCGGTCGCCGACGCAGCTGACTTGGCCTTGCGAATGGGGCATCCCGTGGACGGGCCCGCCTTCGCCGTGATCTGGACCACAACGCCCTGGACCCTGCCCGCCAACCAGGCCGTGGCGGTGCATCCCGATTACGAATACGGTCTCTACAAGACTAACAAGGGCTCATTCATTGTCGCCACGGAATTGGCCAAAACAGTCGACTCTGTATCATTCCCCAATGCGACTCAGAATGAAATTGAATCTCTTGTCGTTCCACCTCTTTTCCAACGTTACGGAGTTTCATCCGCTTCGCTGATCGCAGTTGCCAGAGGCGCCGCCCTCGAAGGCCTCAAGCTCGGCCACCCCTTCTACGACCGCCAGGTGCCGGTGATCCTGGCCGATTTCGTCAGTCTCGAGGCCGGCGTCGGCCTGGTCCACATCGCGCCCGGCCATGGCCACGACGACTATGTCGCCGGCCTGAAGTACGGCCTCGAGGTCTACAACCCGGTCGGCGGCGACGGCAAGTTCTACGCCGACATCCCGCTGGTCGGCGGCCAGAGCATCTGGGCCGGCAACAAGACCGTCATGGCCACGCTGACTGAAATGGGCCGCCTGCTCGCCGAAGAAAAGATCCAGCACAGCTATCCGCATTGCTGGCGGCACAAGACGCCGATCATCTTCCGCGCCACCCGGCAGTGGTTCATCGGCATGGACAAGGCAGGCCTTCGTGATAAAGCCATGCAAGCCGTCGAGGACACCGAGTTCTTCCCGGCCTGGGGCCGCGCCCGCCTCGAAGCGATGATGAAGAACCGCCCGGACTGGTGCGTCTCGCGCCAGCGCAACTGGGGCGTGCCGATCACCTTCTTCATGCACAGGCAGACCGGCGAGCTGCATCCGCGCTCGTCTGAAATTCTTGAGCAAGTCGCAAAACGGGTCGAGCAACAGGGCATCGAAGCCTGGTTCAGCCTCGACCCGAAGGAGTTGCTGGGTGCCGATGCCGACGACTACGAAAAGGCCGGCGACACCCTCGACGTCTGGTTCGACTCCGGCGTCACCCATGCCTGTCTGCTCAAGGAACGTGAAGGCCTGAAGCATCCGGCCGATCTTTATCTGGAAGGCTCGGACCAGCACCGCGGCTGGTTCCAGTCCTCGCTGCTGACCGGCTGCGCCACCGACGGCCATGCGCCTTACGAAGCCCTGCTCACCCACGGCTTCGTGGTCGACGGCAAGGGCATGAAGATGTCCAAGTCGAAAGGCAACGTGGTCGCGCCGCAGAAGGTGTCCGACACTCTGGGCGCCGAGATCCTGCGCCTGTGGGTGGCGACCACCGACTACTCGGGCGAGCTGACCATCTCCGACGAGATCCTCAAGCGCGTGGTCGAGGCCTATCGCCGCATCCGCAACACCCTGCGCTTCCTGCTCGCCAACACCGCCGACTTCCAGATGGCGACCAACGCCGTTGAAGTCGACGACATGCTGGAGATCGACCGTTACGCCCTCGCCCTGACCCGCCAGATGCAGGATGCCGTGCTGGCCGACTACCGCGTCTACAGCTTCCACACCGCGGTGCAGCGCCTGCACAACTTCTGCTCGGAAGACCTGGGCGCGTTCTATCTCGACATCCTGAAAGACCGGCTCTATACCGCCGGCGCCGACTCGGTCGCCCGCCGCGCCGCGCAGACCGCGCTGTGGCACATCCTGCAAACGCTGACCCGGCTGATGGCGCCCATCCTGTCCTTCACCGCCGAGGAAATCTGGGCGCTCAGCTGCAAGGCCGACAGCGTCTTCCTGTCGGTCTGGCACGAAGTTCCGAAGCAGGACGACGAAAACGTGCTGCTGGCGCGCTGGAACCGTCTGCGCGAACTGCGTGGCATGGCCACCAAGCGCATCGAGGAACTGCGGGTGAGCGGCCAGGTCGGCTCGTCGCTGCAGGCCGATCTGACCTTCCTCGCCGACGGTGACGACTACGCGCTGCTGGCCAGCCTCGGCGACGATCTGCGCTTCGTCACCATCACCTCCGCGGCCAGGGTAGAAAAAGCCGCTGGCGAAACCCGGGTCGAGGTTGGCGCACTCGGCCACGCGAAATGCGAACGCTGCTGGCACGTGCGCGAGGACGTCGACGCCGACCCGGCCCATCCGGGCCTGTGCGGCCGCTGTGTGAGCAACCTGTTCGGCGAGGGCGAAAAGCGTGACTACGCCTGACTCGGTCGCTCAATCCGGCCTGCGCTGGCTCTGGCTGTCCGGCCTGGTGCTGATACTGGATCAGGCCACCAAGCTGGCCATTGCGAGCCAGCTCGCCCTGCACGAGGACATCCCGATCACGTCGTTCTTCAGCCTGGTCTACTGGCAGAACCCCGGCGCGGCCTTCTCCCTGTTCGCCAACCAGCCGGGCTGGCAGCGCGGTTTCTTCATCTTCGTCGCGCTTGCGGCTGCCTTCATCATCCTGTCCCTGCTGCGCAAGACCCGCGGCCGGCCACTATTCTGCGCCGCATTGGCCCTGATCCTGGGCGGCGCGGTCGGCAACGTGATCGACCGTTTCGCTTATGGCCACGTGGTGGACTTCCTGCTCTTCCATTGGCATGACTGGTTCTACCCGGCCTTCAACGTGGCCGACTCCGGCATCACCGTGGGCGCCGTGCTGTTGATCATCGATTCATTCAGGCGCGAACGACCGTGAGTGGCGAACGGCGCATCCAGCCCGGCGACCATGTGACGCTGCATTACCGGCTGTCGAGCATGGGCCAGGAAATCGCCAACACCTTCCCGGATGAGCCGGAGACCTTCCGGGTCGGCGCGGGCGAAATCGACTCCCGTCTGGAACGCGCCCTGACCGGACTGGTGATGGGCACCCATCAGGCCCTGCGCCTAACCCCCTGGGAGGCCTTCGGCGAACGCGACGAGACCCTGATCCAGACCCTGCCCCGAAGCGCGTTCCCCGCCGATCTGCCGGTTGGCCATCAGGTCGAGTTCGACCTGCCCAACGGGGACAGCTGGCTGGGCACGGTTACCGAAGTCGGCGCCGAAACCGTCGAGGTCGACTTCAATCATCCCCTGGCCGGCCTGCCGGTAGAATTCGAAGTCCATATCCTCGCCATTGACCATGACCAGTAACGTCCTGCTCGCCAATCCACGTGGCTTCTGCGCCGGCGTCGACCGCGCCATCGCCATCGTCGAGGCCGCGCTGACCCGCTTCGGCGCCCCCATCTACGTCCGGCACGAAGTGGTGCACAACAAGTTTGTCGTCGACAGCCTGAAGGCCAAGGGCGCGATCTTCATCGAGGATCTGGACGACGTGCCGGATGGCGCCACCCTGATCTTCAGCGCCCACGGCGTGCCCCAGTCGGTCCGCCTGGCGGCCGAGGTGCGCGGCCTCAACGTGTTCGATGCCACCTGCCCGCTGGTGACCAAGGTGCACAAGGAAGTGGTCAAGCTGCGCGAGGCCGGCTACGAGATCGTCATGATCGGCCACAAGGGCCATCCTGAAGTCGAAGGCACCATGGGCCAGGCCAGTGGCGGCATGTATCTGGTGGAGACTCCGGAAGATGTGGCCCAGCTGAATGTGGTCCGCCCGGATCGACTGGCCTACGTCACCCAGACCACGCTCTCGGTCGACGATGCGGCCAAGGTCGTCATCGCCCTGACCGCCCGTTTTCCCTTGATTGTCGGGCCCAAGAAGGACGACATCTGCTACGCCACCCAGAACCGTCAGGATGCGGTGAAGCGGCTGTCCGACCAGTGCGACCTGGTCATCGTGGTCGGCTCGCCCAACAGCTCAAACTCCAACCGCCTGCGCGAGGTTGCGGCCAGCCTGGGCCGGGAAGCCTACATGATCGACAACGCCAGCCAGCTCGACCCGGCCTGGCTGGCAGGCAAGCAGCACATCGGCGTCACGGCCGGGGCCTCGGCGCCGGAGGTTCTGGTGGATGGTGTGATTGCGCGCCTGAAGGAACTCGGTGCCGCTGGAGTGCAGTTGCAGGACGGCATCGAAGAGAAGGTCAATTTCGCCCTGCCCAAGGGGCTGATCGGCCCATAACGCGCCGCGCGGGTCAGCCCAGCGCAATGGCAAGGTACGTGGCGTACAGACCGCCATTGAGCCCCAGATGCCAGACCCGCAACTGCCCGCGCATCAGCATGAGACGCAACCAGCCCGCCGCCAGCAGGGTGATGACCACACCGGCCAGAACCTCTTTCTGCGGCGCCCAGGGCGTCAGCAGGATACCGATGGCCGGCAGCAGTGTGCCCTGGAACACCATCGCACCGGTGATGTTGCCGAAGGCCATGGTGTCCTTGTGACGGCGAATCCAGAGTATCGAATTGACCTTTTCCGGCAGTTCGGTCGCAATGGGAACGATCATCAGGGACAGAACCAGGGCAGAGATGCCCAGCAGAGGCGCCGCCTGTTCGACCCCGGTGATGAAGCCCTTGGCCCCGCCCACCAGCATGATCAGGCCCAGGCCCAACTGGAGGAAGATGGTCAGGTAGTTGGTCGGCAACCCGGTGCGTGCCAGCCACATGGCTGCCCCGGCCTCAGTGGCATGACCGTCCTTGACCAGCTTTTCCGAGGCCTTGAGCGTCAGCATGAGGTAGAAGAAATAGATCATCACCATGACGATGGCCAGCGTGGCGCGAAAACCGGCCGTGTCATGGGGCACGAACATGGCAATGCAGGCCAGCGAAAACGCGGCCAGGAAGAAATTCAGGTCGCGGGTCAGGCCGGTACGCTCCGGGGTCAGATGACCCCGGGTCCCACGCCGCTTCCAGACCGACCCGGCCATCATGAACAACGACAGCGTGGACAGCATCAGCGGCGCGCCGAGTATGGCGCCGACGCCGATCTCCTCGTTGATCTGCTGATTCTGCGTGCCGCCGAAGATGGCCAGCAAGGGCACGATGGTCTCCGGCATGGCGGTTCCGACCGCGGCAAAGACCGATCCGGTCACCCCTTCCGAGATGCCGAGCCGCTCGCCCAGGTGCTCCAGCGCATTCACGAAGACCTCTGAAGCGATCAGGATCAGGATTAGAAAAAACACGAGTTCGATAACCAGCATGGCGCACCCCAATGATTGACCTGCCATTTTATCAACTCGATGCGGGATAATGGCCGGATGGTGAATACGGATCGGGAATTCGACGAGGCTGGCTGGCTGGGCAACAGCCGGCACGTCGTGTCGCCCAATTTCGACGACCGGCCGTCAGGCACCCTGATCAGCCTGCTGGTCATCCACAACATCAGCCTGCCGCCCGGCGAATTTGGCGGCAACGGCGTCATCGAGCTGTTCACCAACCGGCTCGATCCGACCGCCCACCCTTATTACCAAGCCATCAAGGACCTGCGCGTCTCGGCCCACTTCTTCATCCGCCGCGACGGCGAACTGATCCAGTTTGTCCCTGCCGGGCAGCGTGCCTGGCACGCCGGGGCATCAAGCTGGAACGGACAGGAACGCTGCAACGATTTTTCGATCGGGATCGAACTGGAAGGCACCGACGACACGCCCTTCACCGAGGCTCAATATGGGTGTCTGAACGGGCTGATCGAGGTGTTGCGCCGGCGCTATCCGATCCAGGCCATTGTCGGCCACTCCGACATCGCGCCAGGCCGGAAGACCGACCCCGGACCGTGTTTTGATTGGGATCGGATCAGGCGGCCTGAGCCGGAATCTCCGAACCGATCCGCTTGATCCGGTTCTTGTCGTCGACGTAGACCAGCTTCGGTTCATACTTGGCCAGCTCGATCTCGGCATAGCTGGCGTAGGTCGCAATGATCAGGAGATCGCCCACCGCCGCCTTGCGCGCCGCCGCGCCGTTGACCGAGATCATGCCGCTGCCGCGCTGGCCCTTGATGGCGTAGGTGGTGAAACGCTCGCCATTGTTGACGTTGTAGATGTCGATCTGCTCGTATTCGCGGATGTCGGCCGCCTCCAGAAGCAACTCGTCGATGGCGCACGAGCCCTCGTAGTTCAACTCCGACGCAGTCGTGTGAACGCGGTGCAGCTTGGATTTGAGTAGGGTGCGTTGCATGGCAAGGCCGCCTGGAGGGATCGGGGCGCGAATTATACCCACGCGAGGCAAACCGGGAATACACAAAAATTTCAATATAACCAATACCTTCGAAGCCGCTCCAGGCGCTGGCGGCAAGCCTGTGGCCGCGCTAACATTGCCCGCATGACCGATACTGCTCAACTCATGTTGCACTGCCCGATCCTGACTGATCTCTCGCCCGGTCTGGCCGCGCAGGTCGCGCAGCAGGCCATCGCCATAACCGCACCGCCCGGCACCCTGCTGTTCGACACCGGCAATGCCTGCCAGGCGTTGCCGCTGGTCATCTCCGGCTCCATCCGGGTGTTCAAGCGGGCCGACAATGGCCGCGAGATCAGCCTGTACCGGGTCAACCCCGGCGAGCTTTGCATCGTCACGGTCAGCTGTCTGCTGGGCGGCGACGCCTACCCGGCCACCGGCATCGCTGAAACCGAGATCACCGCCCTGGCCCTGCCCCGGCCCCTGTTTCTGGAATTGACCGAGAGCCTGCCCGCCTTCCGCCAGTCGGTCTTCCACTTGTTTGGCGAGCGCCTGTCCGGGCTGATGCAACTGGTCGAGGAAATCTCCTTCCGCAAGCTGGACCAGCGTCTGGCGGCGCTGCTCGCCGCGCGCGCGCCGCTGGCCCTGGGCTCGCACCAGCAACTGGCCGACGAACTAGGCAGCGTGCGCGAGATTGTCAGCCGACTGTTGAAACAGTTTGAAGAGCAGGGCCTGATCCGTCTCGGCCGAGAACGGGTGGAAATCCTCGATGCCGAAAGCCTGCGCGCCATTTCCGCATCGCCTCGGTAACAAAAGTCACCGACGATCGCCAACCGGCTGGAGTAATCTTCGCCCCATGTCGCACGCCAGTGCGGCGCTCAACCACCTGAAGGAGTTAAGACATGAATGCAAACGTCGGCGGTATTGATCGTATTCTGCGTATTGTTGTTGGCTTGGCTTTGATTGGTGCCGCCATCGCCGGGATGGGCACGCCCTGGACCTGGATCGGCATCGTTCCCCTGGCCACCGGCCTGATCAAGTTCTGCCCGTTGTACCCGCTGCTGGGCATGAGCACCTGCCCGAAGAAGTAATCCGGCATAGTTCTGAAAAAAGGCCCATTCGGGCCTTTTTTCATTTCAGGAATAATTTGTAGGCCGGATTCCGGCTCTCGTTCCAATAGCGGTAGCCGAGGCCATCCAGGAATTTCTGGAACTCCGCCTTCTCCGCCGCCGGCACCTGCACGCCGCACAGCACCCGGCCGTAGTCGGCGCCGTGGTTGCGGTAGTGGAACAGGCTGATGTTCCAGTTATGGCTCATGCTGTTGAGGAATTTCATCAGCGCGCCCGGCCGCTCCGGGAATTCGAAGCGGTAGATCACCTCGTCCTTCACCTGCGGCGCACGGCCGCCCACCATGTGCCGGATGTGCAGCTTGGCCATCTCGTTGTCGGTCAGGTCCAGCACCGGCAGCTCATGCTTGTTGAGTGCGACGATCAGCTTGTCGACCTCGGCCCGGTTGTGGACCTGGATGCCGACAAAGACATGCGCCACCTTGGGATCGGCAAAGCGGTAGTTGAACTCGCTGATCACCCGGCCGCCGATCAGTGAGCAGAAGGTCTTGAAGCTGCCCGGCTTCTCGGGGATCGCCACGGCCAGCACGGCCTCGCGCTTTTCGCCCAGCTCGGCCCGCTCGGCGACGAAGCGCAGTCGGTCGAAGTTCATGTTGGCGCCGGAGGCGATGGCGACCAGGTTCTTGCCCTTCGCCTTCTCGCGTGCCGCCCAGGCCTTGAGGCCGGCCACGCCGAGCGCGCCAGCCGGTTCCAGAATGGAGCGGGTGTCCTCGAACACGTCCTTGATCGCGGCGCAGATGGCATCGTTGTCGACCCGGATCACCTCGTCGACATACAGTTGACAGAGCCGGAAGGTCTCCTCGCCGACCTGCTTGACCGCGACGCCGTCGGCGAAGATGCCGACATTGGCCAGCGTCACCCGCTCCTTTTTGCACAGTGAACGGGCCATGGCGTCGGCCTCTTCCGGTTCGACCCCGATAATCCTGATCTCCGGCTTCAGCCGCTTGATGTAGGCGGCGATGCCGGCGATCAGGCCGCCGCCGCCGACCGGCACGAAGATGGCATCGATCGGCTCGCGCGCCTGGCGCAGCAGTTCCATGGCGATGGTGCCCTGGCCGGCGATCACGTCCGGGTCGTCATAGGGATGGACGAAGGTCTTCTTCTCCTTCCGGACGATGGTCATGGCGTGCTGGTAGGCGTCGTCGTAGGAATCGCCCACCAGGACCACATTCGCGCCCCGTTTGGCCACGGCATCGACCTTGATCGCCGGCGTGGTGGCCGGCATGACGATGGTGGCCTCGCAACCCAGCACCTGGGCCGCCAGGGCTACACCCTGGGCGTGGTTGCCGGCGCTGGCCGCGACCACGCCCTTCTTCAACTGCGCCTTGGTCAGGTGGGCCATCTTGTTGTAGGCGCCGCGTAATTTGAAGGAGAACACCGGCTGCATGTCCTCGCGTTTCAGCCAGACGTGGTTGTTGATCCGCCTGGACAAATTGGGCGCTGCATCGAGATTGGATTCCACCGCGACATCGTAGACGCGGGCGAGCAGTATTTTTTCCAGATAGTCGGTCATTGGCCGGTTTGATCGCGTCATGAAACCCCGCTATTCTCGGGCTTTCGCGAAGAACTTGAAAGAAAAAGCCATGATGACTCAGGACGAAATGAAACAAGCCGTGGCCCGTGCCGCGATCGAACATGTACCGGCCGGCATCATCGGGGTCGGCACCGGCTCCACCGCCAATTTCTTCATCGACGAGCTGGCCCATATCAAGGGCAAGATCGACGCCGCCGTGGCCTCCTCGGTCGCCACTGCCGAGCGGCTCAAGAAAAACGGCATCCAGGTCATCGACCTGAACGAGGCCGGCGAGATGGAAGTCTATGTCGACGGCGCCGACGAGATCACTCCGCACATGGCCATGATCAAGGGCGGCGGCGGCGCGCTGACCCGTGAGAAGATCGTCGCCGCCTGCGCCAAGAAATTCGTCTGCATTGTCGACCAGAGCAAGCTGGTCGATGTGATGGGCAAGTTCCCGCTGCCGGTCGAGGTCATCCCCATGGCCCGTTCCTATGTCGCCCGCCAACTGGTCAAGATGGGCGGCAATCCGGTTCTGCGCAACGGCTTCACCACCGACAACGGCAACGTCATCCTCGACGTGCACGGCATGAGCATCCTCGACCCGGTCGCCATGGAAACCGAGATCAACCAGATCGTCGGTGTGGTCACGGTCGGCCTGTTCGCCCGTCGTGGCGCCGATGTCTGCCTGATGGGCACACCAGAAGGCGTGAAGACGCTGAAGCGCTGATGTCGCAAATCGGGGCGCGGCTCAGGGCCCATCAGGCCAGGCTGAGCCAGTGCACCCGCTGCCCGGAGATGATCGGCCCGGTGATCCTGGGCCGCCCGGTCGCCTCGAAAATCCTCCAGATCGGCCAGGCCCCAGGCCCCTACGAAGGCAAGCTGGGCCAGCCTTTCGCCTGGACGGCCGGCAAGACCCTGTTCAAGTGGTACCAAACCATCGGCGTCGACGAGGAGACCTTCCGCTCCCACGTCTACATGGCCGCTGTCTGTCGCTGCTTTCCGGGCAAGAATCCGAATGGCGGCGACCGGGTACCCAACCGCGAAGAAATCGCTCATTGCACTGAATGGATGCACCACGAAACCGAAATCCTGCGGCCTGAGCTTGTCATTCCAGTCGGCAAGCTCGCCATTGCCCAGATGCTGAAGGCGCCGCGCCTCGACGATGTAATCGGCCAGGTGCACCGGGTTGTCTATCTGGGTCGGGAGATGGTGGCGATTCCCCTGCCCCACCCGTCCGGCCTGTCGACCTGGTTCAAGATGGAGCCTGGCAAAACCCTGCTCCAGCAGGCATTGCACCTGATCGCGGAGCATCCGGCCTGGCGCAGCACTTTCAGTTAAAAAACCTCGCGTAACCGCAGGAAGACCGGGAAACGCGGCAAGCCCTTGGCGGTCAGGCCCCGATATCGATAAGTCACCAGACTCCCGACTGGTGGCGGATTTTCGCGCTGGGCATCGCTGAACCCGGTGCCGATACGGAATTGGCGGCCATTTTCATCCTCCACCAGCAGCGCACCCAGCCGACCCGTGTTCCGGCCTTCGCCCGGCAGGTGGGCGACCACTCTGGCCTCGCGGTCCAGAAAGGGCTTCAGCTTGACCAGATCGTCGCTCCGCCCGGTTGAATAATACGCATCGGCACGGTGCAGCATGAGACCTTCGCCGCCCGCCGCAACCACCTTGTCCAAATCTGCCAGGAGGGTTTTACGATCGCCCGCCCGGTACTGCTCGACTGCCTGCAGCCAGGGGATGCCGGCCTGTTCGACCAGTCGGGCCAGGCTATCCTTGCGTGCGGTGAACGTTCCCCCCGCACCGGGCAGTTCGAACAGCATGTAGCGGACCTGCCGCCATTCCGCGTCGACCGGTTCGGTCTTGCGGACGATGCCTGACAGGCGTTCGAATGTGTTTCGTCCGAGCCAGAGTTCGCCATCCATGGGTACGGCGGGGAAATCGCGGGTAAACCAGGCCGGCGCGGGCACCAGATGGCCACTGCGGAAATAGAGTTGCTTGCCGTCCCAATAGGCACGTACGCCGTCGAGTTTTTCGCTCAGCCAGTACGCGGCCGGATCAATCGAGTTGCGGTAGACCTCGGCCAGGACCAGGGCCGGTGCAGCCTCGGAGGCAGCCATGACCGGCATGGCCAGAAAAAACGACGCCAGGCAGACGCCGACAAGACGGATTCCCATGGTTTCTCTCCCTTAATTATTCCGGCATGCCGCTACTGGCCTTGCCGTTAATGGAGAGATTCTAGCTCAGCCGTGTCAGTACTTGTCTTCCCCCAGCTCATCCTCGGACAAACTGCCCTCGGCTGGAACCTTGTATTTCTCGGCAGCCCATTCACCCAGGTCGATCAGCTTGCAGCGCTCGGAGCAGAACGGGCGGAATTTATTCTCCGGCCGCCATTCCACTGACTTCCCGCAGGTGGGGCAGGCCACGATCTTGTATTTTTCGCTCATATAAACAACAAGGGCGGCTTGCGCCGCCCCGGCCTGATCCTGTACCGGTTAAACGGAGAAGGATGAACCGCAGCCGCAGGTGGACACGGCGTTGGGGTTGCGGATGACGAACTGGGCACCTTCCAGGCCTTCGGTGTAGTCGATCTCGGCACCCATCATGTATTGCATGCTCATCGAGTCGATCAGCAAGGTAACGCCGTTCTTGACCATGGTGGTGTCGTCGTCGTTCTGCACTTCGTCGAAGGTGAAACCGTACTGGAAGCCGGAACAGCCACCGCCAGTCACGAAGACGCGCAGTTTCAGTTCGGGATTGCCTTCTTCGACGATCAGTTCCTTGACCTTGTTGGCGGCACTGTCGGAAAAGCTGAAGGGGGTAGGCATTTCAGTGGCAGCGTTCATTTTGTATGCTCCAAATAAATAGTTGATTAATTATCTCGACTAATCTGATTCTAGTCAATCAGGGCGAGACGGGTATCTGCGTCAGACCCATGGCCTCCGGCAGGCCAAACAGGATGTTCATGTTCTGCACCGCCTGGCCCGAGGCGCCCTTGACCAGGTTATCGATCACCGACAGCACCACCACGGTATCGCTGCCCTGGGGCCGGTGCACGGCGATCCGGCACAGGTTCGAAGCGCGCACCGAGCGGGTTTCCGGGTGGCCCTTGGCGGGCAGCACATCGACGAAGTATTCGCCAGCATAGCGCTGCTCGAACAAGGCCTGCAAATCGACATCCTTGGTCAGTTTCGCATACAGGGTCGCATGGATGCCGCGAACCAGCGGGAGCAAATGCGGCACGAAGGTCAAACCGACGTCATGACCGGCCATGCGGCTCAGTCCTTGACGAATCTCCGGCTGATGCCGGTGGCCTGCCACCGCGTAGGCCTTGAAGTTGTCGCTGGCCTCGGCATACAGGGCGCCGATTTCGGCCTTGCGACCCGCGCCGGATACACCCGACTTGCAATCCGCCACCATCCAGCTGGTATCGATTACGCCGGCCTCGACCAAGGGCAGAAAGCCCAGTTGCACCGCCGTTGGATAGCAACCCGGGTTGGCAATCAGACGGGCGCCCTTGACCTGGTCCCGATTGATCTCGGGCAGGCCATAAACCGCTTCGGCCACCAGGTCCGGACAGGCATGCTCCATGCCATACCACCTGGACCAGATCTCGATGTCCTTGATACGGAAATCGGCAGCCAGATCGATGACCTTGACCCCCGCTTCAAGCAACTCCCGGGTCTGCTGCATGGCCACACCGTTGGGCGTGGCGAAGAACACCACATCGCAGGACTTTAGCGGCGCCACGTCCGGCGTACTGAAGGCCAGATCGACCCGACCACGCAGGGACGGGAACATCTCCGCCACCTTCATCCCGGCTTCCTTCCGGGACGTGATCGCCGTGACTTCGACCTCGGGATGCTGGGCCAGCAAGCGGAGCAATTCCACCCCGGTGTAGCCGGTTCCGCCAACGATACCTGCCTTGATCATGTGTTTTCCTCTCGAAAAATCGGTTTCGCGATGATAGCCGCTGACCATAAAAAAAGCCGCCTTGCCGGCGGCCTTCTTCGTACAAGCGAATTAACGCTTGGAGAACTGCTTGCGCCGGCGAGCCTTACGCAGACCGACCTTCTTGCGTTCGACCTCGCGGGCATCGCGAGTAACCAGGCCAGCGGCCTTGAGCGGCGGCTTGAAGCCGGCATCAAACTCGATCAGGGCGCGGGTGATGCCGTGACGGACGGCACCGGCCTGGCCGGACTCGCCACCACCATGAACATTGACCATGATGTCGACGCTGGTCTCGCGGTCAACCAGCTTGAGCGGCTGACGCACGATCATGCGACCGGTTTCACGGGCGAAGTATTCGTCCAGGGGCTTGCCGTTCACGACGATCTTGCCGGAGCCGGTCTTCAGGAAAACGCGGGCCACGGAACTCTTGCGACGACCGGTGCCATAGTAAAAGTTGCCAATCATGATCTATTCCTCAGATTTCCAGGACTTGCGGCTGTTGGGCGGTGTGCGGGTGTTCGGTCCCGGCATACACCTTCATTTTCTTGATCATGGCGTAGCCCAGGGGCCCCTTGGGCAGCATGCCCTTGACCGCCTTTTCCAGGGCACGGCCAGGATGCTTGGCTTGCATGTCGCCATAATTGGTTTCGTAGATACCGCCCGGGTAACCAGAGTGGCGGTAATACTTCTTGTCCAGTTCCTTGTTGCCAGTCACGCGCATCTTCTCGGCATTGACCACGACGATGTAGTCGCCGGTATCGACGTGGGGGGTATAGATGGCCTTGTGCTTGCCGCGCAGCCGATGGGCGATCTCGGCGGCCAGACGACCGAGCACCTTGTCGGTGGCGTCCACCACGAACCAGCCGTGCTGGACTTCATGCGACTTAGCGGAAAACGTTTTCATGATTTGATCCTGAATATTTTTGCCCGATAAGCTTCGGGCGTGGTCTTACAGAAAGGCGCGGATTTTATTGGATGTTCTGGCCTCGTGTCAAACCTCATTACACAATCGTGATCCGGGAGCCGAATCAGCGATTGGTCCTGAGCGCCAATAATCCGGATAATCGGCCTGCGCATATCGAACAGGAGCCAGCATGAAAGCACGCGTCAAATGGATCGAAGGTATGGCCTTCATGGCCGAATCGGACAGCGGCCACGCCATCGTCATGGACGGCGCGCCAGATATCGGCGGCCGCAACCTGGGCCCGCGCCCGATGGAAATGGTGCTGATGGGCGCCGGCGGCTGCACCTCCATCGACGTGGTGATGATCCTGCAAAAAAGCCGTCAGGACGTCGTCGACTGCCAGGTTGAACTGAGCGCGGAGCGGGCAACCGAGCATCCCAAGGTATTCACCAGGATTCATTTCCACTTCATCGTCAAGGGCCGCGGCCTGAAGCCGGAAGTGGTCGCGCGGGCGATCAACCTGTCGGCGGAGAAATACTGCTCGGCCACCATCATCCTGGCCAAGACGGCCGAGGTGACGCACGATTTCGAGATTGTCGAGGTCGATCAGGCGACCTGAACCCGCACCGACCACGGCCGGCCGTCGGCAATGACGGCCAGCAGACGGTCGATATTGGGATGCTTGCCCGGATAGGCGCGGGCATCGGCGCTGTGTTCGGCATAAAGCACCAGCCCCTCTTCCGCCGCCGAGCTGTCAATAACGCCATATTTCTGCATCAGGTGGTGATAAACCTTGACTGAACCCTGGCTGCCGGGCTTGTTCTCGATGTGCTCCAGCTGCCCATCGGGCCCGGCCAGCTCTATTGCGGCCAGATGATCCACGGCGGGCAGCCCGGCCAGCTGCTCGGCGAAGCTCATAGGTAATACGCGGTCCGGGTCAGCAGCTTGGATGACAGCTTCATCGCCAGCTTGACCGGCAGGGGCAATTCCACGCCGCCATGGGCGACCGCGGTTTCGGCATGTTTGATCTCGTCGGTCTTCATCTGCTCGACAATGGCGCGGCTCTTGGCGTCCTGCTCGGGGAGAAGAGACAGGTGTTCGTTCAAATGCCCTTCCACCTGGCGTTCCGTCTCGGCCAGGAAGCCCAGGTTCCACTTGTCGCCCAGTGCGCCGGCCAGCACGCCCAGGCCGAACGACCCGGCATACCACAATGGATTGAGCAAACTCTTGCGACTGCCCAACTCATCCAGGCGGTGCTCGCACCAGGCCAGATGCTCGGTCTCCTCGTTGCTAGCCTCGACCAGCGCCTTGGCGGCCTCCGGATTGCGCGCGGTCAGAGACTGTCCTTGGTAGAGCGCCTGGGCGCACACCTCGCCGCTGTGGTTGATGCGCATCAGTCCGGCGGCGTGGCGCTTCTCGGCCTCGGTCATGTCCACCTCTTCAAGTGCCGCATCGGGGTAGGGCCGGCGGCTGACCGCCGTGGCGAAGACAGTGCGCAGGGCCTTGTCGAGGTTCAGGACCAGGGAATCGGGAATGGGCAGCATGACGGGCTCCAGAACGTTACTGTATTGATTATACGTCGCCGCCCCAGCGCGGCAGCAGGTCGTTGGCGATGTACAACTGATCGAGAATGCGGGCGACGACGAAATCGGTCACCTGCGCCACCGAATCGGGCCGGTAATAGAAACCCGGATTGGCCGGCAGGATAGTCGCGCCAGCCTCGGCCAGCTGGGTCATATTCCTCAAGTGGATGAGCGAAAACGGGGTCTCCCTGGGCACCAGGATCAGGGGCCGCTTTTCCTTCAGCATCACGTCGGCGGCGCGTTCGATCAGGTTATCGGCGAGGCCGTGAGCGATGGCGGCCAGGCTGCCCATGGTGCAGGGGCAGACCACCATGGCGTCGGCCGGATTGGAGCCGGATGCGGCCGGGGCGAACCACTCCTTTTCACCATAGACCCGGAGTTCGCCAAGGTGACCGGCAAAGCGGCCATTGAGCATGGCGACCAGCTCGGTCGAGTCGCTGGGCAGGGCCAGATCCAGTTCCTGACGGGCAACGATGCGGGCGGCCTGGGAGACCAGCAGATCGACCCGACAGCCAGCGCCCAGCAGGCATTCGAGCAAGCGGAGGCCATAGGCAAGGCCGGATGCGCCAGTCCAGGCCAGGGTGATGCGTTTCATCATGTTTTCTCCAACAATCCCGCCACCACGAGTCCATTGACCAGCCCGCTGATCCAGGCCGCGCCCAGGAACACCGACAGCAGCGGCAGCAGGTTCACACCGGGCATCAGCCAGACGCCAACCACGCCCAGCTGCGCCCCGATATGAGTGAACGCCGCCAGTACCGACAAACCGACCGGACCGAACAGGCGCCGGGGCAGTTGTGCGGCCAGGCCCAGCATCAGCAGGCTGGCCAGTCCGCCGGCCAGGCTCATGACGAAGGTGGGGGTGAGGAAGGTACCCAACGCCAGGGCGCCCGCCACAATGCGCAGCAGCGACACCCAGACCGCGGCCCTCCAGCCGAACTGATACAACACGATCAGGGTGACGATATTGGCTAACCCCGGCTTGACCCCGGGCAGGGGTAGCGGGATCGCGGCCTCGGCCAGGGTCAGGCCCACCGCCACCGCTGCCAGGCCAGCAATGCGCCGATCCTCGGCGGTGATCTCCAGGCTAATAATTGAGGGAGTCATAGACGCTTGCCCCGCGCTCGACGCTGACCCGGTTGGGCAGGCAGATGGCCACCTGACCCGGCCCCAGCCAGCCCTGTTTGACGCAGATCTGATGCGGGCCAGGATCGGACTTGATCCGTACCCGGCCGCCATGAATCTCGACCAGCGTCACGCCCAGCGGTCCGGGCACGGCGATTTCCCGATCAAGCCGGGGCGATGTTTCCAGAAACAGCCGGCCCTCCTGTTTGATCACCACTCGGTCGCCGTTGCTGCCATGCCCCCATAGCGCAACGATCAGGACGCCCGTAGCGGCCAGCACCAGCCAGTCGCCCGGCCGCACCAGGCCAAAGGCAGCGACCGGTTTCACGGCAATTCCCGGTGCCGGACCAAGACCTCCTGGCTGGCGCGGAAGTGCTTCGCCAGAGTCTCGGCAAAGTACACCGAACGATGCTGGCCGCCGGTACAGCCGATGGCCACGGTGAAATAGCTGCGGTTGTCGGCGATGTAATCAGGCAGCCACTTCTCGACATAGGCTTGAATGTCGCCGAGCATCGTCCGCACCCGCTCATGGCAGCGCAGAAAATCGATCACCGGGGCATCGCGCCCGGTCAAGCTGCGCAACTGCGGATCATAGTGAGGGTTGGGCAGGCAGCGCACATCGAACACCAGGTCGGCATCGAGCGGGATGCCGTGCTTGAAACCAAAGGACTGGAAGACCAGGGTAAAGGCGGCATTTCGCAGCCGGCAAAAATCACGAACCCAGTCACGCAGGTTGTTGGCCAGCAGCTCGCTGGTATCGAGATGGTGGGCACGGCTGGACAAAGGCTCCAGCAAGTCCCGTTCTTCCCGGATGCATTCCTGCAGGGAACGCTCGCCGGTGTTCAGGGGATGGCGGCGGCGGGTCTCGGAAAATCGTTTGACCAGGGCATCGTCCTTGGCATCGAGAAAAATCACCTTCAGCTCAACCCTGGCGCGCAGGGCATCGAGCGCCTCGGGCACTCCAACCAGCCCGGTAGCACTGCGCGCATCGATGCTGACCGCCAGGTCCGTGCAACCGCTTCTGCCCAGATGATCGACCACATCCGGCAACATGTCGGCCGGCAGGTTGTCAATGCAGTAATAGCCGCCGTCTTCCAGCGCCTTGAGTGCGACACTTTTACCGGAACCGGACAGGCCGCTGATGACGACTAGACGCATGGCGCTCATTCGTCCCAGTCGTCCGGACCCTGATCCTGCATGAAGATGCGCTGCCGCTCGACAAACTCCTCCGTACTGTTGAAGCCGCGCAGACGCAGAATGTGGTTGCGCACGGCGACTTCGACTAGTACCGCCAGGTTGCGGCCAACCGCGACCGGAATACGCGCTTCGGGAATCTGGATGCCAAGGATGTCGCGGGTCTCCGCCTTCATGTCCAGACGATCCACGGCATCCCACATCTCGGCCGGGGTCAGGTGAATGATCAGCTTGAGGTTCTTCCGGTGCTTGACCGCGGTCTCGCCGAACAGTCGGCGGATGTTCAGCACCCCCAGGCCGCGGACCTCCATGTAGTCCTGCAGCAGGATCGGGCACCGGCCCTCGAGGGTATCCGGCGACACCGCATAAACCTCCAGCACATCGTCGGCGACCAGGCGATGGCCACGCGAAATCAGCTCCAGGGCCAGCTCGCTCTTGCCCACCGAGGCATCACCGCTGATCATGATGCCCAACCCCAGCACCTCCAGAAACACGCCATGCAATATGGTCGACGGCGCCAATGCCTGGGTGATGATGTGGGACAGTACCTGCATCAGTTGAGGGCTCTGTTCGGGCGTGGTGAACAAGGGCGTTGCTGTGCGCTCGGCCGCATCGGCCAGGGGTGGCGGGACTTCCTCGCCATTGGCCACGACCACGGCCGCCAACTCGGTGGCAAAGAGGTTGTCGATGGCCTTTTGCATGGCCGCATCGTCCAGCTTGCGCAGGTAATCCATCTCGGCGCAGCCCAGCACTTGCACCCGGTTTGGGTGAACGAAATTGAGGTGGCCGATCAGGGCCAGCGTCGGCTTCTGGATGGTCTCCGAAGTCAGCCGCCGGTTGCCGCCCGCACGACCGGACAACCAGGTCAGGCGCAAACTCTCGCCAGCCTGACGGAACAACTCCTCGACCGTGAGGTGGTTGACTACGGTGTCCATTCCCGGATCAGCTGGTACAACTTGTTGGCGTCGGACACGCTACGCATCTGGTCGCGCATCTCTTTCTCGCTGAACATCTGGGCCAGCTCGGCCAGGATCTGCAAATGCAGATCGGTGGCCGTGGCAGGTACCAGCAGGATGAACAGCAAATCGACCGGGACGCTGTCCGGCGCATCAAAGTCGATCGGCGCCTTGGTCCGGATAAAGGCGCAGGCGGTTTCCTTCAGGCCCTTGATCCGCCCGTGCGGAATGGCAATGCCATGACCGAGTGCGGTACAGCCCAGTCTCTCCCTTGAGACCAGGCTTTCAAACACATCCTTGGCGGAGACCCCTTCGCTGGCCTGAAAGGCCTGCCCGACCAGTTCAAACAGCCGCTTCTTGCTGCTGACCTCGAGGTCGGAAAAGACATTTTCCGGCTTGAGCAGAGTCGAGATGAGGTTCATGGCCTTTACCGTGTTTCCCGCCGGGGCGGGGTACGGGTTATTCCAGCTCCACGCTCTGCCGCTTCAGCGCGCCGGCTTCCCGGTGGTTGCCGCCGTTCTTTTCCTTGTGCTTGACCACCTGGCGGTCCAGCTTGTCGGCCAGTGCATCGACCGCGGCGTACATGTCGTCCTCGATCGCTTCGACGAAGATGTCCTTGCCGGCCACATGCACGTTGACCTCGGCTTTGTGCTTCAACTTCTCTACGGTCAGGATCACCGTCACGTCGATGACATGGTCGAAGTGGCGGGTGACCCGCTTGAGCTTTTCTTCGACATAACCACGCAGGGCGGGGGTGACTTCCAGATGGTGGCCAGTGATGGTGAGGTTCATATGCACTCCTGTTGCAAAAGGGCAAGTCACAGCGACTTGCGTTGGTTGGCGGGCGGGATATTCATCTGTTCCCGGTATTTGGCGACGGTCCGGCGGGCCACGACAAAGCCCTGTTTGCCCAGCATCTCCGAAATGGCGTTATCGGACAAGGGGCTGTTGCCAGTCTCGGCTTCGATGAACTGTCGGAGCAGGGCCTTGATTGCCGTGCTGGAGGCGGCGCCCCCGGCCTCGGTGGCCAAGCCGTTGCCAAAGAAATACTTGAATTCGTAGAGGCCTCGCGGCGTCATCATATACTTTTGAGTCGTGACCCGGGATATGGTGGACTCGTGCAAGCCGACCGCCTCCGCGATCTCGCGCAGGACCAGCGGCCGCATGGCCACCTCACCATGCTCGAAGAACAACCGCTGCCGATCCAGGATCGCCTGGGATACCCGCAGGATGGTCTGGAACCGCTGCTGGATATTCTTGATCAGCCAGCGGGCCTCCTGCATCTGACCGGACAACTGACCGCCGCTGCCCCGATTCTGACGCAGGATGTTGGCGTAGACCTCGTTGATGCGCAGCTTGGGCATGGCCTCGGGATTCAGGCTGACCACCCACTCGCCCTTCACCTTGCGCACAAAGACGTCGGGCACCACATACTGCGTCTTGTTCGACGCGAAGCGGGCTGCCGGGCGAGGGTTCATGGAGGTGATCAGCTGCCGGACGGCGATGAAATCGTGGTCGTCGGTAATGCCAAGCAGTTTTTTCAGCTTGCCGTATTCCCGCTCCGCCAGCAGGTCGAGGTGCTGACTGACCAGGCGCTTGGCCTGGCCCAGGAACGGGGTATCGTCGGGCAATTCGTTCAGCTGCAGACGCAGGCTCTCGCCCAGGTCGCGAGCGCCCACTCCAGGCGGGTCGAGACTCTGCAGAAGCCGCAGCGTGGTCAGCAGTTCGTCCACGCCGACATCGAGCTCGGCCGGGACCATCTCCGCCAGTTCTTCCAGACTCAGGCTCAGGTAGCCATCTTCATCGAGCGCCTCGACCATGAAACTGATCAGCTGCCGATCCTGATCGCTCAAATGCATCATGGCAATCTGGGCGATCAGATGCTGGCGCAGGCTGCGGCTTTCATCGTCGGCCTGCTGATAGCCCCGGTCGTCATCATCGTCGTCATCCGACCCCGAAGAGACATGGCGGTCGCCCCAGGCCATTTCCTCGTAGACCGAATCCGATTCGTCACGGGTGGTGGTTTCCGCCTCCTGGCCGGGTGCCGCACTCTCACCCTCCCCGCTCGGAGCCTCGCTACCCTGGCCAATACGCTCCTCGCCCCGCTCCAGCATGGGGTTCTCCTGGAGCATCTGATCGAGCTCCTGGTTCAACTCCTGGGTCGACAGTTGCAGCAGACGGATCGACTGCTGCAACTGGGGCGTCAGGGTGAGTTGATGCGATAGCTTGAGCTGTAGGCTTTGCTTCATCGTGAGGGCCGGCCAGAATGCAGCCAGGCGAGGCAATTAAAGTCGGAAGTGTTCACCCAAGTAGACCTTGCGGACGCTTTCATTATAAATGATCTCGTTGGGCGTGCCGGACGCCAACACCTGGCCATCGTTGAGGATGTAGGCCCGGTCACAGATGCCCAGCGTCTCGCGGACATTATGGTCGGTGATCAGGACGCCGATATCCCGATCCAGCAGGAAACGGACGATCTTCTGGATATCGATCACGGAAATCGGATCGATGCCGGCGAAGGGCTCGTCCAGCAAGACGAAACTCGGCTGCATGGCCAGGGTCCGGGCGATCTCCACCCGTCGCCGCTCGCCGCCGGACAGGCTGATTGCCTGGGCATCGCGCAGATGGCCGATATTCAGGTCGATGAGCAGGTTTTCCAGATGCTCTTCGACCCCGTCGGCATCGAAGCCCTTCAGTTCGAGCACGGCCGCGATGTTTTCGGACACCGTCAGCTTGCGGAAGATCGACGCCTCCTGCGGCAGATAACTGAGGCCGAGCCGGGCGCGTTTGTAGACCGGCAGGTGGGTGATGTCATGCTGATCCAGAAGAATGCGGCCACCGTCCGCGCCGACCAGTCCGACCAGCATGTAGAAACAGGTCGTCTTGCCCGCGCCGTTCGGGCCGAGCAGACCCACCACCTCGCCGCTGTGAACCTCGATGGCCACGTCGTTGACCACCTGGCGCGACTTGTAATTCTTTTTCAGGCCTGCGGCCTTGAGCGTGCTCATGGCTTAGTCGATGGCGCCTGGCCCTTGTTGCGGGGCTGGATCACGGCGTGAACGCGGCCAGCTGCGTTGCGGCTGTCGGAACCCTGGGCCTGGTAACGCTCGGTGTTCATGTCGTAGGTGATCACCGCGCCGCGCAGATCGTCGCCGCCCTGCTTGACGTGGGCGGCACCGATCAACTTGACCAGTTCGGTCCGGGCATCGTATTCAACCCGCAAGGCATCGGCTTCCATGTATTCGTCGCGGCCTTCCATCTTCTGCCTGAAGTGCACCGGCTTGCCCGTGGCCACGCCCGAAGCCATGCCCTGCGCATCCTGGCTGACGTCGATGCGGTCGGCCTGCATCGACATCGTGCCCTGGGTCAGGATCACATGACCTTCATACTGGGCGGTCTTCTTGGCGTCGTCCATATGCACGGTGTCGGCTTCGATCTGGACCGGCCGCTCCCGATCCGCCTTCTCGGCCCGGGCCGGGCTGGCCAGGGCCGCACAGCAGAGCAACGCGATCAGGCCGCGTTCAATGGTGAGTCTCATATATCCCTTTCACACGGCCGCTCAGCTGCAGCGTTCGCGCCTTGCCATCCGCCGCCATCGAGTTCCCCGTCACCACGCTGCTGGCCTGATGCAGGATAACCGGTTTGTCGGTGGAAAGCCGGTCTGCATTGGGCAGGATTTTCAGGTATTCGGTGGTCAGCACCAGCGGCGCGCCATCACTCTGGCTCTCCTGGATCACCTGCACCCCGTCCAGGAGGGTGACGGTTTCACCATTGGCCGAGACCAGTCCATGGCTGGATCTGGCCGTTACGCGAGGCACTCCGGGTCCGTCGCGCAGGAAGACCGGCGATTCCAGGGTGGTGGTGTCGTTATCCATGTAATGCACCATTTTGCTTGCCGTCAGATGGTAGCGGGGCGTGCCGGCCACATCGTAGGCCGTGGCGTGCAGGTCATCGGCGAAATAATCCGGATTGTGGCCCGGCGCCACGCTGGCCTGCATCGGCTGTTTCTCTGCCAACTGACCCAGCCAGGTGGTCAGCAACACCAGCGCCCCGACGATGACCAGCGGCAGCCAGTAATGCTGTATCTGTTGCCAATGGCTGCCGATCATCGGTCGTAGCGCGCCAACTGGGCCTGCCAGCTGCCCTGGGCCTGCATGATCAGCTCGCACACCTCGCGCGCCGCGCCGCGCCCGGCACCGGCCCTGGCGACATAGTGCGAACGCGCCTTCACTGCCTCGGGCGCATCGGGCACGGTGCAGGCCAGGCCACACCTGCGCATGACCGGGAGATCGACCAGATCGTCGCCCATGTAGGCGATCTGCTCCGGCCTGAGGCCGGTTTCCGCCAGCATGGCCTGGTAAGCAACCAGTTTGTCGTGGGCGCCCTGGATGATGCGCGAGATACCCAGATTCCGGGCCCGGTGCAGGACGACCTTGGAGGTCCGACCGGTCAGTATGGCTGCCTCAACTCCGCTGTCGCGCAGCATCTTGATGCCGTGGCCATCGCGCGAATTGAAGGCCTTGTACTCCTGGCCGTCGTCACCGTAAAACAGGCTGCCATCGGTCAGCACGCCGTCCACATCGAACACCAGCACCTTGACGGCACGGGCACGGATCAGAATATCTTCATCGATCATACGACCCCGGCCCTGAGCAGGTCATGCATGTTGAAGGCCCCGCTCAGGCGCCCGGCCGCATCAACCGCGAGCAGACCGTTGATCTGGCGTTCTTCCATGAAGTGCGCCGCTTCGGCCGCCAGTGCGTCTTCGGAAATGGTCTTGGGCGAACGGGTCATCACCGTCTCAACCCGGGTGGTGGCCATATCCAGATCACGATCCAGGCAGCGGCGCAGGTCGCCGTCAGTGAACACCCCGGTGAGCCTGCCCGAGGCATCGACCACGGCGGTCATGCCCAGCTTCTTGCGCGTCATTTCGAGCAGTGCCGCCTTGAACGGCGTGCCCTCCTGGACCACCGGCAGCGCATCGCCCGTATGCATCACATCGCGCACGTGAACCAGCAGGCGGCGACCCAGCGCACCACCGGGATGGGTGCGGGCAAAATCCTCGGCGGTGAAGCCACGGGCATAGAGCGCCGCGACCGCCAGCGCATCGCCCAGGGCCAGGGCCGCGGTGGTACTTGCCGTGGGGGCCAGATTGTGCGGACAGGCCTCCTGGGCCACGGCCGCATCGAGATGGATGTCCGCCTCCCGCGCCATGGTCGAGTCGGTCCGGCCAGTCATGGTGATCAGCTTCGCGCCGCGCCGTTTGATCAGGGGCAGGATGGCGATGATCTCCGGACTCTCGCCGGAATTGGACAGGGCCAGCACCACGTCCTGACTGGTGATCATGCCCAGATCGCCATGACTGGCCTCGGCCGGGTGCATGAAGAAGGACGGCGTGCCGGTGCTGGCCAGGGTCGAGGCGATCTTGTTGCCGATGTGGCCGGACTTGCCCATGCCGGTGACCACGACCCGACCCTTGCAGGCCAGCAGGATATCGACCGCGCGAACCAGCCCCTCATCCAGGCGGCTTCTCAGGGCGGACACGGCCTCAGCCTCGATGTCCAGCGTGCGTCGGGCCAGGTCGAGGATGTCGGAGTCGGTTACGGGGTGGGATGTCATAATGGCGCGAAGTATACGTGTCCAACCCTATCGCTTCCACCCATGCATTCCACCCTGGCCCTAATCCTGCTTCTGCTGGCCACTGCAGTACTGGCCACTTCGCTGTTCCGGGCGCTCCAGCTCCCGGCACTGCTGGGTTATGTGGTGGTCGGCATCCTGCTCGGACCGTCCGGTTTCAACGTCGCACCGCAGGACGTGCAGACCCGCAACCTGGCCGAATTCGGCGTGGTTTTCCTGATGTTCTCCATCGGCCTGGAGTTCTCCCTGGCCAAGCTCAAGACCATGCGCAGCCTGGTATTCGGCCTGGGCGGCCTGCAGGTCCTGCTCACCATGCTGCTGGCCACGGCGCTGGGCCTGGCCGTCGGTCTCGGCATCGGCGCCGGACTGGCCCTGGGTGGCGCACTGGCCATGTCCTCCACCGCCATCGTGGTCAAGCTGCTGGCCGAGCACAACGAACTCGACACCGGGCACGGCCGCCGCATCATCGGCGTGCTGCTATTCCAGGATCTGGCCGTGGTGCCCCTGCTCATCTTCATCCCGGCCCTGGCCAGCGGCGAGAACATGGCCCAGGCGATGGCCTGGGCCGGCGCCAAGGCCGTCCTGGCCCTGGGCCTGATCCTGGTCCTGGGCCAGCGCCTGCTGCGGCCGTGGCTCCACGTCGTGGCGGCGCGCAAATCGCCCGAACTGTTCATGCTCAACGTGCTGCTCGTCACCCTGGGCCTGGCCTACGTCACCGACCTGGCCGGGCTGTCGCTGGCCCTGGGCGCCTTCGTCGCCGGCATGCTGATCTCGGAAACCGAATACCGCTACCAGGTGGAAAGCGACATCCGCCCCTTCCGCGACATCCTGATGGGCCTGTTCTTCGTCACCATCGGCATGCAACTGGACACTATGACCGTGCTCAACCAGCTGCCCGGCACACTGGCCATGCTGGCCCTCCTGATCCTGGGCAAACTGTTCCTGATCACGGCCCTGACCCGACGCTTCAGCGGCGACTGGGGGATGGCCCTCAGAACCGGCCTCGGCCTGGCCCAGGCCGGTGAGTTTGGCCTGGTCCTGCTGGCCCTGATCGGGACTTACGGCCTGATCCCGGTCGGCATCAAACAGGCGGCACTGGCCGCCATGATCCTGTCCATGCTGCTCGCCCCCTTCCTCATGCTGCACGGTGAAAAGCTGGCCCGCCGACTGGCCGGGGGCGCCTGGCTGGAACAGGCGAAAGGCGTGCACGAGATCGTGATGAAGAGCTTCGGCGTCAGCAAGCACGTCATCCTGTGCGGATATGGCCGGAGCGGCCAGAATCTGGCCCGTATCCTCGAAGCCGAGGGGGTCCCCTTCATCGCCCTGGACGACGACCCGAAACGGGTCCACGAAGCCGCCGCTGCGGGCGACAACGTGGTGTTCGGCGACTGCACCCGGGCCGAAGTGCTGACCGCCGCCGGTATCAATCGTGCCCGTGCGATCGTGGTCAGCTTTGCCCACACCCCTACCGCACTCAAGGTGCTGGCCACGGCACACCGCTTGCGCCCCGGCGCGCCAGTCATCGTCCGGACCAAGGACGAGGCCGACCTCGACCAGTTGATGTCGGCCGGCGCCATGGAGGTGGTGCCGGAGATACTGGAAGGGGCGTTGATGCTCGGCTCGCAAACCCTGCTCATGGCCGGGGTGCCGCTCGGCTCGGTGCTGAAGCGTATCCGGACCATGCGCGAATTGCGCTACAGCACCCTGCGCGGCTATTTCAAGGGACTGACCGATGAGGCCGAAGATGAAAACGCCAGCCAGGAACTCCTGGCCTCGCTGCACATGGAAGCCGGCTTGAACGGTATCGGCCACACCCTGGGCGAACTTGATCTGGAATCCGCGGGCGCCACCATCCTGGCCGTACGCCGGCATGGCATCCGGGCCACGGACCCGACCCCGGAAACCCGCCTGGAGGCTGGCGACGTGGTGATTCTGAGGGGAATACCCGAGGCCCTGGCAGCGGCAAAACTGCGCCTCGGCATCAACTGACGCCAAGGCGCAGAACCGGGCTGATCAGCGTCGACCGCCACCCATCCCGCCGCCCGGGCCCATGCCTCCGCCCATCCCGCCGCCCGGGCCCATGCCGCCACCCATGGCAGGTGGTTCGTCGGGCAAGGTCACGCCACGCGCCTTGGCCCGCTCCTTCATCCGCTCGTGGTGCTCCTTGCGAATCTGCTCACGTTCCTGAACTGTCTTCGCGGCGCGCATTTTGGTCCGAAATTCGACGCGTTCCTGGCGCGTCATGAGCTGACTGCCATAGACCTGTTCCTGGTTCTGCGTTTGCACGCCAGCCTGTGCCTGCGACCCATTCGGATCCGCAGCCGACGCCAAACCAAGGGAAAGCGACAAGCCTCCGGCCAACACACTGAGTTTGAATAAACGATTGGTCATGCTTTTGCTCCTATGCAACTGGATTGATCATGAGTCATGTCCACCCGCCTCCCCAGCCAGAACGACCCTCCCGGACATCCATGACATTCCTTGCAGCCCAAGCCAAGGCCAAGGTTGCCAATACACTATAGGCTAGAAATATGGGGCGCAACCTTGCCGGCTGGCGGTCGAGCTGGACTTATCCGGGCCGCCTCAATCTATGGCCAACCAGTTCAGCAGCTTGTTGAAACGGTCTTGTTCCGTGGTGACAAAACCCTTGATCGACAGTAGCCCGAGTTCGTTCTGACCCACCGAGGTCGAGCTCATTCCGGTCAGGGCATCCTGAACCTGTTTGCGCTGCATCTCATTCAGCGACGGCGAGGCGATGACCGGGAAATAAGGTTGGGCACGGGATTCATATAGGACGCGCTGCCCCGACGCCAGCCACTTCGTGTATGCGCCGGAATAGGAAGCGACTCCGCCCACATCGGCGATGCCGTTTTTAAGCGAGAAGGGAATGACGCCTTGTTCGCGGACATAAAAAACATGGGCGTCATCCGGCACGATTCCCTCATCGCGCAGCGCCGCACGGCAAAAGCGGGTCATGTAGGCCTGCTTCTCCGGGAAAATGAAATACCGGCCGTTCAAATCCTTGACGCTCTGCAATGGCGAGCCTTTCGCCACGATCAGCTCGCAGTGCCCCGCGGGCTCTGCCGTTGCGATGAAGTGATAGCCATAATCGCGCACCCCTCGTGCCGGGTAATCGGACGGTCTGGCCATCACGATATCGAACTGCTGCTTCTGCATGCCCTCTTCGAGCTGGGCAAACTCCCTGACGAAAACAATCGACACCTTCGTTTGCAGGGCCTTGCCGACCACGTCGGCCAATGCCTTGTACTTTTTCAGGGCGGTCTCGTTGTCAATGCCGCCTGAGGTGCCTTCGCTGACTGCAAGCACCAGTGCCCTGTGCGAAACGACTTCGGCCTTGGCGGAGTGCCCGAATGCAAGAAGGCCGGTCATGATTGAAAGGACCAGCAAGAATCTCATTTTATTTCCCTGAATGTATGCACGCATTGATTGCCACCACAACCCGTTTGACTGGCTCGGTTATGCAGCATACCCGGCCGGGATGACCCTGGCGTGTTCCGGTGCAATTCCCGTTCAGCCGCCTTTATCGTCCTGCGTTCCCCGCCGCCTCGACCATCAACCGCTTCATCTCCCGGACCGCATTGTCCCAGCCCATGAAAATGGCCTCGGCGACGATGGCGTGGCCGATGTTGAGTTCGGTCACGCCGGGAATCGCCGCGACTGCTTGGACATTATGGAAATGCAGGCCGTGGCCGGCATTGACCTGCAAGCCGAGTGCGCGACCTTTCTCGACGGCGGTGCGGATGCGGGCCAGTTCGTGTACGGCTTCGGCCTCGGTGACCGCATCGGCGAAGCGGCCGGTGTGGATTTCCACCACCGGCGCACCGGCCGCCTTCGAGGCTTCCAGCTGGACCGGGTCCGGATCGATGAACAGCGACACCCGGATGCCCGCCTCGGCGAAATGCCGGCAGGCGTCGACCATCCGCGCCAGTTGGCCGGCCACGTCGAGTCCGCCTTCGGTGGTCAGTTCCTGGCGCCGTTCGGGCACCAGGCAGACATCCTGCGGGCTGACCTGTAGCGCAATGCCGATCATCTCTTCGGTCACGGCCATCTCCAGATTCATCTTGGTGCGCAGGATGCCGCGCAGGATGTGCACATCGGCATCCTGGATATGGCGACGGTCTTCGCGCAGATGCAGGGTAATGGAATCCGCGCCGGCATTTTCGGCCATCAGCGCGGCCTGGACCGGGCTGGGGTAGCGGGTGCCGCGCGCCTGCCGGAGAGTGGCGACGTGGTCGATGTTGACACCGAGTTTGATCATAGTTGTTGCAGGTCGATAAGCAGTTGACGGGTGAGCAGCGGTTTGTCGCTCAGGTAGTGGTTGAGCAGCGCGCGCATGAGCAGTTTACCTTCGGCCAGGGTGCGCGGGTCGGAAAAATCCCCGGCCGCCATGTCGAGCAGGGTCTTGCCGGCATAGGCCTGTCCGGTCCTACCTGCCTCGACCACGCCCCGGTCAAAGACATAACCGTAGCGACGATCCGGCTGGAGCCGTTCGCCTTCGGCATCGTGACTCAGGGTCTGGGCATAGCCGAGTTCGGACAGCAGATCGAGTTCAAACCGGCGCAGGACCGGTTCGGCCACGGCGCCGGCCGACAGGGTGGCCAGGGTTTCGGCATAGCGGTCGTACAGGCGTTCGTGCGGGTCGTCAGCGGGCAACAGCTTGAGCAGCAGCTCGTTGAGATAGAAGCCGCACATCAGGGCATCGCCCTGCAGGCGCAGATCGCCGCCCTGCCATTCGGCATCGTGCAGGGTACGCAAGGCGCCCTTGCCGAACCAGGACAACAGCAGAGGCTGAAAGCTCAGCAAACGGGATTTGATCGAGGACATGGGCCGCCGCGCACCGCGCGCAACCACGGCCAGACGACCATGGTTGCGGCTCAGGACATCGACGATCAGGCTGGTTTCCCGATACGGCCGGGTGTGCAGGATGAAGCCCGCCTCGTTATCGACCCGCTCGGCCATGACTGGAGAGGCTTACTCGTGGCCCAACGACTTGATCAGCGCCGCGTTGTCGGCCCAGCCGCTCTTCACCTTGACCCAGCATTGCAGGTAGACCTTGGCGTCGAACAGCTTCTCCATATCCTGGCGGGCCTCGGTGGAGATGCGCTTGAGGTGTTCGCCGCCCTTGCCGAGCAGGATCGGCTTGTGCGCGTCACGGTCGATCCAGATCACGGCATGGATGCGGCGCAGGCCGGAGGGCTCGGTCTCGTATTGCTCGATCTCGACCGCGACACCGTAGGGAATCTCGTCGCCGGTCAGGCGGAACACCTTTTCGCGCAGGATCTCGGCCGCCAGGAAACGCTCGCTGCGGTCGGTGATGGCGTCTTCCTCGAAGAAGCCTTCGGACTCGGGCAGGTATTTGCCCAGTATGCCGAGCAGGCGGTCGCCATCCTTCCGCTCCACCGCGGCCATGGGCACGATCTCGGCGAAATCGAAGCGGGTCGCGGTCTCCCTGAGGAAGGGCAGGAGCCGGGTCTTGTCGGCCATGGTGTCGACCTTGTTGACGATCAGGATGACCGGCTTGTCGGCCGGCAACAGCTTCAGCACCTTTTCGTCGGCCGGGGTCAGGCGCATCGCCTCGATCAGGAACAGCACGGCGTCCACTTCGGACAGCACGTTCTTGACCACCCGGTTCATGGACTGGTTGAGCGCGTTGCGATGCTCGGTCTGGAAGCCCGGCGTATCGACGAAGACGAATTGCGCCTCGCCTTCGGTGCGTACCCCGAGGATGCGGTGACGGGTGGTCTGCGGCTTGCTGGAGACGATGCTGACCTTGGCCCCCACCAGATTGTTGATGAGCGTCGATTTGCCAACGTTGGGACGACCGATGACTGCGATGTAGCCGGCCCGGGTGATCTGGTTCATGTCATGCTCAATTTGCTGTAGGCCGCCTGGGCCGCTGCCTGCTCGGCCGCCTTGCGGCTGGCGCCGCTGCCTTCGGTGACCAGTTTCAGGACGTCGATCCGGCAGGCAACCCGGAAGGTCTGCGCATGGGCCTGGCCGGAAGTGCCCAGCAGTTCGTAACTCGGCAGGCCGTGACGGCGCGACTGCAGCCATTCCTGGAGCAGGGTCTTGGCGTCCTTGCCGTGGGTATCCGGGTCGACCTGCTCGATACGGCTGCCGAGCAGCTTTCCGACTACGGCCCGCGCGGCCTCGAAGCCACCGTCGAGATACACCGCGCCAATCAGCGATTCCAGCCCATCGGCCAGGATCGACGGCCGTTCGGCGCCGCCGCTTTTCAGTTCGCCTTCACCCAGTCGCAGATAACGGCCCAGCTCCAGATCGCGGGCTATCTCATACAACGGCTGCTGATTGACCAGATTGGCGCGCATCCGGGACAGCTGGCCTTCGCGGAGTTCCGAAAAGCGCTCGTAGAGCATGGCGCCGACGACGCAGTTGAGGATGCTGTCGCCGAGAAACTCGATCCGCTCGTTGTTGTCGACGCTATAGCTGCGATGGGTCAGGGCCTGGGTCAGCAGGCCGGCCTGGCTGAAACTGTAGCCCAGGCCAGATTCCAGCGTCTTCAGGCTTAGCGCCGCCATGCGGTTACCAGGGTCACTGGCTCAACTTGGCCGAGGCGGTTGCATTCAGATCGACGCAGAGGCTGATGCCGCCCACCAGATGTTCCTTGCGGCTGATGGGCACGGTCAGGGTCAGCATGCCGCCGTCACGGTTGATATCCATGTCACTGGATTTGATGTCCTGAATGAAATTGACGTTGAGCCGTGCATCCATGGTCCTGCGCAGATCCGAGTCGGACTGGTCGGCGCCCTGGGCCAGGACGCTTTCCAGCGAGTGCTTGATGGTGAAGTAATCGATATACGCCGGGATCACCTTGAAGCTGACCAGGGCGGCGGCCAACGCGAGGCCAAGCAAAAACAGCAGGCTGATCAGCGTCAATCCACGTTGGTGATTCATGTTGTCTCCTATTCGATGAAATGGCCGATTCGACTGAAGTCACCAAAATTCCACCAGATCATGAAGGCCTTGCCGACGATGTTGCGATCCGGCACGAAGCCCCAATAGCGGGAGTCGTTGCTGGCGTCGCGGTTGTCGCCCATCATGAAATAGTAGCCTTCCGGCACTTTGCACTTGAAGCCGTGGTCATTGTAGGAGCAGTTGTCCCGATAGGGGAAATCACCGTTGACCTGATACGGAATGACCGGCGGCATATCGGGCTGGGTCATGGCAATGTGGTTGTGCTCACCCAGATGCTCGTTCCAGGTCTGGCCGGTGATGTAGTTCAGGCCGCTGGCGACATAGCCGTATTCGCCCGCCCTGACCGTTGCCACCGGGGTGCCGTTGATGATCAGCCGCTTGTCCTTGTATTCGACCACGTCGCCGGGCAGGCCGATGGTCCGCTTGATGTAATCCAGCGAGGGGTCGTTCGGATAGCGGAACACCATGACATCGCCGTGTTTCGGTTGGCTGACCTCGATGATCTTCTTGTCGACGACCGGCAGGCGAATGCCATAGGTGAACTTGTTGACCAGGATGAAATCGCCGATCTGCAGGGTGGGTAGCATGGAGCCGGACGGAATCTTGAACGGCTCGACCAGAAATGACCGGACCAGGAACACGGCCAGGATGACCGGGAAGAAACTCTTCGCGTAATCCACCAGCATGGGCAGCTTGGCGTCCTTGCTCCGTCCCCGGCCGGCGGTCAGCGCATCGACCAGCCAGATGACGCCGCTCAGGATCAGCGCGGCGAACAGTATCAACTCGAAATTCATTATTTATCTCCAACTTGCAGAATGGCCAGAAAGGCCTCTTGCGGGATTTCCACGTTGCCGACCTGCTTCATGCGCTTCTTGCCTTCCTTCTGCTTCTCCAGCAGCTTCTTCTTGCGCGTGATGTCGCCGCCGTAGCACTTGGCCAGCACGTTCTTGCGCAGCGCCTTCACGGTTTCGCGGGCGATGATGTGGGAACCGATCGCCGCCTGCACCGCCACGTCGAACATCTGGCGTGGGATTAGTTCGCGCATCTTGGCCACAAGTTCCCGGCCGCGGTACTGCGAGGTCGAACGGTGCACGATCAGGGACAGGGCATCGACCTTCTCGCCGTTGACCAGCACGTCCAGCTTGATCAGGTCGTCGGCGCGGTATTCCTTGAACTCGTAGTCGAGCGAGGCATAGCCCCGGCTGGTCGATTTCAGCCGGTCGAAGAAATCCATCACCACTTCGTTCAACGGCAGGTCGTATTTCAGCATGACCTGATGACCCATGTATTTCATGTCGACCTGCGCGCCGCGCTTCTGGTTGCACAGGGTCATCACGTTGCCCAGGTAGTCCTCCGGCACCAGGATGGTCGCGGTGATGATCGGCTCGCGCACCTCCTCCATCTTGGACGGATCGGGCAGCTTGGACGGATTTTCCAGCAGCACCACCGTGCCGTCCTTCATCACCACTTCATACTCGACGGTGGGCGCGGTGGTGATCAGGTTCTGGCCATACTCCCGCTCCAGCCGCTCCTGGATGATCTCCATATGCAGCAGGCCGAGGAAGCCGCAGCGGAACCCGAACCCCAGTGCCTGCGAGGTCTCCGGCTCGAAATGAAGCGAGGCATCGTTCAGTTGCAGCTTGG
>JBBIJC010000001.1:0-23231 GCA_037446165.1 Hydrogenophilales bacterium | reverse complement strand
GCCTGCGAGGTCTCCGGCTCGAAATGAAGCGAGGCATCGTTCAGTTGCAGCTTGGTCAGCGCGTCACGCAACTGGTCGTATTCGTGCGAATCCACAGGGTAAAGTCCGGCGAACACCTGCGACTTGATCTCCTTGAAGCCGGGCAGCATCTCGGACGCCGGGTTGTTGACCAGGGTAATGGTGTCGCCCACCTTGGCGCTGGCCAGTTCCTTGATCCCGGCGGTGACGAAACCCACGCTGCCGGCCGATAGTTCCGGCCGCGACACCGACTTGGGCGTGAACACGCCGACCTGTTCGCACAGATGCTCGGCACCGGTGGCCATGAACAGTATCTTGTCCTTCGGCCGCAGCACGCCGTCGATCACCCGCACCAGCATCACCACGCCGACGTAGTTGTCGAACCAGGAATCGGTGATCAGGGCCTTGAGCGGCGCATCCGGATTGCCGGTTGGCGGCGGGATGCGGGCAATGACGGCCTCCAGCACATCCTCGATGCCCTGCCCGGTCTTGGCCGAACAGAACACCGCGTCCTCGGCCGGAATGCCGACGATGTCCTCGATTTCCTTGATCACCCGGTCCGGCTCGGCCGAGGGCAGGTCGATCTTGTTCAACACCGGCACCACTTCCACGCCCAGCTCAATCGCCGTGTAGCAGTTGGCCACGGTCTGCGCCTCGACCCCCTGGGAGGCGTCGACCACCAGCAAGGCGCCTTCGCAGGCAGACAGCGAGCGGCTCACTTCATAGGAGAAATCGACGTGGCCCGGGGTATCGATCAGGTTGAGCTGATAGGTCTGGCCATCTCGCGCCTTGTAACGCAGGGCTGCGGTCTGGGCCTTGATGGTGATGCCGCGCTCCCGCTCCAGGTCCATGGAATCGAGCACCTGGGCCTCCATCTCGCGGTCGGACAGGCCGCCGCACAGGTGGATGATGCGATCCGCCAGCGTGGATTTGCCGTGGTCGATGTGGGCGATGATGGAAAAGTTTCGGGTCAGCTTCATCAAAATAACAGGAGGCGCCCAAGGCGCCTCCCAAACCTGTAGGAACGGTGCGGAATTCTACCCGAAAGCGGCCTTTAACCGGTCCGGGTCGAGGAAATAGTGGCAAATCTCGGCGCCATCCTTCTCCAGGACAGGCACCAGTCGGCCATAGCGTTCAGCCAGGGCGCCGTCCCAGCCGACGTCCACTTCAGTCAGCTCAAAGCCCAGCGCTTCCCTGAAGGCCAGCAGCTCGGCCTTCATCTCCTCGCACAGATGGCAGCCAGTCCGCCGGTAGAGCACCAGCCGGGTCAATCGGCTCAATCCAGGCGGAGCGGGATATAGCTGGTGCTGTCGCCGCGCTTGATCAGCAGGGCGACGGTCTTGTGGGCCTTGCTATCGAGCGCTCGGGCCAATTCGCGTGCGTTGTTCACCGCCGCATTGCCAACCGCCATGATCACGTCGCCAGGCTGGATACCGGCCCGCGCTGCGGTGCCCCGCGCCTCGTCAACCAGGACGCCGGACTGGATACCCAGTTGGCGCTTCTGGTCCGGGTTGAGCGGGGTAACCGTCAGACCGGCCATTTCGGTTTTCTTGTCGCCGCTGTCGGCCTTGCTGTTTGCCATCTCCCCCACCTTCACCGTGAGCTCGCGCATCTCGCCCTTGCGCCAGACCGCTATCCTGACCGCGCTGCCCGGCTTGGTAGCCCCCACCAGCCGGGGCAGGTCGAAGGAGTTTTCAATCGGCTTGCCGTCGTATTGCATGATGATGTCGGAGGTCTCCACCCCGGCCTTCTCGGCGGGGCTGCCCGGCTCGACCTCGGACACCAGCGCGCCGCCAGCCTTCTTCAAGCCGAATGACTCGGCCAGTTCGGCATCGACTTCCTGGATCGACACCCCGAGGCGACCGCGGCTGACCTTGCCGTTGACCTTGATCTGTTCGGCGGTGTTCATGGCCACGTCGATGGGAATGGCGAAGGACAGGCCCATGTAACCGCCCGAGCGGGACACGATCTGGGAGTTGATGCCGACCACCTCGCCACGCATGTTGATCAGCGGACCGCCGGAGTTGCCGGGGTTCACCGCCGCGTCGGTCTGGATGAAGGGCACGTAGTTGTCCTGGGGCAAGGCGCGGCCCTTGGCCGAGACGATGCCGGCGGTGACCGAATTTTCGAACCCGAACGGCTCGCCGATGGCCAGCACCCACTCGCCAACCTTCAATTCACCCGGATCGCCGATGCTGACCTGGGGCAGGTGGTCGGCCTTGATCTTGATCAGCGCCACGTCCGTGGTCTTGTCGCTGCCGATGACCTTGGCCCGGAATTCGCGCCGGTCATTCAGTTTGACATTGACCTCGTCCGCATCCGCCACCACATGGGCGTTGGTCAGGATATAGCCGTCCGGGCTGATGATGAAACCCGAGCCCTGGCCACGGGTTGGCGCACTTCGGCCATTACCGGGCGCGGCAAGCTCGGGCAGACCAAACTGCTTGAAGAACTGTCGCATATCGTCGGGCATCTGCTGAGCCTGCGGCGCGGGCCTGCCGTCCACGATCGTGGTGATATTGACCACGGCAGGCGTGCTCTTCACCACCAGATCGGAAAAGTCGGGCAATGCCGCGCCCTGCGCGGTGGTCCAGGCACTGACGGACAATACAAGCCATACAACAAACCATCTCATCATGTTTTACCTCTCATGTGAATGACGTGTTATTACATCGGGGCTCAATGACTCGAACAATGCGCCTCGCCCCGCCTCAGAATGACCGGGTTGGCCTCGGAGCGCCGGCGTTTCAGCCAGATCGCCGCAACTACCAACCCGACGAGGCTGCCGACCACGGACTGGAGTTCCCCCCAGATCGAGCCCAGAAAGGCTCCAGCCAGCAGCAGCAGAAGCGGAACGAGGTAGCCGAACAGCACCGCGCGATAGACCGAGCCATCCTCGATGCCGATAACCACGGCCTCGCCGACTTCTGCGCCGATTGGATTCAAAACCGGGTATTCGGGTTCCCGTGGATGCAGCAGACGGGCATAGAGCGAATTGCCGCAGCCTTTGCCGGCACAGGCGCCGCAGGAGGATGGGCTTTCGGAACGGACCCAGGCGGTATCGGCGGAAACGCGCATCACGCGAGCTGGATTTTCAATCATGTGGACTTACTCCTGTCGGTCTAGCGCAGTACCAGATTACTGGCGACGAAATCCACTGCCACTGACGGGGCATCACCCAGGACGGTGACCTGATAGTCCCCGATCTTGCGGGTCATCAGATTCATCAGGCCGCGCGTGCTCTGGCCCTTGACGCTGACCATGTTCCGGGGCGCCGCCTCGACAAACATGGAAATATGATTCAGACCGTCGCTGAATATCCAGTGCTCGACCTCGGAATTGTGATTGGGCAACTTGCGTTTGACTGCGATCAGGCGCTCGTATCCGGGCGGCAACTGCCTGACCACGACCGGACCATTTACGACCGGATGGAGGTCATCTGCCGGCAATGCTGCAGGCGTGGGTACGGCAGCCTGACTGGTCACCCCTTCGCGCACCTTCACGAAGGCATATTGAAGCAGCGGCTTGTCCTGCTCGCCCACCATCACCACCTTGAGCGGCAGACCGGTGTATTGCTCGGCGCACAGCCGGTACCCCCAGCGGTATTGATCCTTGGGCACCAGTTCGATGAGCTGGCACTCCTGGCCGGCCACCCGGATGGTCTTGCCCAGGCGCAGGCTGTAGTAATTGACCAGTTTTGCCGAATTTTCCGGCAGCAGGTCGGGGAAATGCCGGCTGCCCATGCGCCGCGCCAATTGCTGGCCATTGGCACCCCAGGCCAGGGTCACCGATTCGTTCCTCGTGCAGCGCACCTCACGCGGCTGGCCGTCGAGCACGACCAGACGGCTTTCGTTGCTGAGGCCATTGGGCCGGTTCTCCACTTGCACGGTCTGCATGCGGTCGCCCATCTGCATCACGAAGATGCCCTCATAGGGCAGTTTGCGCGAAGCGTCCGACATGCGGGTCAGCCAGGATGACGCTTCCGAATCGGACATCGCCTCATCCGCCCATGCCGGCGCGACCATGAGCGCCAGCAGAAAGAACAGCCACTTCATCGGCCGGCTCCGGATAATGCGACCGGAGTGATGTGCATTTCCGGCTCGCCCGCCACCATGAAGGCGTAGTCCTGATGCGCCTCCATATAGGGCTCCACATCGTTGGCGGCCACGTCCTGCGCCGCAACCGGCTGGACTTTGGCCATTTGCGCAGACCGGGGCGCAGCCATGACGCCATTGTCGGCGACCGGCACGCCCGGATTGCTCGGCGCCACACTGAGCACGGTCCAGGTGATGGCGGCGACAGCGGCGGCCGCGGCGGCCCAGTAAACGGGCTGGCGGCTGGTCTTGGCGATCGGCGCCAGAACGGTCGGCTCCGCCGCCAGCGCGGCCTTGACCCGCTGTTCCAGCCTGGCCGTATCCGGTACGCAACCGCGCATCGCATCGCCGATCAGGCCATATTCGGACCAGGTCCGCATGGCGTCAGAGTCCTTGCCCAGCCGGCCGATCGCCCAGGTCGCCTCGTCGTCATCCATCTCGCCGTCGATCAGGGCGGAGAGCCAGGCTTCCGATGCCGATTCTTCCGGCTGAATCAATTTTTGTGTGTGTGCCAATGTCATTTTTACCACCTCTTGTCCTGGGACGTGCCGAGCATCGGCCGCAACTTAGCGGCGATCGCTTCACGTGCCCGAAAAATCCGGGACCGCACCGTGCCGATGGGACAACTCATCAACTCGGCGATTTCCTCATAACTCAATCCCTCCATCTCCCGCAGGGTGATGGCGGAACGCAATTCTTCCGGCAGGGCCTGGACCGCTTCGTTCACAGCCAGCGCAATCTGTTTCGACATCAGCTCGGTCTCGGGCGTGTTGTGGTCCTGCGCCACCAGCCGCTCATCCGGCTCATCGTCGTCATCCATGGCCTGATCGCTGATCGTCGGCATGGCCTTCTTGCGGCTGGCCAGATAATTCTTGGCGGTATTCACGCCGATCCGATACAGCCAGGTGTAGAAGGCCGCATCGCCCCGGAAGCTGGGCAGCGCCCGATAGGCCTTGATGAAGGTCTCCTGGGCGATGTCTTCCACCTCTTCCGCATCCCGCACCATGCGGGACAGCAGCCGATGCAACCGTCGCTGATATTTTTCCACCAGCAACTCGAAGGCGCGTTTGTCGCCTTGACGCGCCCTTTCCACCAATTGCCGGTCTATATCCTGCTCACTCATGATTCATTCCATTGGTTACCGTCTCGCCAATGGCCTAACCCTTCTCGGTTTCGAATCGGGCTAGTATAACCGTCATGACCCGGCAATAATGCCTGACAGACCCTTCGGATCCACGAGAAGTTCCCAACCGCAACCCGCCATGCAGCATTACGACGTCCTCATCATTGGTTCCGGCCTCGCCGCCTGCACCCTCGCCCTGTCCCTGCCGGAGCAGACGAAGGTGCTTATGATCACCAAAAAGACCTTTGGCGACAGCTCCAGCGCCATGTCCCAGGGCGGTATTGCCGCCGTGTTCTCGGACGAGGACAGTTTCGCCGCCCACATCCGCGACACCCTGGTGGCGGGCGCCGGCTTGTGCGACGAGGCTGCGGTCCGCTATGTGGTGGAGCATGGCCCGGACGCGATCAAATGGCTGATCTGGCAAGGCGTGCCGTTCGATCGGGAAAATCGGGGCAAGAACAGTGGTTATCACCTGACCCGTGAAGGCGGCCACAGCCAGCGTCGCATTTTCCACGTCGCCGACGCCACCGGCCAGGGCGTGCAGGACACCCTGCTGACCCGGCTGCGCGCCGCGCCCAACATCGAGTTCAAGGAACGGCACATTGCCGTCGACCTGATTACCGGCAGAAAACTGGGGCTGTCCGACAACCGCGTCTACGGCGCCTACGTGCTGGACAGCGACACCGACCAGGTCGAAACCATCGCCGCCGGTCACACCGTGCTGGCCACCGGCGGCGCCGGCAAGGTTTTCCTCTACACCACCAATCCGGATACCGCCACCGGCGACGGCATCGCCATGGCCTGGCGGGCCGGCTGCCGGGTGGCCAACCTGGAGTTCGTCCAGTTCCACCCAACCTGCCTTTACCACGCGCAAGCCAAGTCCTTCCTGATCACCGAGGCCATGCGCGGCGAGGGCGCCATCCTGCGCCTGCCCGACGGCACCCGGTTCATGGAAAGCCACGACGAGCGGCTGGAACTGGCGCCACGCGACATCGTCGCCCGCGCCATCGACTTCGAGATGAAGAAGCGCGGCCTGGATTGCGTCTACCTGGACATCACCCACCAGCCGGCCAAGTTCATCGTCAGCCACTTCCCCAACATCTATGCCCGCTGCAAGGAACTCGGCATCGACATTACCCAGGAGTGGATCCCGGTCGCCCCGGCCGCCCACTACACCTGCGGCGGCGTGGTCATCGACCAGCAGGGCCGCACCGATCTGGAAAACCTCTATGCCCTGGGCGAAACCACCTGGACCGGCCTGCATGGCGCCAACCGGCTGGCCTCCAATTCGCTCCTCGAATGCCTGGTCTATAGCCGGGCGGCAGCGGCCGACATCGCCCACAGCCAGCCGGCCACGGCGTTGACCCTGCCCGACTGGGATGAAAGCCGGGTCACCGATGCCGACGAACAGGTGGTGATCACCCACAACTGGCATGAACTGCGCAGCTTCATGTGGGACTACGTCGGCATCGTCCGCACCAACAAGCGCCTGGAACGCGCGGCCCACCGCATCGGGCTGCTGCAGGAAGAAATTCACGATTACTACAGCAATTTCAGGGTCAGCAACGACCTGATCGAATTGCGCAACCTGGTGCTCACTGCCGACCTGATGGTCCGTTGCGCCCAGCAACGGCATGAGAGCCGCGGACTGCATGCATCAAGGGACTATCCGACGCTGCTGCCGGAGGCCAGGAACACGGTCCTGACGCCAAAATAGCGGGGCCGGTAGTGAGGATCGCGCCTCATCGGCCCGCGGACTCAGGCTATTGACCCGATCACTGGATCGCACCGGGAAGTTGATGTTTGTGGCGATACTCGACCAGGACAGGTGCGAGCCGGTCGAGTCCGGACAGGAACCGCTCCTTGGCGGCAATCAGGGCGGGGATCATGGCCAGCGCCGCTTCAGTCTGGCGTTTCTCGGCCAAGTCTGCCATTTCGAGGCCCAATCTGTGCATTTCCTCATGCAGCGGCCCCATCTGGGCATATTCAGGCAAATGCCAATAGCGGGCCAGGCCCACGCCCTCATACCACAAGCCAAACCGGCAGCTCCTGGCGCCCAGACCCTTCGGACGATTTACCGCCTTGCCATCGACCATGGCAATGATCGCCTTGACCATCCGCTCATGCTCATGCTCGGCAATGATCAAATGCAGGTCTTCCATCGAAACCAGATAGCCGCCGGAAGGCAGCCAGCTTGGCTGCGGACGCCAGCCTTGAATCCAGGGCAGGATGTTCTCGGCCGGCATTGGCCGGGCAATGCCATAGCCCTGTGCCAGATCGCAGCCCAGGTTGAGCAGCATGATGCCGTGCTCGACCGTCTCGACCCCCTCGGCGACGACCGAACGGTTGAAGGTTTCGGCCAGTCCGATCACCCCATGCACGATCGACAGATCCTCAGGGTCATGCAGCATATCGCGGACGAAGGACTGGTCGATCTTGATCGTATCGACCGGTAGATGTCGCAGATAAGTCAGTGACGAATAGCCGGTGCCGAAATCATCCAGTGCAAAGCGCACGCCGAGTTTCCGGCAGGTGTTGATCAAGGTGGAGATATTCGCCATATCCACCAGGGCCGAGGTCTCCAGTACCTCGAGCTCCAGACATTCCGGCGGCACCTCCGGATGCGCGGCCAGACAGGATTGCAGCTTGGCGACAAAATCGGGCTGATGCAGCTGGCGAGCGGCGGTATTGACGCTGATCGTCAGGTTGAGCCCCTGCCGGCGCCAGGCTTCCAGCTGTCGCAACGCGGATTCGATCACCCAATCGCCAAGGTCAACGATAAGTTCATCCTCTTCGATGAGGGGCAGAAACTCGGCCGGCGGCAACAGGCCACGATCCGGGTGTTGCCAGCGCACCAGGGCTTCAGCCCCCATGACCCGGCCACGGCGCATGTTGACCTTGGGCTGGTAAAACAGCACCAGTTCATCATTTTCCAGTGCTTTCCTGATCCGCAGACAGGCCTGGCGCTGTGGCGTGCCGTATTGGTCCAGTTCCACGCTGAACGGATAGTATCGATCCTTGCCTTCCAGTTTGGCGCGATACATGGCCTGGTCAGCATGGCGCAAAAGGGTGTCCGGATCGGAAGGATCGGTCGGATAGATCGTCACCCCCATACTGGCGGAAATGGACAGGGATTCACCGAGCAGATTCACCGGGCGCCTGATCTCGGACAATATCCTCTCGATGGCTTGTTCACATTCCGTGACATCGCTCAAATCCTGCAGCAACAGGACGAACTCATCGCCGCCCAGACGCGCAATGGTGTCTCCGCCCCGCAAGCAGGACGTAATGCGCTCGGCCATCTCGACCAGGAACATATCCCCGATGTCATGACCAAAACGGTCATTGATGGGCTTGAACCCGTCCAGATCGAAATAGCAGATTGCGAGCAGACCCTGATTCCGGTCCGTCTGGGCGAGGGCCTGGCGCATCCGGTCGGCCAGAAGCACGCGGTTGGGCACACCGGTCAGGGCATCGAAATGGGCGACACGCTCAAGTTCGGCCTCGTGGTTCTTGGTCAGGGTGATGTCGCTGGCGACAGCCACATAATTGAGCAGTTTGCCTTGACTATCGAGCACACTGGATATGGTCAGCATTTCGGCATAAATCTCACCATCCTTGCGCCGGTTCCAGATCTCGCCGCTCCAGTAACCATCCTTGAGTATGGCATTCCACATCACCCGATAGAACTCCGGTGACTGGCGGCCAGACTGGAGGAAGCGCGGGTTCCTGCCGACGGCCTCGGCCCTGCTGTAGCCCGTGATACGGATAAAGGCATCATTCACATCGACGATATCGCCAGCGGGGTCGGTGATCGTGACCGCATCGTGCGTGGCCGAGAACACACTGGCAGCCAAAATCAACCGCTCGTTCAACTGTTGCAGTTCGCTGCGCGCCACTTCCGCCGTCTGGCGAGCCAGATCGAGCTCTTCGGTCGCCACCGCATTTTCGATCGCAATGGCAGCTTGCCCGGCAAACAGCTCAAGCACATGCAGATCATTTTCGGTAAACCCCTCGCCATCGCGTTTGCTGATGCCGACGATTCCACCAAGGAACTGCTTGCGTCCGATCAAAGGCACCAGGATCACCGTCCCTGCCTCCTTTTCCCAACGCGCACGCTCGTCCGGCGACAACTCCGCCATGACCCCGCGCCACCAGGCCCGCTTGTGTCGCCACACCCAGCCGCAGAGACCGAAATTCAACGGCAGGGATTCGCCGACGATCTCGTCAACGTTCTTGCCCACACCAGCACGATAGGAATAGTCGTCGGAATGCGGATTGACCACCGGGATGAGCACCGTCTCGGCTTGAATCAGACGTTGGGCCTGGTGAGCGATCAGGTCGAGCAACGCGCTGAGCTTGAGTTCACTGCTGATCGCAGCCACGGCTTCGCGCAGCAACGCGATTTCTTCATCGCGCCAGCGCAACTGCGCTTGAAGATGCGCAATTATATTTTCAGTGGAGGAGGACCCGGACATTGTGCGGAGGCCTTACAACCGGCCAGTATGGACTGACGCCGGTGGTGGGCTCATGCACTGAATGGCGGACAAACAAGCTTGCCTGGACTGGAGCAAACTCATGGCTTCTCCTCTTGGAAGCTTTTGATATCGCCATTATGGATAGCCAGCGTAAATGGGCAACCCAAACATGCCCGCCCTGTGGCAATGGGTATTTGGCTCGACAATCTACTCAGTGCCGGATCACTGGCCTGGGTGCCAAATAAAAGCGGTTGGTGTGCAAGAAGACTACGACTGAATTGACCACGTAGGGCGGCCTGTTCGAGAAATCAGACTGGACAAAAACCGGCTGATTGTTTTGAGTTTTTGGGGCGACGGATGGGACTCGAACCCACAACAACCAGAATCACAATCTGGGACTCTACCATTGAGCTACCGCCGCCACTGAAACCTAGTTGGCCTGCCCGACAGGGATCGAACCTGTAACCCCCAGCTTAGAAGGCTGGTGCTCTATCCAATTGAGCTACGGGCAGTGATCCGCGGACAGTTGTGCAACTTTTCGACCGAATAACGCTGGTCGGGGTGAGAGGATTCGAACCTCCGACATCCTGCTCCCAAAGCAGGCGCGCTACCGGGCTGCGCTACACCCCGAAGGGCACGGACTATACCCGCCGCCCAGGTAAAAATCAATGTCGCTGAAAGCCTCGGGTCGGCTAAAATTTCCAGCCTCGCCCGAACCCAAGCAGAGCACACCATGACCGCCCGCATCCTTGATGGCAAAGCCATTGCCAATTCCTTGTTGCTGGATATCCGTCACCAAGTCGATGCACGGCTGGCAAACGGCCTTCAGGCGCCAGGTCTGGCCGTGATTCTGGTCGGCGACAACCCGGCATCTGCACTCTACGTCCGCAACAAGCGGCGCTCGTGCGAGATCGCCGGGGTGCGCGATCTGGCCTACGACCTGCCGGCCACGACAACACAAGCAGAATTGCTGGACCTGATTGACCAGCTGAACGGCGATGACAACGTCGACGGCATCCTGGTCCAGTTACCGCTGCCTCAGCACATCCATCCCGAGACCGTCATCGAACGCATCCACCCGGGCAAGGATGTGGACGGCTTCCATCCCTACAATCTGGGTCGGCTGGCACAGGCGCGGCCCACCCTGCGGCCCTGCACGCCCTATGGCGTAATGCGCCTGCTGGCCACCACCAACGAAAACCTGCGGGGCAAGGAGGCAGTGGTGGTGGGCGCCTCCAACATCGTCGGTCGGCCGATGGCGCTGGAGTTGCTGATGGCCGGCTGCACAGTCACGGTCTGCCACAGCGCGACCCGTGACCTGCCGGCCCAGGTCGCGCGCGCCGAGGTGCTGGTCGCTGCGGTCGGCCGCTCGGAACTGATCCGGGGCAACTGGATACGCGAGGGCGCGCTGGTGATCGACGTCGGCATCAATCGCCTGCCCGATGGCCGGGTGGTCGGCGACGTGGAATTCGATGCCGCAAAAGAACGGGCAAGCTGGATCACGCCGGTGCCCGGCGGCGTCGGCCCGATGACCGTGGCTACGCTGCTCCAGAACACACTGGAAGCTGCCGCCGCGCGTCAGGCCTGAAGCCAGCCCGCAAGCCGCGCCAGATCGACCACTCCGGCTTCCTCCCGATCCAGACGGCGATACGGCATGCCCGGCTCACCCAGGTCCGACAACACGGCGATCGCGCCAGCGAACTCGTCGTCGCGGGTGTAATCATTCACCGTCACCACGGTACGCAACCCGGCCCCACGCGATGAGCGGATGCCATTGCGCGAGTCCTCGAAGGCCAGGCATTCTTCCGGCTTCAAGCCCAGTCTTTCCATGGCCCACAGGTAAATGTCCGGGGCCGGCTTCTTGGCCGGCACGATGTCGCCGGCGGCAATCACCGCGAACCAGTCCGGGCTGTCCGGCGCCAGGCTGTGCCGCAACAACGCAGTGACGTTGTCCGGCGTGGTCGTGGTCGCAACCCCCAGAATCAGACCGGCTTGCCGTGCCTCCTCGATCAGCCGCTTGACCCCGGGCCGCAGGGGAATGCCGCCCTCGGCCAGCAACTCCGTGTAGTGCCTGGTCTTGGTCTTGTGCAGGTTCACGACCAGATCATCGAAGTCGGCGGGTTTGACATAGTCGGGGCGAAAACTGTCGACGTAATAGCGCATCCGCTCCTTGCCGCCAGTCACTGCCAGCAACTTGCCGTACAGATCCACGTCCCAGTCCCAATCCAGGCCGAAATCGCGGAAGGCCGCATTGAATGCCACCCGGTGGCCGTCCCGTTCGGTATCGGCCAAGGTTCCATCGACATCAAACAATAATGCTTTCAACACCTTACTCTTCCTCTCAAAAAGGGTTTTCTTTGGAAAACCGATCAGTGACAATGTCCATCCCACATTTGTCCCAGTCAGCACCGGATCATGCTACCCATACGCAATTCCGAATTCGACGCCCTGTTCGACGGCATGCTGTTCAGCCTGCTGTCCTGGGATCAGCTCTCTGCCTTCTGGCAAAGACTGGACGCCCGGGCCGGCTGGTATCTCTACGCGCTGGGCGAGGCTCGCCCCGAACAACCGGCCGATGGCGAACATGTCGCCACCTTCGTCCGCGAGATTGACCAATTGCTGCGCAAGGAGCACGACGAGGACTACTGCGGCATCGTCTACGCAGACGATCTGGACCAGCCCTCGCTGATCAAGATCTACGACCCGAACCACCTGGGCACGTCGTGCGGCTCCAGCAAGCATCGCATTTTACCCGGCTGGGTGATGAGCCGGCTGCCGCCCTCGGACCTCGATCCCAGCCATCATGTTCCCCAGAACCGGCGGCGCTGGTGGCAAGGCATCGCCGACCTGTTCGGCACGGCTGAACACAACGTCTGAACCCTCGTTAGCGGCTGCCGCTGTCTTCGTAGGTCTTGAGCTTTCGCCATAGCGAACTGCGGTTGATGCCCAGCGTCCGCGCGGCCAGGGTCTGATTGCCACCGACCTCGTTCATGACCCAGTGGATGTACTTCCGTTCCTGCTCTTCCAGGGTCGGGATGACGCCACTTTCCTTGTGGTAGGGCTGGCTTTCGCGATTACGCAGATGGTCCGGCAGATGCGCGACCTCGATGGTATCGCCGCTGGTCACCGCCGTACCGCGTTCGATGATGTTTTCCAGTTCCCTGACGTTGCCGGGAAAATCATAACCCATCAGGATGTCGAGCATCTCCGGTGTGACATTGGTGACTTCCTTCTTCATCCGCGCCGATGATTTTTGCAGGAAATGGCGGACCAGCAGCGGAATATCGTCCTTGCGCCGCGCCAGTGGCGGGATATTCAGGGTGATGACATTGAGCCGGAAGTAGAGGTCGTTGCGTAGCGTGCCGTTGGCCACCGCCAGTTTGAGATCGCGGTTGGTCGCGGCGATGACCCGGATATCGACCGGCAGGGGCTTGGTGGCGCCGACCCGCAACACCTCCTTTTCCTGGATGACGCGCAGCAGTTTGACCTGCATGTCGGCCGGCATCTCGGTGATCTCATCGAGAAACAGCGTGCCTCCCGAGGCGGATTCGATCAGCCCTTTCTTGTGGCTGGTCGCCCCGGTGAAGGCCTCCTTGTCGTGGCCGAACAGTTCGTTGGCCAGCAGCTCCTGACTCAGCGCGCCGCAATTGACCGCCAGATACGGTCCGTTGCAGCGGTCGCTGCTCTGGTGCGCGAAGCGGGCGAACAGCTCCTTGCCGGTGCCGCTGGCGCCCTCGATCAGGATGCTGCAATCGGTTGGCGCGACCTGCCGGACCAGGTCCATCAGCCGCCGCATGTCCGGGTCCTGGGTGATGATCTTGACCTTGCCCTCGTAGGCCTCGACCTGTTCCCGGAGCTGCCTGTTCTCCTGACGCAGCCGGATCTTTTCCATGGCCTCGCTGACCACTTTCCGGACTTCATCCAGCCGGAAGGGCTTGGCGATGTAGTGGAACGCGCCCTCCTTCATCGCCTTGACCGCCGACTCGGTGGTCGCGTAACCGGTGATCATGATGACTTCGGAATCCGGGTGGCGCTGGCGGCAGGCGTTCAGCAGTTGCATGCCGTCCACGTTTTCCATCCGCAGATCGGTGAGAAGAAGATCAAAACGCATCGACTCGATCAGCTTCAACGCCTCCGTCCCGGTGCTGGCCGTGGTGACGTCGTAGCCTTCCTTCCTCATCACGTGCTCAAGATTGCCGAGGGCGATTTCCTCGTCGTCGACGATCAGCAGGGTTCCGGTCTGTGTCATTACTGTCCTTATGCGGCCTGTAGCGGCAGCCTGATGTGAAATACCGTGCCCTGATTCGCGTCACTGCTGGCCAGGATGCAGCCGCCATGTTCCTCGACGATCTGGTAGACGATGAACAGACCGAGCCCCATGCCGCGCCCGACATCCTTGGTGGTAAAGAAGGGATCGAAAATCCGGGGCAGGACATGAGCCTCGATGCCGGGACCATTGTCGCTGACCGCGATGTCGATCGCGCCGCCCTCGACCTGGCAGCCCGACGGGAAGGCCAGGTCATGGGCCGAATCGGTAACCGTCACCCTGTTCGCCGAGATCGCCACCTCGCCTTCCGCACCCACGGCCTCGACCGCGTTCTTGATCAGGTTCAGGAAGGCCTGTTGCAAACGCTGCTTGTCGGCGAACAGCGCAATACCCTCTGGGACACGGACCTCCACTTTGACCTTGGCCGGAATCTCGCCCTTGATGAACTGGACAGTTTGCTCGACCAGTTCGCGCAGGAGCAGCGACTCCTTGTTGAACTGCCGATCGCGGGCAAAATCCAGCAGGGAGCGGACGATGGTGCGGGCGCGCACGCTTTGCTCGTCGATCTGGAGCAGCAGTTTCCGCTGCATTTCCGGTGCAGCCTGCCCCAGCTCCTCCTCCAGGATCTGACACGAGGACCAGATATTGGACAGCGGGTTGTTCAGTTCATGGGCGACGCCGGACAGCATGGTGCCGAGCGAGGCCAGCTTCTCCGAACGCATCAAGTGCTTCTGGCGCTGTTCCAGTTCCTTGAGCATCTGATTGAAGGCCGTGACGATGGCGACCAGTTCCCGATCCCGGGAGGGCATCAGCAACTTGGCCCGCTTGCCCTGCTGCACCGCCTCGACGCTCTGTTCCAGCCGCTTCAGCGGCCGCACCACAAGCCGCGACAGCGCCTGCCCCATGGCGATCATCAACAGGGCCAGCCCGACGATAAGGAAAACCAGCACGGTCCGGAACGAATCGAGCGAGGCCCGGACCAGCCGCCGTTCTGGACCGACCGCATACTCGGCCAGGGCGACCATATTCTGCCCGGTGCTGCGGACATTCTTCTCAAGCAGGGTGCGATGGCTGACGTCAGCCTGTTGATACCGGGCATATTGGTCGATCAGCTGCCGGTACGTTTCCAGATCGCGGCTCAGGGCCGGAACGCTTTCCGGGACACCGTACAGCACAAAGTCGGCCTGATATTTCTTCAGCAAGTGCTGCATGTTCTCGATGTTCGAGATGTTTTCCAGACGGTCCGCCTCCTGGCCGTGCAGGAAATAGTTGCGCTCGAACCGGCGAATCTCCATGGCCGCCTCCAGCAACTCCGACACCCGTTCGCCCATCAGGACCTTCTGCTCGACCACGCGGATCTTCTCGAAGGTAAACAGGGAGACACCCAGAGCCAGGACGGCAATGACCAGATAGCCGAGCGTGAGTTTGCTTTGCAGGGAGGCTTGCATCAGGAAGGCTTGGGGCTGGAAGACCCGCATGGATAATATGTTGCATTATGCAATATACCCCGTCAGGCCTGCAACAATCGATATAACCATATGTTTTTATTGTTTATTAATAGATAAACAAACACTTGGCACCCACCTGGCGTTGCAATTTGATACACGCAGCCAGGCCAAAAAAACCCAGTCCATAGCAAAACACCTAATCCAATCATGGTGTTAGCCATGGTGGCATGGGAGGTGCTTACAGGTGTCTGCTTTAACCCCATCAGATACCTGAGCACAGAGAGCAATGCCCGTACAAAACTTCAAGCGGCTGATCAATGCCCTGGCCTTCGCCAACGTCGGCCACATCAGTGAATTCCATGCCCTGATGGAGCAGCAGGAAACCACCGCTGACCGCGCCAAGGCCCGGTCGGCCGAACGCAAGGTCGGCAAGACCAGCGCGCCCGTGGTCTTCTGCGTGGTGCCCAAACGAATTCCCCAGCACTGAACCAATCGAACCCATGTCCACACACCTTCCAAAAAGAGTTCTCCCCATCAATCCACTGGCCTATTTCCAGAATTTCAGCTTTACCGCCGAGACCCTGAAGGACGACCTGATTGCCGGCATCACCGTGTCCCTGGTGGCCATACCGCAATCGCTCGCCTATGCCCAGCTGGCCGGGGTACCGCCGTACTGGGGCCTGTATGCCGCGCTGATCCCGACCATTGTCGGCGCGCTCTTCGGTTCGTCGCGCCAACTGTCGACCGGCCCGGTGGCCATGACCTCGCTGCTCACCGCGGCCAGCGTCGCGCCGCTCGCTGGCCACGGTACTGAATTGTTCTATTCCTACGTCATCCTGCTGGCGCTGCTGTCGGGAATGTTCCAGATCGCCTTCGGCGCCTTCCGCATGGGCGTGTTGCTGAACTTTCTGTCGCATCCTGTGCTGATGGGTTTCATCAACGCCGCGGCGCTGATCATCGGCCTGTCGCAGTTGCCGACCCTGCTCGGCATACCAGCCAAGCAATCGGAACATTTCCTGCTCGACATCTGGAACGTGCTGACCAACATCAACACCATGCACGAAATGTCGCTCGGCTTTGGCTTGACCTCGATCATGCTGCTGGTCGCCTTCAAGCGATTTGCGCCCAGACTGCCCGGCGTGCTGATTACCGTGGCCTTGCTGACCTGGGCCAGTTATGCGCTGCAATTCTCCGAAATCGGCGGCCGTGTGGTCGGCGACATCCCCAAGGGACTGCCCAGCCTGAGCATCCCGCCGCTCGACTGGCATGCCAGCATTGCGCTGCTGCCGGCCAGCTTCGTCATCGCCCTGATCAGCTTCATGGAGGCCATGTCCAGCTCCAAGGTCATCGCCATCAAGACCCGCCAGCCCTGGAATGAAAACAAGGAGCTGATCGCGCAAGGTCTGGCCAAGATTGCAGCCGCATTCAGCCATTCGATGCCGGTCAGCGGATCTTTCTCGCGTTCGGCCCTGAACCTGGCCTCGAATGCCAAAACCGGCCTGTCCTCGGTGATCTCTGCCGTGTTCGTGCTGCTGACCCTGCTCTTCTTCACCCCGGCGCTCTATCACCTGCCCAAGCCAGTGCTGGCGGCCATCATCATGGTCGCGGTCATGGGGCTGATCAATTTCAGGATCATCGCCCAGGCCTGGCGCGCCAATCGTGACGACGGCATCGCCTCGATAGTGACCTTTGTCGCCACCCTGGCCTTCGCACCGAACATCCAGAACGGCATCCTGACCGGCATCCTGCTTTCGCTGGCGCTGTTGCTGTATCGCATGATGCGGCCGCGGATCGCCATCCTGGGCATGCACCAGGACGAGACCCTGCGCGATGCCGAGCGCCATGACCTGCCGCCGCTGAACCCCAGGCTGGGCGCGTTGCGCTTCGACGGTGCGCTGCGCTTCGTCAACGTGTCCTATTTCGAGGACGCCCTGCTGCAACTGGAGCGGGAAAATCCGGACCTGCGCTGCATCCTGATCAAGTCGAGCGGCATCAACTATATCGATGCATCAGGCGTAGAGATGCTGTCCAACCTGATCGCCCGGTTCAAGGAAAGCGGCATCACACTGGCCTTCAGCGGATTCAAGAAACAGGTTCAGGATGTGCTGGACCACACCGGCTTGACCGAAAAGATCGGCGTCAGCCATATCTTCTCGACCGACCGGGAAGCCATGGAAAAGCTGGGAGAAGTTCTATCCTGATCTTCAGGCGCTGTGGGCTTTCCGCACAGCGATCCTTACCCTGAATCCATTCCAGCCTCGCGGCTTAGCCTGGCTGGCTGATAGAATCGACCCAGAACTTACCATGTCTCCTTTATTACCGATCGACCTCCTGATGATAGCGGCCACTGCCTGGCTGCTGCTCGGTGTTGTGGGTCTGACTCTGGTGCCACGACTGCCGGCCATCAGCAAACCGGTTTTCCTGCTGGGTGCATTGGTTGGTGTCATGGTCGGTGCAACAGCGCTTGGCTTCCTGGGCGCGCCTGCGGAAACAGCCGTGCTGGCGATCGGACTGCCCGACCTGCCCTTCCATCTTCGCCTGGACAATCTGACCGCCATCTTCACCCTGATTCTGGGCTTCGCGTCAGCCGGCATTTCCCTGTATGCCGCGGGTTACTTCCATCAGGGTCATGGCAAGCCGTCCGGCATCCTCTGTCTCGAATATCACCTCTTTCTGGGCAGCATGCTGATGGTGCTGCTGGCCGACGACGCCTACGCCTTCATGGTGGCCTGGGAACTGATGGCGCTGTCGTCCTATTTCCTGGTCACCACCGACCACAAGATCCCGGAAATTCGACGCGCCGGTTTCCTCTACCTGCTCATGGCCCACGTCGGCGCAGTCTCGCTGCTGCTTTGCTTCGGCGTGCTGCAGGGCGGACATGGCGCCTACACCTTCGACTACATGCGTCAGGCGCAGATGACCCCGTACTGGGCCTCGATAGCCTTCCTGCTGGCCCTGTTCGGGTTCGGCGCCAAGGCCGGGCTGGTGCCGGTCCACGTCTGGCTGCCCGAAGCCCATCCGGCAGCACCCTCGCCAGTGTCGGCGCTGATGTCGGGGATCATGCTGAAGACCGCGATCTACGGCCTGCTGCGGGTCACCTTCGACCTGCTCCATGTCCAGATCGGCTGGTGGGGCGCACTGAGCCTGACGCTGGGCCTGATCACCGCGCTCTATGGCGTCATCTTCGCCGCCGTGCAATCGGACATGAAACGCCTCCTGGCCTGGTCCTCGATCGAGAACATCGGCATCATCCTGGCTGGCTTCGGCCTGACCGTGATCTTCAGTGCCGATGGCAAGGGCATGCTGGCCGCGCTGGCCCTGACTGCCACCCTGTATCACGCGGTCAACCATGCCTTCTTCAAGGGCCTGCTGTTCGTCGGCACCGGCTCGGTGCTGCACGCCACCGGCACCCGCCAGATGGGCGGCCTGGGCGGACTGATCCGCTACATGCCCTGGACCGCCTGGCTGACCCTGATCGGCGCGCTGGCCATCGCCGGCCTGCCACCGCTCAACGGCTTCGTTTCCGAGTGGCTGCTGCTGCAGGCCTTCCTGCTCACGCCCGGCCTGCACCAGAACTATCTCAACATGGTGATCCCGGTGGCGGCGGCCTCGGTTGCCCTTGCCGCCGCACTGGCAGCCTATGTCATGGTCAAGTTCTTCGGCGTGGTGTTTCTCGGTCAACCGCGCGATCCATCCCTGAAAGACGCCCATGAGGCCGGCTGGCTGCAACGTCTGGGCATGGTCTGGCTGGCCGCCGGCTGTGTCCTGCTCGGTCTGCTGCCGAGCCAGTTCATCGGCTGGATGGCGCCCACGGTAAAGCAGCTCACCGGGCAGTCGCTGGTCAACGACGGCAGCTGGCTGATGCTGGCCCCGGTCAATGCGGCACGGGCCAGTTATTCTCCGCTCGTCTTCCTCGCCGTGGTTCTGGTCGCACTGGCGCTGACCTTCCTGTTCGTGCGCAAGGTCTATCACGGCCGGGTGCGCCATGCCGATCCATGGGACTGCGGCTTCCCCGAGCAGACGCCACGCATGCAGGACAGCGCCGAGGGCTTTGGCCAGCCGATCCGCCAGATCTTCCAGTCCTTCATGCGGGTCGAGCGGGAAACCCCGACCCCCTTCGACCGCACCCCGCATTACCACGGTGCCAGCGTCGACAAACTCTGGACCCTGCTTTATCTGCCCATCGCCAGAGTGGCGGGCTGGCTCTCCGAACAGGCCGGCCGGCTGCAGCACGGCCGCATCCAGTGGTACCTGATCTACAGCTTCGCCACCCTGATCTTCCTGCTGGTGTTTACCCAATGATGTATTCCGGACCTCATTGCCTCGCCGTCATTCCCGAGAAATCGGGAATCCAGCTTCCCAGTTCAATTCAGATAAACCTGGATTCCCGCCTGCGCGGGAATGACGGTCTGGAAAGGTGACGCCATGACCACCGGCATCATTCTGCAACTCCTGCAAACCCTGCTCGCCATCCTGGTCGCCCCGCTGCTGCTGGGCTGGACCAACCAGTGCCGGGCCTGGCTGCAAGGCCGCTCGGCACCGCCCGTGACCCAGCCCTACCGGGTGATGCGCAAGCTGTTCCACAAGGACGCGGTGATCGCGCACACCGCCTCACCCCTGTTCCGCTTCGCGCCCTACATGGTATTTGCCTGCATGGCGCTGGCGGCCGGCATCGTACCGATGATCGCCAACGATCTGCCGTTCTCGCCGGCGGCCGACGCCATCGCCCTGGTCGGCGTGTTCGCCCTGGCCCGGGTGTTCCTGGCCCTGGCCGCGATGGACATCGGCACCTCGTTCGGCACCCTGGGTGCCCGGCGCGAGATGATGGTCTCCTTCCTGGCCGAACCGGCGCTCTTGATGGTGTTCTTCACCGCCAGCCTGATCTCGCAGTCGACCCAGCTGCCGCACATCGTCGACACCCTGGCCCACCGCCAGTTCGCCATCTACCCCAGTCTGGCCTTCGCCGGCGTGGCGTTCTGGATGGTATCGGTGGCGGAGAACGCGCGCATCCCGGTCGACAACCCGACCACCCACCTCGAACTGACCATGATCCACGAGGCCATGATCCTGGAGTATTCGGCCCGCCATCTGGCCCTGATCGAGTGGGCGGTGGCGATCAAGCTGTTCACCTATTCGGCACTCGGCATCGCCCTGTTCCTGCCCTGGGGCATCGCCCCGACCGGCAACTATGGCGCCCTGCCGCTGGCCCTGCTGGCCCTGACCGTCAAGATGGCGGGAGGCGGTTTCGTCCTCGCCTTCATGGAAACCATCAGCGCCAAGATGCGCCTGTTCCGCGTGCCTGAGTTCCTCGGTACCGCCTTCCTGCTGGCGGTGCTCGGCATGCTGATCCATTTCCTGCTGGAGGTTTGACGTGGCGGCTACCTATTCGCTTCAGATCGTCAACCTGCTTGCGGCCATCCTGCTGCTGATCTCCTTCGCCATGCTGTCGCAGCGGCGCGTGGTCGGCCTGGTCACGCTGTTCGCCTGGCAAGGCGCGGCGCTGGCCTCGTCGACCGCGATCATCGCCTGGTCGACCGGCCAGCATCACCTGTATTACTCGGCCGGCCTGACCCTGCTGCTCAAGGTGATCGCCATGCCCTGGTTCTTCTACCGGCTGGTGCGCAAGCTGGACATCAACCGCGACGTCGAGCCCATGCTCAACAACACCGCAACCATGCTGATCGGCATCGCCCTGGTGATCTTCGCCTTCAACCTGGCCCTGCCCATCTCGCAGATGGCCGGCACGGTGACCCGGTCCACGCTCGGCGTGGCCATGGCCTGCGTCCTGCTCGCCTTCCTGATGATGATCACCCGGACCAAGGCGCTGCCCCAGGTGATCGGCTTCCTGGCCATGGAAAACGGCCTGTTCTTCGCCGCCACCAGCGCCACCTATGGCATGCCTCTGGTGGTCGAACTGGGCGTCGCGCTGGACGTGCTGGTCGGCGTGTTCGTGCTGGGCATCTTCTTCTTCCAGATCAGGGAGACCTTCGACTCCCTCGACCTGAAGCACATGGAAAAGCTGAGAGAGAAATAATGGAGTTCTACTGGCTACTCGGCATCCCGCTGGCCGGCGGCATCTTCCTGGCGCTGTGGGGCAACCGCGGCTCGGCGCCGGAAATCAACGCGGGGTTCAGCTTCCTGACCCTGCTGGCCGCGGCCGCCCTGACCACCCGGGTCATCGCGCAAGGCCCGATGGAACTGAGCGACGGCTGGTTCTTCGTCGACTCGTTCAACGTCTTCCTGGTCGCACTGACCGCCTTCGTCGCCTTCACCACCGCCCTGTTCTCACGGCCCTACATGCGCATCGAGAAGGAGCACGGCCGGCTCAACGACACCCGTTTGCGGCTCTATCACGCCAGCTATCAGGTATTCATCGCCGCCATGCTGCTGGCCCTGACCACCAACAACATGGGCATCCTCTGGGTGTCGATGGAAGGCGCAACGCTGGCCACCGTGTTGCTGGTTTCGCTGTACCGCACGCCAGCCGCGCTGGAAGCCGCCTGGAAATATTTCATCCTGTGCGGGGTCGGCATCGCTCAGGCCCTGTTCGGCACCGTACTGCTCTACTTCGCCGCGGAAAAGGTGCTCGGCGCCGGCGGCGGTGCGCTGCTCTGGACCCATCTCAACGCGGTCAAGGCGCAACTGGAACCGACCGTGCTGCAACTGGCCTTCGTCTTCCTGCTGGTCGGCTACGGGACGAAAGTCGGTCTGGCGCCGCTGCACAGCTGGCTGCCCGACGCCCATGCCGAAGGCCCGACGCCGGTCTCGGCGGTGCTCTCCGGCCTGCTGCTCAACGTCGCGCTGTACGCCGTGATGCGCAGCAAGGTGCTGGTCGACGGCGCGCTCGGCACCGCAATGGCCGGCAACCTGATGATGGGCTTCGGCCTGCTCTCGGTGGTGCTGGCCGCCTTCCTGATCAAGCGCCAGACCGACGTCAAGCGGATGTTCGCCTATTCCTCGATCGAGCACATGGGCCTGGTCACCTTCGCCTTCGGCATGGGCGGCCCGGTGGCCAGCTTCGCCGGCCTGCTGCACATGACCATGCATTCGCTGACCAAATCGGCCATCTTCTTCGCCGTCGGCCATGCCACCCAGAAGGCAGGCACCCAGCTCATGGACGGCATCCGCGGCCTGATCAAGACCAACCCGACCATCGGCTGGGGCCTGATGCTGGGCACCATCGCCATCCTCGGCGTACCGCCGTTCGGCGTCTTCGCCAGCGAGTTCCTGATCATCACCACCGCCATGCACGAGCACGCCTGGGCTACGCCCTTCCTGCTCATCGCGCTGGGCGTGGCCTTCGCCTCGGTGTTCGGCAAGGTCCAGCCCATGGTGTTCGGCGAGACCGAACTGCAGCAACTGCCGCATCAACCTGCGCTCGCCCCGGTCTTCCTGCATCTGGCGCTGGTCCTGATGCTGGGCCTGTTCATTCCACCCTACCTGGCCGACTGGTATCGCCAGGCGGCGCACCTGCTGGGAGGCTGAGATGAAGATCGGCACTCAGGATTGGGATTTCGCTGCGCACGGCGCGCATATCTGGCGCGGTGCGCTGACCAAAGAACAACTGCCGGTTCTGGCCAAAGCGGTCAAGGATGAAGGCGGCCAGCTCATCGCCCTGTGGGGTTCGGACGACCGCCACCTGGCCGGCGGCTATGCCATCCATGCTGCGTTCATGACCAGCGCCGGCCTGGTCTGGTCCTATGCAGCACTGCCCGCCGAGGAACCCGGCTTTCCGGACCTGTGCGCGACCTTCCCTCAGGCCGACCGCATGCAACGCGCGGCCTTCGACCTGCTCGGCATCCG